>CAZQJI010000072.1:0-10100 GCA_964593475.1 uncultured Bacteroidota bacterium | reverse complement strand
AAACTTTTTGTAATCGCAAGTCCAAGCCCGGTTCCACCGTATTTTCTCATCGTTGTTCCATCTGCCTGAACAAACTTCTGGAAAAGTTTCGCCTGTTTCTCCTTGGCTATACCTATACCGGTATCAATGACGCTGAACTGACAGAATCCTTTATCTTCAAAAACCTCAGCTTTAACCGTGATCCCGCCTTTATGCGTGAATTTAATTGAGTTACCAATCAAATTGAGCAAAATTTGTTTCAATCTGTTCCTGTCGCCTTTGATATAAACCTGTTTTTCAGGGTAGATAACTTTATACTCAAGTTTTTTCTGTTCCGCCTGAACATGGGATAATGTCCAGACCTCATATAAAAGTTCTGAGACCTCAACATCTTCAATGTTAAGTTCAAGCTTGCCAGCTTCAATTTTCGCTATGTCAAGTATGTCGTTTATTATATTCAAAAGATGTTTCGCACTCATCAAGGCATTATCAACAAATTTCATCATTTCATCGTGATTCTCGTAAAGCCCTTCTTTTATGAGATTTAAAAATCCAATGATTGAGTTCAAAGGAGTTCTCAACTCATGAGATGTGTTGGCAAGAAACTCACTTTTTAGTTTATTCAACTCCTGTAGCTGTGCATTTGCGATTTCAAGCTGTTCAGCATATAATTTTAATTTTTCTTCAGCCTTTTTCTGCTCCGTAATATCACGATTTATCCCAACCGTTCCTATTGGATTTCCTCTTGAATCACGAATGATTGAAAGAGATGAGCTGACATAAATTTTCTCTCCAAATCTATTGTAATGTATCGCCTCACCCTGCCAGAAACCTTTTTCACGAAGTATCTTCCGAACCTCTTCTCTTGTTAAGTTTGGAAATTCAACCGGGACAACTTCGCTTATCTCTTTGCCTATAACCTCTTCAGCTTTATAACCATACATTTTTTCAGCTGCTTTGTTCCAGGCTGTAATCCTGAAATTAAGATCAGCAGCAATGATGGCGTCATTTACATTTTCAAGCAAGTTCGCTTGATATCTTATCTGCTCTTCAATTCTTTTTCTTTCCGTTATATCGGATTGTATTCCAAGATAGTATGTAACGCCGTGAATTTCATCTTTTACGGATGAAATTGAAAGAAACGCAAAATAGAGTTCCCCGTTTTTTCTTTTGTTAATTATTTCACCAGACCAATATCCCTTTGTTAGTATTGAGTCCCACATATTTTTATAAAATTCCAAATCGTGAAGTCCCGATTTTAAAATTCGTGGATTTTTTCCGATGACTTCATCTTTTGAATAACCCGTTATCTTGCAAAATGCATCATTGACCTCAAGGATATTTGCATTCTCATCGGTTATTACAACAGCATCATTGAGGTTGAGCAAAAGATTTGACAAAAGTCTGTCTCTTTGTTCAGCCCTAACTCTATCGGTTATATCAAGCATAGTTCCAAGTATCGCTGGCTTACCTTCATAGGTTATCAGGTTGTTAAGAACTTCAACCCACGCTATTTCTCCCGTTTTCTTTATAATCCTGAAAGAGAAATTAGAAACCGGGGTTTTCCCGCTTATCCCCTCAGCAAATTTTTCCATAACCCTTCGCCTATCATCAGGATGAACAAGTTCAAGGATTGTCCGCGTGTCAAGAATCTCACTGTCCCTAAAGCCAAAAATTGAAGCAAGTTGCCCACTTACAAACTTAAATCTTCCATCTTGAAATATATATGTTCCGACAAGTGAGCTTTCAACAAGAGTTCTATATTTTGCTTCCGACTCCTTAAGTCGCTCTTCCCAATTCTTTTGCTCCGTTATATCTTCTATCATCCCTTCATAGAATACAACATTTCCAAGCGAATCCCTAACAGCCCTTACATGCTCACGAACATATATTTCTTTGCCATCAAGTCGTTTTAATTTGCTTTCAAAATTTGAAATGAAATCGGAAATCTCAAGCGCTCTTATAAATCTAATTCTATCCTCCGGATTTGGGTAAAGTTCTGAAGCGTTTTTTTGTAAAATCTCATACTTATTTTTTGCCCCGAACATTCTGACAAAAGCAGGATTGACATCAATGATTTTCCCATCTGGAGTTGACCTGTAAACTCCGATAACAGCATTCTCAAAAAGTTCTCTGTATTTTCGCTCCGCCTCAATTAATTCATCTTCAAATCTTCTCTTCTCTGTTGTGTCAATTTCAACAAATTGTATAAACTCATTTTTTCCATACTTTATCAATCGCCCCCCGAGTTCGGCATATCTGACACTTCCATCTTTTGCAAGGAAGCCAACTTCAATAACTTCCTTCCCTTTATTCTCGGCTATATCCTTAATATACTCACGAATAACTTCTATAAACTCAGGCATTACAAGATCAAAAATGTAGAACTCCTTGATCTCATCAGAATTATAGCCATGAAAATTACAAGCGTAATCATTTGCATATCTTATTTTCCCCGTCAAATCGGTCAGAATTATTCCGCTTGCGTAGGATTGAAAAGCAGATTGCCAGAACTTCCCGATTTCAGCCATCCTTTTTTCAAGCGATAACCTTAAAAATGAAAAAACAAACCCCAAAATTACTCCAATAATTGCAGGAAGAATAAATGAAGAAACTTCAATCTGCCCCACATTAAAAAACCATAAAAAAATAAATGCGATTAAAATTGAAATTAAAACCCCAACGAAAATAGAAAGCAGGACAACCAAAACCCTTGAACTTGCGCTGACCTCAAAATTATCCCTGAAATCCATTTTCAAATTCAAATTTATTAACAAAAATTGGCAAACCAGAATTGCTTTTCAAAAATTTATAAAAATTAAATAACTTTTATACCGACTTCGCAGAACTTTAAACCGATTAAAATTTAAACATATTCACAAAAAAATGCAATACGCTATGAAAACACATCTTAACATAAACGACGGAGAAATAACCCATCCCGGCATTCCTCCATCTCAATGGTCAATTATCCTGACGAATGGAAAATATACCGCACTTGTCCTCTACAATGGAACAGGTCATAGTTTCTTTGAACATCCGACATTCAACTCAATTATCAAATGGACACCGAAGATGAATTCACAACTTGCCCGGCTTGTCTATTTGAAAGATACCGACACAGAAGAAGCATGGTGTATAAATCTTCCACAAAGTTATAAATTTGAAAAATGGCAAACGCATTTCGGACCCGGATATTTGAGGATTGAAGCTGTCAAAAACCAGATTTACTCAGAAATAACTTATTTTGTCCCGGTTGATAAAGACCTTGAATACTGGCTCATAAAAATCAAAAATGAATCAGGAGGTAAAAAGAATTTAAAAATTTTTTCGGCGGTTGAACTTTCGCTCGGGAATTTACAGCCGGCAATTCTTGACCCATATGCTTACGAACTCTTCGTAAGGACCTGGAACAGCGGAAAATATCTTTACGCAACGAAAACAATCTGGAACGATAAAACAAATGGTGAAGCGGATAAAAACTGGGATAAAGTTGTATTTTTTGCGTCGGACCCGAAACCCGAATCATTTGACTGCTTAAAATCATCTTTTGTCGGGAATGGGACAATAGAATTACCTCAAGCAGTGAGCGAAGGTTGGTGCTTTGAATCAATTGCCCACGGCAGAGAACCCGTATTTGCTTTTCAACATAATGTTGAGATTGACATCGGTGAAGAAAGAGAAATTGCGATTGCTCTCGGGGTTCTGAATGATAGAACATCCGAGAAAATAAAACTTGAAGATGCGAAAAATGATTTTGAGTTGATGAAGGAATTTTACAAAGATGAAATTTTTGAGAAGGGCATCTTTATTGAAACTCCCGATAAAAATTTGAATGTTTTTGTAAACCTCTGGAACAAATATCAAAACTGGATTTGCTTTCACTGGCACAGATATTCAGCAAGCAATTATGTCTCTGGATTTGATGTCGTTGGTTATAGAGATGCTCTGCAGTCAATTCTGGGGATTTTGCCGATAAATCCAGAAATTTGCAAAGAACGGCTTATTTACCTTTTTAAATTTCAATTTAAGAATGGAAACACATGCCACAATTTTAACCCTGTTGATGGGTTTGCACAAGAGTCAAATCAATCGGATGACCCGCTGTGGCTTTGCATTGCAACTTTTGAATATCTGAAAGAGACAGGCGATTTTGAATTTTTAAACCTAAAAGTAAGATACTACGACGATGAAAAAGAAGAAAGAATTTTTGAGCATTTGCAGAAAGCAATTGACTATGTTTTAAATTCACGGGGTGAAAACGGGCTTGTTTTGTTAAAGCGCGGTGACTGGAACGATGCTCTTAACTTCGCTGGAAGAAATAATAAAGGTGAATCAACACTTGCAAGTATGATTTTACTTTACACTTTGAACGAGTGGATAAGGTTAAACGAGTTCTTAAAAAATGATGCTGAAAAATATCGGATTGAAAGAGAGAACTTGAAAGTTGCAATAAACAAAATTTGCTGGGAAGAATATAAGAAACTTGATTTGACGGGATGGTTCATAAGAGCGATTACAGATGAAGGCGAGAGAATTGGAAGTTATTTTTCAAAAGAAGGGAAAATTTACCTTGAACCGCAGGTTTGGGCTGTTTTGAGCGATGTTTGTGATGAAGAGAGAAAAACAAAATGTCTGAATTCGGCGATTGAATTTCTTGAATCATCATACGGATTTCTCTTGCTTGACCCATCATATACAAAGCGGGATGAAAAACTCGGGATAATCACAAGATTTGTTGCGGGTGAAAAAGAAAATGGGAGTTTCTTTATGCAGGCGAATGCATGGGCAATTATGTCGTTTTCAATTATGAGCGATAAATTTGGCAAAAAAGCATTTGAAATTTATCAAAAAACATTACCGATAAAATTTCTGAACGATGCTCGTTATAAAGCAGAACCCTTTGTTTATCCGCAATACATCTGTGGCAAAGATTCTTCACATTTCGGGGAAGCATCGTTCACCTGGCTTACAAGTTCCTCATCGTGGATGTTCAGGGCATTTTTTGAGTATATTCTTGGGATAAAACCAGATTATAATGGATTGAGAATAACGAAACCAATTTTGCCCGATGAATGGAGCGAGGTTAAAGTCATAAGAAACTTCCGAAATTGTGGGTATAAGTTTAACATAAAGCATGGCGATGTCTTTCGTATTAAAGTTGATGGACAGGAATTAACATCTAATTTTTTGCCTGCTTGTGGTTGCGGTGGGGAACATGATATTGAAATTTACTTTTGAAAATTTTATCTTAAAACTAAAAAGGTGGAAAAAATGTCCAAAGCATCAATCATTGCTCTTTCATTGCTTCGTTTTGCATCAGGGCTTATGCTTGCGTTTTTTCACGGGTTGTCAAAGGTAAACGGCGCTCTTGGATATTTTCTAAATGGGAAAGAGTGGAAATTTATATCTACGGTTTCAAATATAGGATTTCCGGTGCCTTTGGTCTTCGCTTTAAGTGCCACGCTTGCTGAATTCGTCGGAGGTATTTTGCTGGCGATTGGTTTATTTACGAGATTTTCTGCATTTTTCGTGGCATTTACAATGGCTGTTGCGGTTTATAGACATTTGATGACGGATATGAGATTTGAGCTTGCGGGTTTATACTTTTTGATTTCACTTCTATTTTTATTCAAGGGAGGCGAAGGGATTTCTGTTGATAATTTGATAAAAAAATAATTGAAGTCGGGGCGCCCGGACTCGAACCGGGGACCTCTTGCTCCCAAGGCAAGCGCGCTAACCATCTGCGCTACGCCCCGTTTTTCAATTACAAATATATCAAACTAACCCCGAAAAATCAAGTTTATGGAAATCGTCCTGAAAAAGGGAAAAGAAAAGAAAATCAAAAACTTTTACCTCTGGATTTTCAAAGATGAAATTGAGAACTTTGAAAATGTGAAGAATGAACCTGTTCAAATTATTGATGTTAAAAGCTCAACAGGAGAATTCCTCGGCAAAGCATTTTTCAACCCGAAATCGCACATCATCGCAAGAATTTTGACAAGAGAAAATGAAAAAATAAACGCCGATTTCTTCAGGACCAAAATTAAAAATGCAATTGAAAGAAGAAAAAAATTTAAAATTAAATCCGACGCAATTCGCCTCATCCACGCAGAAGCCGATGAAATTCCGGGGTTGATCGTTGACAAATTTGCAAATTATTTAGTCCTTCAAACAAGGACAGCAGGAATTGAAAACTTCAAACACGAAATAGTAAAAATTCTGACTGATTCAGTTAAAATTTCCGGAATTTATGAACGAAGCGATATGGAATCACGAAAAGAAGAAGGGCTTGATATAACATCCGGAGAACTTTACGGACATGTCCCGAGATATATCCAAATTGAGGAAAATGGTTTAAAATTTGTCGTTGATTTACATTACGGGCAAAAGACAGGATTTTACCTTGACCAGCGGGACAATCGGAAGAAAGTTAAAGAGTTAATTCATAAAGGTGATAAAGTCCTTGACCTTTTCTGTTATTCCGGCGCATTCAGCATTTACTGCGCCAGTGCGGGTGCGAAAGTGATAGGGGTTGACTCAGATAGAAGCGCAACAGACCTTGCGAGAGAAAACGCAAAGTTAAATCAGGTTAGTGATAAAATAACATTTCTGACAGCGGATGCATTTGAAACGGTTGAGCAAATGGCTAATTCGGGTGAAAAGTTTGATTTAATTATAATTGATCCGCCGGCGATGACGAAAACAAAAAAAGGGGCTGAAGGAGTTAAATGGGCTTTTCACAAGTTAATTTTAAACTCACTCAAAATGCTTGAACCCGGCGGAAAACTTATTGTTTCCTCGTGCGCTTATCACATCTCGCTTGATATACTTCAAGAAGCAATAAGATTTGCAAGCAACGATGCGGGCAAAAGATTGAGAGTTATTGATGTGACATTTCAACCCGAGGATCACCCGTGGATTTTGCAGATTCCTGAAACACTGTATTTGAAAACAATTTATCTTGAGATCTTGCGATGAAATCATTTGATATATTTCAAAAATTTTTCAAGTCGGATTTGCCAATTATCATCGCACATCGTGGTTTCTCAGCAATGGCTCCGGAGAATACGCTTCCGGCTTTTAGATATGCAATTCGTTTAAAAGCTGATATGATTGAGCTTGATGTCCGACTCACAAAAGATGAAACCCCCGTTGTAATTCACGATACAAAAGTTGACAGGACCACAAACGGAACGGGAAAAGTTAAAAACTTCTACCTCTGGTCTTTGCGTGAGCTTGACGCAGGAAGCTGGTTTGACCCGAAATACAGAGGCGAAAAAATTCCAACACTTGAAGAGGTCTTAAACCTTGTCAGCGGTAAAATCCCAATTAACATTGAGATAAAAAGTTCACCCGGAAGAGATAAAATCACAGAAAAAGTCCTCGCAAAAATTTATGAGCATAATTTCGCAGAAAATGTCCTGATAAGCTCGTTTGACCCGAGAATTTTGAAAAAAGTGAGAAAATTAACAGATGAAATTCCGACAGGATTTTTATATCACTATCCAATTTATTTCAATCCGGTTAAAACTCTAAAAAATCTTGGCGCGGTTGTTTTAATCCATAACTTTAAATTCACAAATCAAAAACTTGTCCAGAAACTTCACGACGCCGGATTTAAAATTTTCGTCTACACAGTCAATAAGGCACAAGACATTGAAAAGATGTTCTCCATCGGCGTTGATGGAATAATAACCGACGATATACGACTTGCCAAGCGAATTTTAAAATCATTTTACGGCACCAAGCAAACTGATGATTGATTTAAACTTTTGATTCATAGGAAATGTCATCTCAACCTGTCCGGTTATCCCCATAGCCATATTCATTTCCGTTTCGGTTTCAGAGTGAACAACGAGTCCGGTTCCCAGATCAACCCAGAGATCCCCAACGCTTTTCCCATCTCCTTCAAGCCCGTAGTTCATACCTTGAATTACACCCTGACCAGAAAGAGAGAAATTCGCATTAAGATTCAACTTCGCACACTTAACACCATTTTTTTCCTCAATTCCATTGAAAACATATTTTCCGCTTGTTTTAACAATCGTTTTACCTTCATCACCAGCAGTTGTATCAGTATAAGCAAAGTCCCACGAATCGCCAACTTTGACGCTTTTCTCCGGGAACACAACTGAATGGCTGTAATTTCTTTTGTCAATTCTTCGGCTCATTCCCCCGGGGAGTTGAACCTCTTTTGACTCAATAATTTCAAAACTCACTGATTTACCATACTTATCAAGAATCTGTTTAAATCTAAACCCAAGTGGTAAAACAAGCGTTGTATCAAGCCCGGGCATCGGAGTTTTAACTTTTGTCTTAACTGTGTCAACCGAGACAATAAGTTCAACATTTCCATCCGGTGTGACATTCTGAATAAAATATGAATATCTTGCTTCGGTTTTTGAACTCACAACCTGTTCCATTCCCATCGCAGATTGTGTCACCGTCCCCTCGCTTAAAAGAGAATATGTAAAAGTTTGTCCTTTTTGAGGTTGAAACCTGAGCGTGACTTCCTGAGAATGAAGAAGTTGAAAATATAAAACCGCAATCAAGGTTAATAATATGATCTTTTTCATCTTCCACCTCTGTAATTTGTTTATATTCAAGTTTGAGGTAAATTTAAAAAATTGTTAACCCGAAAACAAACTCCCCAAACTTGTTTTTTATTTTTTGCTTTCTTTTTTCTAAATTTTAAAAAATTTCAAAACAAAATCATCCGGTAGATGGAGAGAAAAGTTGTTTTAAGCGGAATGAGACCAACCGGAAAATTACACCTCGGGCATCTTGTCGGAGTCCTTGAAAACTGGGTTAAACTTCAAAAAGAACACAATTGCTTTTTCCTGATCGCAGATTATCATGCCCTGACAACGAATATTGATACATCCGGAATTTACGAAAATTCAATAGAAATGCTAATTGATTGGCTTGCTTCCGGAGTTGACCCGGAGATAAGCCCTGTTTTCCGACAATCACAAATCAAAGAACACGCTGAACTTCACCTTATTTTCTCAATGCTTATAACTGTCTCACGACTTGAAAGAAATCCAACCTTGAAAGAACAGGTTCGTGATCTACAACTTGACAATATAACTTATGGACATCTGGGCTATCCTGTTCTTCAGGCAGCTGATATTTTGCTTTACAAAGGTGAGCTTGTCCCCGTGGGTGAAGACCAGCTTCCCCATGTGGAGATAACGCGAGATATAGCAAAAAAATTTAATCAAGTTTATGCTCCCGTTTTCCCCGAACCTGAACCACTACTTACGGAATTTGCGCGACTTCCCGGGCTTGACGGGAAAAGGATGAGCAAATCACTTGGGAATACAATTTTAATCTCCGATCCACCGGATGAGATAAAAAAGAAAATGAAAAAAGCGTTTACAGACCCGCAGAAAATTTATAAAGGTGACCCCGGAAGACCCGATATATGTCTTGTCTTCACATACCATAAAAAATTTAATCCTGACGAAGTCCCCGAAATAAGAAAAGGTTGCGAATCCGGTCAACTTGGATGTGTTGAATGCAAATCAAGATGTGCCGAGAAAATAATTGAATTTTTAAAACCAATACATGAGAAAAGAAATTATTTTGAAGCACATAAAGATAAGGTCAAAAAGATACTTCTTGCCGGTGAAGAAAAAGCCAGAGAAGTTGCACGAAAAACCATGGACGATGTACATCAAGCGATGAAACTCGGATAAAAACAATTAAAATCTCAAAGGATGAAATATAAAGTCAAATTACCGTATTTTGAAGGTCCGCTTGATCTTCTGCTCTTTTTCGTGAAAAGAGATGAACTTAACATTTACGATATACCGATTGCCAAAATAACGAAAGATTTTCTTGAATACATCCATCTTATGCAGATGCTTGACCTTGAAATTGCAAGCGAATTTATAGTTATGGCTTCAACATTGATGCAGATAAAGGCAAAGATGTTGCTTCCGAAACCTGAAACAGGGGATGAAGAAGAGGAAGAAGATCCACGGGCTGAACTTGTCAGAAGGTTGATTGAATATAAAAAATTTAAAGAAGCAGCATCTGAACTCAGCAAGATGGAAGATGAAGTAAGCAAAATTTTCTACAGACAAAATTTCAAACACGACGCAAGAGATTAC
>CAZQJI010000071.1:0-10106 GCA_964593475.1 uncultured Bacteroidota bacterium | reverse complement strand
CATATAAAACACTTGGTGATGTTGGTATGACTTTTTTCCCGATCATATATCCCCAAATCTCGCTATCTGTTATGATTTCGTAGTATATCGCTTCCGCCGGGATATACATTATGGCAAAATCAAAGGTATTTTCATCCGGCTGAATATATGATTGGGCGATTTCATCAGCTCTTTTTTTCACATCTTTTATAAATTCCGCTCTTATCTTCTTTCTTTCGTTTTCATCTTTTGCTTCAATCATCTTTTTATAATTATCAAGCGGAAATTTTGAATCGATCGGAAGAATTCTATCGCTCATTTTCACAATCGCATCTACCCTTTTCCCGTTTCTGAATTGATATTGAAACTGATAATGTTCACTTGGCAGAATCTCGGTTATCATTTTTTCAAGCATAATCTCGCCCAATCCACCTCTGAATTGCTGGACTTTAAAAAGATCTTCAAGTCGTGATATGCTCTGACCTATGTTCTTTATTGATTCAGATTTTTCGCTTAATTCACCAATTTGTTTTTGAAGGTCAGATATAATTCTTGCAGCGTTGTCAAGTCGTTGATTGACCTGACCTGTTGATTGTCCAACCTGCTGTGTGACATTTTGAAGATTGGCATTGACTACCTTTATCATATCGGATATCGCCTGAGTGACTTGTGTTGACAGAGAAAAAATGCTGTTGTCAAGTTTTTGATTTAGTTGTGTGGTTGTTGCATTGACTTGATTTGTGACGCTTTGAATTTGTGAATTTATGTTTTGCACTGTTCCTTGAAGTTGTTGCATAAATTCAAGGCGAAGGTTTGAAACTTCTCCTTTCCACATTTCTTGAAGTTTCTGATTGTTCCGAAAAGTTAAAATCAAAATGGCGGAAATCGTTAACATAAACACGAGCGCCATAATCAAAATTGCTTCTGTCATCTTTAAACCTCCAAAATTAATTAGGGTTGAACAATGATCGGAAGCCCGGATTTATCGCCGAGAATTATGAACTTTGCGTTTGGGGATTTAGCAAGTTCATTTACAGTTTCAAGCGCTTTCCATTTTAACAATCTTTCATCAATTCCCTGGCGAACTATCTTCTGGAAGTCGGCAATTCCCTGTGCCTCAATTCTTTTCCTCCTTGCTTCCTGTTCTTCTTTTAAAATGACAAATTTCATTCGCTCCGCTTCCTGTTCTGCTGCAAGTTTATTGTTAATTGCCTGTTGAACCTGTTCTGGCAGAACTATTTTTCTCAAAAGAACTGCTTCAACGATTATCCCTCTTGATTTGAGGGCTTTATCAAGTTCGTTGAAAATTTGTCCTGCTATGACCTCTCTTCCGGATGTGTATAATTCTTTTGCTTCGTGATAAACGGTTACATTTCTTATTGCAGATCTTAACATCGGGATGATAAGCACAGCGTCATAATTTTCTCCAAGTGTTCTGTAAATATCGCTTGCCATTGTGGGTTCAATGTGATATAAAAGTGAAACTTCAAGTCCAACACTTAATCCTTCTTTGCTCGGCACATCTGCGTGTTCAAAAATCTCTTGTGTTCTTATTGACATAACATGGAGCGATTTTAAAGGGTTTATCAAATGTAATCCTTCCGGTAGCTCCTCTGGGTCAACTTTTCCAAATAGTGTTAGCACCCCAACATGACCTGCTGGGATTGTGACAATAGATGCAAATAATAGTCCGATTATTAAGACGGATATTGAGATCGGAATCGTTTGTTTTGTTTTCCCAGTTATAAAGCCGTAAATTGATATACCGGCGGAGATTATCAAAGCGATGATTATCGGTGTCATAAAAATCACCCCATTAGTTTTGTTTTTAAGTTGCAAAGAGAATTTATAAATTTTAAAATTGAGAAAAAAGTTTTCAAAGATTGAAACATAAAAAAATTTGTGCTTGTTTTAATTAGAAAACAAAAAACATCCGGAGGACAAAAAATGGCGGGAGAAAATAGAAATGAAAAATTGGTTCAAGTTGAACCTGATCTTGAAAAGATGGCTGGTTTGATAAGGGAGCTTTTGATAGAACTTGGCGAAGACCCCGAACGCGAGGGGCTCAAAAAAACGCCGATACGAGTTGCAAAGGCATATCAATATCTCACCAAAGGTTATCGTGAAGATATTGAAAAAGTTCTCAACGGAGCAGTTTTCAATGAAAAATATAATGAAATGGTTGTCGTAAAAAACATTGATTTCTTCAGCTTGTGCGAACATCATCTTTTGCCTTTCTATGGAAAGGTTCACATAGCATATATTCCAAATGGGAAAATTGTTGGTTTGAGCAAAATCCCCAGAATCGTTGAGGTCTTCAGCAGGCGTCTTCAGGTTCAGGAAAGATTAACGCAACAAATTGCGGATACATTGAACGAATATTTAAATCCGAAGGGAGTTGCTGTTGTGATTGAAGCAAAGCATTTATGTATGATAATGCGCGGGGTTGAAAAACAGAATTCTGTCGCAACGACAAGCGCAATGCATGGAATTTTTGTTGAAGATGCCAAGACGAGAGATGAATTTATGCACTTGATAAGTGAGGATTTAACTTAAAAAATAAATCTGGATAAAATATGATTTTGAAAGACAAAGTTGCAATTGTAACAGGAGCAAGCAGAGGGATCGGGAAGGCGATAGCACTTTTATTTTCAAAAGAAGGGGCGAAAATCTCTGCCGTTGCAAGAACAGAAGAAGATTTAAAGAAGCTTAAAACCGAAATTGAATTGTCCGGCGGCGAATGTATAATTTTTAAGGGTGATGTTTCAAGAGAAGAAGATGTTAAAAAGGTTGTTCAGGGAACGGCTGATAAATTTGGACGAATTGATATCCTTGTGAATAATGCGGGATTCGGGATTTATAAACCGGTTCTTGAGCTTACAACCGAGGAATTTGACAGCATGGTTGCGGTTAATTTTCGCGGTGTCTTTCTTTTCACTAAATATGTTTTGCCTTATATGATGAAGCAAAATTCCGGGGTGATAATAAACATTTCTTCAATTGCCGGGACGCTTGGTGTTAAAAATATGGCTGTTTATTCAGCGACTAAGTGGGCTGTAAATGGATTTACAGAATCAATAATGCACGAGGTAAGGGAATTTAACATACGTGTTGCATCGCTTTGCCCTGGCTCCGTTGATACAAACTTCTCAAATGTCGCGGGTTCAAACCCACCTGCAAGAGATAAAGTTTTGAAGCCGGAAGATGTCGCACAAACTGCGCTTTTAATTGCCACACTTCCGGAAAGAGCAATGTTAAGTCATTTAATTTTAAGACCGACAAATCCGAGATGAAAAACGAAGTTTTTGACATAACAATCGTTGGAGCAGGACCTGTTGGTCTTTATGCCACTTACTATGCTGGTTTAAGAGATATGAAAGCAAAATTAATTGATGCTCTTCCACAACTTGGTGGACAGCTTACAGCGCTTTATCCCGAAAAATATATTTACGATGTCGCCGGCTTCACAAAAATACTTGCGAAAGATCTTGCGCAGAATCTCATATCCCAGGCGCTTCAATATAACCCGGAAATTTGCTTGAATGAAAAAATTATCAAACTTGAACAAATTGAAAATGAAAAAATTTTTAAACTTACATCTGAAAATGGAAATGTTCATTTTTCTAAAACTGTTGTTTTAACACTTGGAATTGGCGCATTTGTCCCGAGAAAGCTTGATATTCCTGATGTCCAGAAACTTGAAGGGCGTGGAATTCACTATGTCGTAAAAGATAAATCAATTTTCAAAGACAAAAACATATTAATTGTAGGTGGCGGTGATTCAGCGGTTGATTGGGCTTTAAATCTTGAAGGTATAGCGAAAAATATAACTTTAATCCACAGACGTGATGTTTTTAAAGCACATGAGGATAGTTTGAAAAAACTTTTCAATTCATCAGTTGAAGTTAAAACATTTTATGAGCTTAAGCGTGTCCATGGCTATGAACATGTTGAAGGCGCGACGATTTTTGATAACAGAACTGGAGACGAAACTTATCTTGATGTTCAACATATTATCCTTTGTCTTGGCTTTCTGGCAAATCT
This sequence comes from uncultured Bacteroidota bacterium, assembly GCA_964593475.1. Taxonomy (GTDB): domain Bacteria; phylum Bacteroidota; class Ignavibacteria; order Kryptoniales; family Kryptoniaceae; genus Kryptonium. The sequence continues at coordinate 6,083 of CAZQJI010000071.1, read as the reverse complement.
TGAGTTCATACAAAATTGGGGACTTGAAATTGATAAAAACGCTATAAAAGTAAGTTCAAAAATGGAGACGAATATACCCGGGGTTTATGCAGCTGGCGATATAGTCAATTATACAGGGAAATTGAAATTGATAACAACTGGATTCGGTGAGGCAGCAATTGCTGTAAATTCCGCAAAGAATTTCATTGACCCGGCGTCAAAATTTTTCCCCGGTCATAGCAGTGATTTCGTTCCAAAAAAGTTTAAGTCCGGATGAAGAAAAAAGTTTTAATAACTCATAGAATTGGTTCATCAAGGGTTGAAAAAATTATTTCTCAAATCGGGGATAAAGCGGAGGTTGTTTTTGATCCTGAAAAAAGCAAGATTGATGATGTGATCGGCGATGTTGAGATAATTTTTGGAGATTTTGAAAGAAGACATATTTTAAGGGCAAAAAATCTTCGCTGGGTTCATCTCGGCTATGCCGGGGTTGACATGATTTTGTATCCTGAAATTGTCAATAGCGACATAATTGTAACTTCTTCAAAAGGAATTCACCAGTTTCACATGAGCGAATTTTTATTTGGAATGATTTTAACTTTGACGAGAAAATTTGATAAAATTTACGAGAATCAGAAGCAAAAGCGATGGGATAAACAGGTTGCAAGAGAGTTTGAACTTCTTAACGGTAAGACGATTGGAATTCTCGGACTTGGGAACATAGGCAGACAAATTGCGCGTGTTTCAAAGGCATTTGGAATGTATGTTATCGGAATGAAAAGGACGAAGACAAGTGTTGACTTTGTTGATGAAGTTGTGACGAAGGATGAGATTCAGCATTTGCTTGAGAATTCAGATTTCATAGTTGTTGTTTTGCCTTTAACTGATGAGACCTATCATTTGATAGGCGAGAGGGAATTTAATTTGATGAGCAAAAGACCATATTTTTTCAACATCGGGCGCGGTGCTGTCGTTGATGAAATGGCTTTGATAAATGCTTTGAGAGAAGGAAAAATTCGCGGGGCAGGGCTTGATGTTTTTGAAGAAGAACCTCTGCCCCAGGACTCACCACTATGGGAAATGGAAAATGTTTTGATAACTCCACACATCGCAGGTCTATTCCCGAACTATTGGGAAGAGCCAACAAATATCTTCATTGAAAATTTCAAAAGATACATTGATGGCAAACAAATGCTGAATGTGGTTGATAAAATCGCCGGATATTGAAGTTAATTTGAATTTTGCATTATGATTTTATAAACCATCTGACTTAACACAATTTTGTCGTCAACGGGGCTTGTCTTGATCAATTCATCTGCCTCAATTAAAAATTTGAAGGCATTTTTAATTTCACTCTCTTTGAACTTTTCAAGTTGATAGAGATATTCCCTGATGTGATATTGACTCAGTTGAAGTGAAGTTGCAAGCTTTTTTGGGTCTTTTTCTGTCTTTCGGAGTTCGTGAAGTTTCCAGAGCATTGTAAAGTATCTTGTCAACATTGTCAGAATTACCGGCGGGAATTCCCCTGCCTGAAGCATTCGTTCAACTATGGTGATTGCAAGATTTAGATTTTTTTCCCCGATCGCCCTTTGAAGATCAAAAACCGTAAATGTTCGCGATAACCCAACCGCTTGCTTTACATCTTCAACATCAATTTTCCTTTTATCGCCGGTGAATATGAAAAGTTTGGTTATCTCATTGTCAAGATCGCGAAGTGAATTCCCGACATAAGCTTGAAGAAGTTTACATGCTTCACTTGTTATCTCTTTCCCTTTCCATGGTGGAATTTCCCCTCGCTCCTTGACCCTTTTTGCGATCCAGCTTGGGATTTGCCAATCGTAAGGTGCTTTGAGTTCAACGATGATAGCGAGTTCAAAAAGTTTTTTATAAATTTCCTTCTCAAAATCTGGTTCATTTAAAACAATTATGAAAATTGTATCCGGGTTTGGTTTTTTGAGATAGTTTATGAAAATTTCGGAATCCTTTTCCTTTTTCACTCTTGAAATTTTATTCAGAAATTTTTCGGAGTTTCGCATAACCACAACTCTTTTCTGGCTCATCACCGGAAAAAGAAGCAAAAGCGAGATAAGATTTTGCACATCAATTTCACCACCGTAGACGACATTAAAGTTGAACTCTTTAAATCCTTCTTCAATCGCATTTTCAACAATTGCTTTGATTGATTCTTCAATTAAAAATTCCTCGTTTCCGTAAAAAATATAAACAGGTGAAAATTTTTTATGTTTTACGGCAAGTCGCAGTGTGTCAAAATCAAGTTTTTCCTTTTCCATTTATCACAAAGCATTATTTTTTGTCCTTGACCAGTATAGATAAGCTGGAATGCCAATTAACACAAGCAAAAGTCCAAACCCTGAACTTCTCGGATCGCCAACAATGATATAAATTATGAAAAATACTGCAACGAGAATGTAAATAATCGGGATTACAGGATAGCCCCAGGCTTTGTATGGTCTTTCACGATCGGGATATTTCTTCCTCAAAATGAAAAGACCGATAACTGTTAAGACATTAAATAAAAGCGATGTGAAAGCGGTATATGTTAAAAGTGCTGAATAAGTTCCGCTTAAAGTCAGGACGCTTGACCATATCCCTTGAAGAATAAGTGAATTTACGGGCGTTTTATATTTCGGGTGAAGTTTTCCAGCTCCCTTGAAGAATAAACCATCCTTTGCCATAGCGTAATAAACTCTCGGGGCTGCAAGTATCATACCATTATCGCATCCAAATGTTGAAATCATAATCGCAATTGCGATTAATTGAGCACCTATCACGCCGAAAATTTTTTCGGCAACAGCTGCTGCAACTCTATTGTCCGGGATAAGAGCCATTTCTTTTATTGGGATTATGTAAAGGTAAGCCAGGTTTGCAAGGACATAGACGATCATAACACCAATTGTTCCAAGCACGAGCGAGCGTGGGACTGTTTTGTGTGGATTTTTAACTTCTTCAGCAGCAAATGTCACAGAGTTCCAGGCATCGTAAGCAAACAGTGCTTTTGACATTGCAACAGCAAAAGCTGCTAAAAATCCCATTGATATAGCTTCGGGCGGTGCAATCGGTTTAAATTTATCAATTGAGAAGCTTTCAAAAAAGTTTGACCAGTTTCCTTTTCCAATTGCAAACGCAACGAAAACAAGCAACGCAATGGCAGCAATTTTTGAGACGGTGAATAAATTTTGAACAAAAGCTCCAAATACAACCCCAAAGCAATTTATACATGTTAAAATTGCTATGACGAAGATCCCGACGATTTGAGCGCTGTTAAGTGTATAATTCCATCCAAATATATTTAAACTCAAAATCACATTGTTTTCTGATAGAGCTGGTATAAAGACGCCGAGATATTTTGCAAATGCAATTGCAACTGCAGCTATAAAGCCACTTTGGATTACGAAGAAAAGTGTCCAGCCGTAGAGAAAACCGAGCAATGGGTTATAAGCTTCACGCAGGAAAACATATTGTCCACCCGCCTTCGGCATCATTCCCGCAAGTTCACCATAAGCAAGCGCCCCAAAAGCTGTTAAGATCCCACCGATAACCCAGAGTAGAATTAAAAATTGAGGAACAGGCATATAACCAGCCATAATTGACGGAGCGATGAAAATTCCGGAACCAATCATTGACCCCATAACTATCATAGTTGCATCAAAAAGACCAAGCTTGGCTTCAAATTTAACCTCTTTTTGGATTTCAGCAACCTGAGCCATAACACCTCCGGTTTTGTTTTACTTTACTTTGATCTTTTTGACATAAACTTTCTTCATCTCAACTTTTTCAATCGGGTTATCTCTTTTATCACGCGGAACCTGTGCTATTTTTTCAACCACATCCATTCCCTCAATAACTCTCCCAAAAACGGTATAGTTGTTGTCAAGATGTGGCAAATCCGCAAGACAGATATAAAACTGACTTCCGTTTGATCTTTTTTCTGGATTTACATTATCAGGTTGACGCGCTGCTCCCACAAAGCCCTTTTTGTGAGGCATTTTTATCTCTGCTGGAAGCGTATATCCAGGACCACCTCGTCCGTCGTTATTTCTATCGTTGTCTTTTGAAAGTGGATCACCACCTTGAATTACAAAGCCAGGTATGACTCTGTGAAATGTTGTTCCGTTGTAAAATCCTTCACGGGCAAGTTTTTTGAAATTCTCGGAATGTTTTGGCGCAACATCTTCAAAAAGTTCAATCACAATATTACCAAATTTCGTTTCAATCACGACAACTTCTTTTTCTTTCTCTTTACCTTGTGGGTTAACAATTGTAAGTAATATGCCGATTAAAATTGGCAATGCTTTCATTTTTGCTCCGAAATTTTATTTTAGAAAAATTAAACCTAACAAACCAACAATTACGCAGTAATATGCGAACAATGAAAAATTACCACGTGAGATTACCTTCAAAAGAAATTTTATTGCAATGTACCCGGTTGTGAAGGCGATAGCTGATGAAATCAAAAGCTGCGGTAGTTTGTCAAAGAGTGAAAGTTCAATGATTTCCTTCGTTTTTAAAAGTGTTGCGCCGAAGATCGCAGGTAATGAAAGGAGAAAGGAAAATCTCGCACTTTTCACACCGTTTATTCCAGCAATCATCCCGGCGCTTATCGTAGTTCCAGACCTTGATATCCCCGGAAGAATTGCAAACGCCTGAGCTATCCCGACGAAAAATGAAGATGCGAAACCAAAATCCTTATCAGGATTATTTTTTGCAAAGCGAGTTGAGAAAAGAATTATCCCCGTGACTATCAAAAATAAAGATGTCAGCTTTGGATTCTGAAATGTGGATTCTATTTTTTCTTCAAACATTACGCCGATGACCCCGGCGGGTATTGAAGCCCAGATTATGAGAATTGCGGTTTTAAAATTTATGTCGCTTTTGAAGTTATCTTTTAATTTTTCAAACTGAAAAATCTTTGTAAAGAAAGAGCGTAAAATTTCAAAAATATCTTTCCAGAGAATTAACACAACGCTTAACATTGTCCCAAAATGCACGAAGACCTCAAAATCAATTCCGCTTTTCTTCACCCCCAAAAGATGTTCCGCAAGAACAAGATGCCCCGAACTGCTTATCGGAAGAAATTCCGTCAAGCCCTGCAAGATCGCCAGAAGTATGCTCTCAATATAATTCATTGGATATCAAAGTTTTGTTTTAAAAATAATAACTAAACCCTGCACGAATTGCAAGTCCGATAAAATTTAATCTCAAATTTCTATCTTCACCAAATGGTTTGCGAATTATTAATTTATTTCCATTCTCGTCCTTTGCTTCGCTTGATAAACTTAACTTTAAATCTGTTGCGAGGTGCACATAAACTTTCCCATCAAGTCGTGATGAAAAAATCGCTTCAAGTTTTAAAATTCCACCATTTGAGATATAGGTTATTTCTTTGAGCGAAAGCGGGAGGGATTGTTTGAAATAACCTCTTACAAGTCCAATGCCAGCGCCAAATTTCACAATGTAAATTTCGTTTTCTTGAAAAAGGAGATAATTGATGCATAGTGTTGGAGAATGGATTTGATATGTGAAGTTGTAGAGCAAAGATTCACCTGTTGATGTTTCTTCAACATTGTATTGTTTTGTTATGTAGGAATATTCAAGTTTTACGGATGTGTTCTTTTCAATTTTGAGCTCGGGTGAAATCCAGAGTTCAAGTGCGCCGTCAAATTCGTTTATTTTTTTGCCACTGATTGAAGTTATGTAGTCAACAACATCGGGAAAATTTACATAGTCAGCCCCAATTCCTGCGGAGATGCAGAAATAGTTTCTGTTTTTCAGATTCAGGTCCTGTGATTGAAGATTTGCGAAGAGAAAAATCAAAGCGAGCGAATTTTTCAAAATTTTTTTCACTTCAAAATAAAGATGTTCGTTTTTGATGTTGTAAAGATAAAAAATCAGATTTCAAATTTCAAACCTTGTTGGGTTTGGATTGGGAACTTTTTGACTTCAATGAATTTATTTAGTATATTAGCATAGAAAAGACGGAGAGGTGCCCGAGTGGCCGAAGGGAGCCGCCTGCTAAGCGGTTGTACCGCCAAAAGCGGTACCGAGGGTTCGAATCCCTCCCTCTCCGCAAAATTTTTTTATTA
>CAZQJI010000070.1:0-10170 GCA_964593475.1 uncultured Bacteroidota bacterium | reverse complement strand
AAGAATTTAACTTTTTCGTTTAAGAAATCTTGAGCAAAAGTGATGTTGCCCAGGAAAAACAGAAGCGAAAGGGCGAGATGGATTAATTTCATCATTATAGCACCTCCGTTGAGTTTTTTAATTTGCTCTGGTTCTAATTGAAAATTAAAGTTTTTCAAGCAAAGTTCCAATTAAAATAAGAAGTTGAGGAAGATTTGTTTTGATTTTTTGTGGGCGTTATATTTAAATTTGAAAAAAATAAGCGCAAGATGAAGTGGAATTTTTGGTATTAAAAATTTTAAAGTTCGTTCTTCCAATCTTATACATAGTGACGAGCTGGCTATACGGAAGGGCATTTTTCAAAGATGATCCGCTTGCGAAGAAACTTAAAACAAAATTTCTCGTTTTCACATTAGCTTTTCATTTCGTTTATCTTCTCATAAGAACCGCTGAGCTTAAACATCCACCTGTTACTTCAATTTTTGAGCTTTTGTGTGTCCTCGGATTTTCACTTTCACTTGCTTATATCTTGATTGAGGCAATGACAAAAATTAAGAACACGGGTTTTTTTGCAACTTTGATATCTTCTTTTCTTGTTCTTGTAGCGGGGATTTTTTCAAGAGATATCTATGGTTTTGAACATGATGTTTTGAAAAATGAATTGCTTGCGTTACATGTTACATCAGCTCTTGTTGGATATTCTGCTTTTGCACTTTCGGCGATATATGGACTTCTTTACATTATGCTTTATCATAAGTTGAGAACGAAAACATTTGATGCTGTTTATAGAAATTTGCCAAATCTTGAAACGATTGAGTCAATGATGTATAAATCAGCTGTTGTTGGTTTTGTCGCTTTAACTTTTGTTATAATTGTTGGTTTTATCTGGTTGCCAAGAGCATTTAAAAATTTCTCTTATACAGATGCGAAGCTTGTCGGGACTTTTATAATCTGGATTATTTACGCAGGTGGTCTTGGGATTAGAAAGATAGCAAGTTTGACGGGGAAAAAGACAGCTTTGATGTCAATAGTTGGTTTTATACTTGCTTTTATACTTATGGCTTTTGCCAATGCTCTGTCCGGTTTTCACAGATTTTATTGATAATTAACTTTGAGCGATGTATGGATTTACTTTTAATTGGATTGAACCATAAAACTGCGAGTGTTGAAGTAAGGGAAAAACTTTATTATACACTTGATGAAATTGAAGGGGTTTTACCCGAGTTAGTTAAACTTTTTTTAAAAGAGGGTGTTTTACTTTCAACTTGCAATAGAACAGAACTTTACGGTGTTATCAAAGACGAAAGTGTAAGATATGAGGATATAATTAATTTTTTGATTTCGGGGAAACAAGCCGAGGGAATTGTAAAACACTCGCATTTTTACATAATGCGTTCTTATGATGCTGTAAGGCATCTTCTTGAAGTTGCGTCAGGGATTGATTCAATGCTTATCGGTGATGTTCAGATTCTCGGGCAGGTGAAAGATGCTTATGAGGTTGCGGTTAAGTGTGGAGTTGTGGGGACGCTTCTTCACGAGGTTTTTCACACAGCTTTCAGGACTGGCAAGAGGGCGAAAACTGAAACATCAATCAGTGAAGGTGCTGTTTCGGTCAGTTATGCAGCTGTTGAACTTGCGGAGAAAATTTTTGCAGACATATCAAAGAAAAAGGGATTGTTAATTGGAGCTGGAGAAACAGCCGAGCTTACGGCAAAGCATCTTGTATCCCGGGGGATAGGCGAACTTTACATCGCAAACAGAACAATTGAAAGAGCTGAGAAACTTGCGTCGGAATTTAACAGCAAGGTTGTGAAACTTGATGAGATTCAGGATAAACTCGTTGAAGTTGACATAGTTATAAGTTCTGTTGCGGTTAATGATTACATTTTGAATTTTTCACAGGTTAAATCAGCGATGGCAAAGAGGGGGAATAAGCCAATTCTTATCATTGATATCGGTGTTCCGAGAAATGTTGAGCCAAAGGTTAAAGAAATTGAAAATGTTTTTCTTGAGGACATAGATTCGCTTGAGGCGATCGCCAAAGCAAATTATGAGCGTAGATTAAGCGAGATTCCCAAGGTTCAGAGGATAATTGATGAAGAGTTGAGAAATTTGATAAAGTGGTATGATGCACATCAGGTTGCGCCGACTATAAAGTTATTGCGTGAGAGATTTGAGGAGATACGTCGGGCGGAGGTTGAAAAATATAGAAATAAATTTTCGCCTGAAGATTTTCAAAAGGTTGATGCTTTAACAAGGTCTATTGTAAATAAACTTCTTCACACTCCAACGGTTAGCATTCGTGAGTCGTCAAATGGGAAGCCGGAGTCGGAGCGTATAAAGTTTATTCAATTTGTGCGGGAGTTATTCGGGCTTGAGCAAAAGTAAATTTTAATTTCCGATGGAAAAAATAATTATCGGGACACGAGGAAGCAAACTTGCCCTGTGGCAGACGGAATTTGTGAAGAGAAAGCTTGCTGAAAATTTCCCTGATCTTGAATTTGAAATTAGAATAATAAAGACAAAGGGTGATAAAATTCTTGATTCCCCGCTTTCAAAAATTGGTGATAAAGGTATTTTCACACGTGAAATTGAGATTGAGCTTTTAAATGGTGAAATTGATCTGGCTGTGCATAGTTTAAAAGATCTTCCGACAAAATTGCCCGATGGTTTGATAATTGGTGCGGTTATGGAGAGAGAAGATGTGCGGGATGTGTTAATTTCTAAAAACAATTTGAAACTTGCCGAACTTCCGAAAGATGCGACGATAGCGACGGGAAGTTTGAGAAGGAGAGCGCAACTTCTTTATTTCAGACCCGATTTTAAATTCGTTGATCTTCGTGGAAACATTGACACAAGATTTAAAAAATTTGATGAATCAAACTGGGATGGGATGGTGCTTGCTTTTGCCGGGGTTAACAGAATGAATTACTCAAATAGAATTTCTGAAATTATATCAACCGATGTAATTTTGCCCGCAGTCGGTCAGGGAGCAATAGCAGTTGAGGTTAGGGAAAGAGATGAAAAAATTTTTGAAATGGTCAGAAGGATAAATCATCTTGAGACGGAATTTGCAACAAGAGCTGAGCGAGCGCTTTTAAAACATCTTGAAGGTGGTTGTCAAATTCCAATTGGTGCTTTTGCTACTTTAAAAGATGGGAAAATTAAACTTTCCGCGATGGTGAGCAATCTTGATGGGACTTTCCTGGTTCGCGATTCAATTGAGAGGGAAGTTTCGGGTGATATTGAAGAGGTCGGTTTTGAACTTGCTGAGAAATTGCTTGAGCAGGGCGGGGCAAAGATACTTGACGAGATAAGAAAGTCAAGCTCTTGAAATGAAGGTTTTGATAACGAGAGCAAAATCGCAAGCAAAGGAATTCGCGGAACATCTCACAAGGTCTGGATTTGTTCCCGTGTTTTTTCCGACAATTGAGATAACTGAACCGGATTCGTGGGATGAAGTTGATGAGAAGATAAAGCGGATTGATTTTTATACGGATTTAATTTTCACAAGTGCAAATGGTGTTAAGTTTTTCTTTGATAGATTTTTGAAGTTTTCATCAATTGAAATTTTGAAAGGGAAGAACTTTCATGCAGTCGGAGTTAAGACGAGAAATGAAATTGAGAAATATGGTTTGACTGTGAATGAATTGCCGGAGAAATCGGATAAAGAAGGTTTGCTTCAGAAAATTCTTTCTGAGAAAAATTCGGGGCGAAAGTTTTTATTTCCACGAGGAAATCTTGCAGATGAGAATTTGATCAATTTTTTAAGAGATTCCGGGTTTGAGGTTGATGATGTTATTGTTTATAAAACGATAAAACCGGATGTCAGCGAGGAAGCGAAAGAGGAAGTTAAGCAAATGATTGAAAGCGGGGAGATCAAAGTTATAACTTTTTTCAGCCCGTCAAGCGTGAGAAATTTTTTTGAGATTTTTGGAAATGTTAAGTTTAACGGACAAAAGATAGCTGTAATTGGCGATACGACATTGAAGGAGTGTGAGAAGTTTGGTTTGGAGGTTAATATAAATCCGATGAAATATAATCCAAAGCCGGATGCAAAATTTCTCGCTGAGTTAATCGCTTCCTCACTTCGGGGTTGAAAATTGATTTATGAACTTGCTCTGTCGTCCACGAAGTAAAAATTTCATTCCGAAAACATTCCAGCTGGAGTTGGTGTTAACTTGTTAATTTCAATGTTTTGTTAAAAGTTTTTCGTATATTTGTAAGGAACGAAATCAAAATTTAAAACTACAATGAACATCGGAATTCCAAGGGAAAGCATTGACACGCAAAAAATTATTGAGAGAAGGGTCGCACTTACACCTGCGGGGGTTAAAGCACTTGTTGAACGTGGTCATGAGGTTTATGTTGAGTCATCGGCTGGTGAATATAGTGGTTTCAGCGATGTTGAATACGAGAAGATGGGGGCAAAGATTGTTTTTTCAAGGGAGGAAGTTTATAAGAGGGCTCAGATGGTTGTAAAGGTTGCTCGCCCGACGGAGGATGATTATAATTATCTTTGTGAGGGTCATCTTTTGTTTGGTTTCCTTCATCTTGCGGTTGCACCACGAAAGTTTATTGAGATTTTGCTTGAAAGGAAAATCACTGCAATTGGTTATGAAATAATTGAGCTCCCGGATGGACGACTTCCCATCCTTCAGGCGATGAGTGAAATTGCGGGTCAAATGGCGATCGTCGTTGCAGCAAGATATCTCCAAAATGAAGATGGAGGAAGGGGAATTGTACTTGGTGGAATACCAGGGGTTCCACCTGCGACGGTGGTGATACTTGGAGCTGGAGTTGTCGGGCAAAATGCTATAAGAGCAGCTCTTGGACTTGGTGCTCATGTTGTGGTTCTTGATAAAGATATTGACAAGCTTCGTGAGGTTGAAAAACTTTTTGACAAAAGAGTTGAAACAGCAATTGCAAGTGTTTATAACATTGAAAAGGCAGTTCAATTTGCTGATGTTTTAATTGGGGCTGTTTTAATTCATGGGGCTTTGACGCCAAAGATCGTCACTGAGGAAATGGTTAAAAAGATGAAGCCGGGTTCTGTGATAATTGATGTTTCAATTGATCAGGGTGGATGCGTTGAAACAAGCAGACCGACAACAATTGCAAATCCTGTTTTTGTCAAGCACGGTGTTATTCATTATTGTGTTCCAAATATGGCTTCAAATGTTGCAAGGACAGCAACTTATGCTCTTACGAATGTAAGTTTGCCTTACATAATTGAGATTGCAGAGAAGGGACTCTCACAAACAGTGAAAGAGAATCCATCGTTTGGCAAAGGGATTTACACTCATGCTGGTTTTTGCACAAACAAAAACATTGCTGAAATTTTCAATCTTGAATATAAAAAAATAGAAGAACTATTATGAGCTGGACAAAGCACTTTAAGGAGAGAACCGTTACAGCGGAAGAAGCAGTTAAAGTAATAAAATCAGGTGATAAGGTCTGGGTTCACCCCGGATGTGCGACACCGGAGCCACTTATAAAAGCACTTGTTGCAAGGAAAGATGAACTTGAAAATGTTGAAATAGCACATATCTTAACATTTGGCGAAGCTCCCTATGTTAAGCCGGAAATGCAGGGGCATTTTAAACATCGTGCTTTTTTCACGGGTGCAAATGTAAGAGATGCGGTAAATGATGGCAGGGCTGAATTTGTCCCGATTTTTTTATCCGAGATTCCTAAATTGTTTTACAGCGGTGAATACAAAATAGATGTTGCGCTTATAACTGTTTCACCACCTGATGAATATGGTTTTTGCAGTTTTGGCGTTGGGGTTGAATGCACAAAAGCAGCTGCTGAGACCGCAAGGATTGTAATAGCAGAGGTAAATTCAAATATGCCAAGGGCTCTTGGAGATAGTTTTATACATGTGAGCAAGATTCATTACTTTGTTGAGTCAAACAGACCTTTGTTTGAGCTACCCAAGGAAGAAATTACCGACCTTCACAGGAAAATTGCGGGCTATATTGCTGAACTTATTGAAGACGGTTCAACCTTGCAAATGGGGATTGGTGGAATTCCGGATGCGGTTTTGCTTTTTATGAAAGATAAAAAAGATCTTGGAATTCACACCGAGATGTTCAGCGATGGTCTTCTGCCGTTGATTGAATCCGGAGTTGTGAATAATGAGAAAAAAACTTTACACAGGGGGAAAGTTGTTGCAAGTTTTGTCCTCGGGACGAAAAAACTTTTTGAATTCATTGACAATAATCCGCTTTTTGAGTTTCATCCGAGTGACTATGTGAATGATCCTTTTATAATCGCTCAAAATGAAAAGATGGTTGCGATAAATTCAGCTTTGCAGATTGATTTGACAGGTCAAGTTTGTTCTGATTCAATAGGTCATAAAATTTACAGTGGCATTGGTGGACAGGTTGATTTTATTCGTGGGGCTGCTCGCTCAAAAGGCGGGAAGCCGATAATAGCCTTACCTTCAACAGCAAAGAATGGAACTATATCAAGGATAGTTCCCGTCTTAACAGAAGGAGCAGGTGTTGTGACATCCCGTGGAGATGTGCATTATGTTGTGACTGAATATGGAATTGCTTATCTTCACGGCAAAAGTATAAGAGAAAGAGCGAAAGCATTGATTGAAATTGCTCATCCGGATTTCCGGGATTGGTTGAAGTTTGAAGCGAAAAAGAGATGTTATCTTTGATTTAAAAACAAAATCCATCTTCAAGATCATGTTTTTAACATTAAAAGAGCAAGATCCTGAAATATACAATGCAATTGCAGGCGAAGTTGAAAGACAAAATTATACGCTTGAATTGATCGCAAGTGAAAACTTTGTTTCAAGGGCTGTGCTTGAGGCGATGGGTTCAGTGATGACGAATAAATATGCAGAAGGTTATCCCGGCAAAAGATATTATGGAGGATGTGAATTTGTTGATATAGCCGAAAATCTGGCGAGAGAAAGAGCCAAAAAACTTTTTAATTGTGAATATGCCAATGTTCAACCACATTCGGGAAGTCAGGCGAATATGGCTGCGTATTTTACATTTTTGCAACCAGGGGATACAATTCTCGGGTTAAATCTTGCGCACGGGGGACATCTCACGCACGGGTCACCGGTGAATTTCTCGGGCAAACTTTATCGTGCTGTTTTTTATGGCGTCTCAAAGGAAACAGGAAGGATAGACATGAATGAAGTTGAAGACATCGCAAAGCGTGAAAAACCGAAGATGATAGTTGTTGGTGCAAGCGCTTATCCGAGAGATTATGATTATAAGGCGTTCAGGGAAATAGCTGATAAAGTCGGAGCTTATCTTATGGCTGATATAGCTCATCCTGCGGGGCTTATTGCCTCAGGGTTACTTAACAATCCATTGCCATATTGTGATATTGTGACTTCAACGACGCATAAGACATTGCGTGGTCCTCGTGGTGGTTTGATCTTGATGTATAAAGACAGGGAAAATCCATTCGGCGTAAAGACACCCAAGGGTGATCGCCTTCGTATGATGTCTGAATTAATTGATGGTGTTGTTATGCCCGGGGTTCAGGGCGGACCCCTTATGCATGTCATAGCAGCAAAAGCTGTTGCATTTGGCGAAGCATTGAAACCAGAGTTTAAAGAGTATTCATCTCAAGTCATAAAAAACGCAAAGGCACTTGCGAATAAGTTAATTCAACTTGGATATAATCTTGTTTCAGGTGGGACGGATAATCATCTGGTCTTGATTGATTTGAGAAATAAAGGGGTGACGGGAAAAGATGCTGAAAAAGCACTTGAACAGGCCGGGATAACTGTGAATAAAAATATGGTCCCGTTTGACGATAAAAGTCCGCTTGTCACAAGTGGAATTCGTCTTGGGACGCCTGCTCTTACAACCCGTGGGATGAAAGAGCAAGAGATGGAATTTATAGCAGAGCTAATTGATAGGGTTATTTCAAACATCGGAAACGAAAATGTTTATAGGGAGGTAAGAGAGCAGGTGAGGGAACTTTGCGAGAGATTTCCGCTTTACGATTTTGTCTCTTTAAGCAGTGTAAGTGTTAAGTGAGGCGACTCTATGCAGGTAAAAGTTTTTCTTGATGTTGATAGCGATTCGCACAGGAAAAGGATTGAGTATGTTTTGAAAAATTTTTCTCTTGTTTACAGGATTAATTTTGACTTCATCAATTCAACGGATGAAACTTCCGATGATGATCTGTTGATTTATTATGGTGCTGATGTTTTGCGCAGGAATAAATGCATCTCAATTGGAAGAAGCGATCAAGCAATTGAACTTTTTGAGAAGCGCAAAGCATATGATGAATTGTATGAAATTACAACGATCCATTTTGTTAAGTTATCAAGTCCGCTTGTCCCGGATGAATTTGACGGCTTTAATCTTCCCGTTTTCTTTATAACCGGTGAACCAGTTTTTGGGATTGGTGAGCTTTTAAGGATAAATTTTGATATTTTTTCCTGCGCTTTTTACTTCCTTTCGTCGTGGGATGAAAGGGTTAAATCTAAAAAGGATGAATTCGGTCGCTTTCCTGATGATGAAAATCTTCTTGTAAAACTTGGCGTTGCAAATTTTCCAATTGTTAATTTTTATTTTTTTATTTTGAAAAGATTAATTGAAAAATGCGGTTTTGAAATCAAGCAAATGGACTGGAATGGGAAAAATTTCGCTGTGTGCCTGACCCACGATGTTGATGTGTTAAGAAAATGGTCGCCGTTTGGAGTTTACAACGAAGTTATGAATAATTTTATAATGGGAAGTGAGGAAATTCAAAAAAGGAGAGAAAGATTTGCAAAGTTCCTTTATTATTTTTCAAAAAATTATGATCCATATCGTGAGGGAATGAGAAAAATTTTTGAGTTTGAGAATGGACTTGGCGTCAAATCAACATTTTTCTTAAAGTCAGGCGGTAGATCAAAATATGATGCGAGATATAAATGGGATGAGTTTATGTTTGAATTTGTCCGTAATTTGAACAAAAACGGATTTGAAATTGGATTCCATCCAAGTTTTGACGCTTTTGATAAATTTGAATTGATGAAAAGTGAGAAAGAAAAGTTCTCTGATTTCATTGGTTCAGATGTTGACGGGGTAAGACAGCATTATTTGAGGTATGATTTCAAGACGACGCCTTTTATTCAAAGCGAACTTGGTTTCAGATATGATTCAACGCTTGGTTTTGTTTCAAGGCACGGGTTCAGATGTGGTTATTCTTTTCCATTCAAGATTTTTGATGTTAACAGAAACGAAGAAATGAGAATTTACGAGATCCCGATTGTTTTTATGGATGCAGTTTATCAGTATGGTAAAAGTGTTAAGTCAATTGAAGAGATATTTGCTGAGATTATCGGGTTGTTCAAAGTTGTTAAAGTTTTCGGCGGTGTGATGACAGTTCTATTCCATAATACAGTTTATGATGAGTTTGATTTTAAAGGATGGGATTTTGTTTATGAGGAATTTGTCAGGATGGCTATAAATGAAGGTGCTTTTGTCGGAAGTTGTAGGGAAATCATTAACTTATTTGAAATTGAATGATTTGAGATTTCAAAATGGTCTATTTCTGGCTTACGATACAGACATTGATAGCAAGTTTAACGCACATAATTGCCAAGGCGGTTGTCAGGGAGATCACACCTATGACGCTTACACTTTTAAGGTCCGGGATCGCTGGAATTGGTTTTGGATTTTTGATTTCTTTCTCAAAATATAGATGGGTTAAAATTGAACATAAGGATAGATTTAAGTTTTTCATTCTGGGTTTTCTTGCAGTTCCGTTGAATCAGGGCGCTTTTATATTCGGGATAAAATATACAACCCCGGCGAATGCATCTTTGCTTTATGCGATGACTCCAATTTTTGCTTTGTTGTTCTCTGCTTTATTTTTGAGGGAGAGAGTTAATTTTTACAAAGTTTTCGGCGTTGTGTTAAGTTTTATCGGCATTGGAATTGTCTTTGCAGAGCATGGATTGAGTTTAAATGTTGAGTATTTGAAAGGGAACATTATAATAATGTTTGGTGCGATGTTCTGGGCGCTTTATTCAATACTTGGGAAACCGATGATTATAAAGTATGGCGCTCTTTATGTCACTGGGGTTACTTTGATGGTTGGGAGTTTGATTTATTTGCCGATCGGATTATATGATTTTGTGAGGATTGATTTTTCAGGTGTTTCTTTTGGTTCCTGGCTTGGTGTTCTTTATCTTGGTGTTGGAACATCAATTTT
>CAZQJI010000069.1:0-10218 GCA_964593475.1 uncultured Bacteroidota bacterium | reverse complement strand
TGTTACTACCCCCGGAAAAGCAGCAAAACTTGTAACTCTTGCTGAAGCAAGAAAAGATGCAAATGGCGATTATATCCCTGATTACAAGGCAAGTGGCGATACTCTCTTGGTCTATGGTGTTGTTACTTCTCCAAATTATACTGCATCTGCTACCACACCTTCAACTTCGTATTACATTCAAGATGAGACAGCTGGATTGAATGTTTTTAAATCTGGCGTTGCTCTCAATTTTAACCTTGGGGATTACCTTATGGTCATCGGTAAGATTGATATCTTTAGAGGTTTAACTGAAATTGTTCCATTGACAACTGATACAACATCAATCAAGGTTATAGCAAAGAATTATCCACTTCCAGCGCCAAAGAAACTTACTGTTGCAGAATTCCTTGCTAACTTTGAGCAGTATGAGGGTCAACTGATAAAGATTGACTCGCTCTGGAAAGCATCAACATCACCGGCCTGGCCAGCGGTAAATTCTGATGCAAATATGGTATTCACATCATTTGCAAAGAGTGAGACATTAACTGTAAGAATTGATAGAGATACCGATATTGATGGTCAACCCGAGCCAAAATATCCTGTTAGCATAATTGGAATAGCAACACAATATACATCTGGGACAACGGTATATACGGGCGGTTATCAAATTTCACCAAGGTATTATGCAACTGACTTTGTGACTATTAATCTCCCGCCAACAGCTGCAACATTACTTTCACCCGGAGACAGCGCATTTGTGCATATACTTTCAACAGATACAGTTAAATTTGTATGGTCAAAAGCAAAGGACGGGAATGTTCCTGAAGATACTTTGATTTATATCTTCAAAATCGCAAAAGATGCAAACTTCACATCAACAAGCACTGTAAAGGTTGATACTTTAACTGATACTGTTAAATATGTGCGGGGCGCTGAATTGTTCCCATTATTCCCAACAGGTGATACGACACTTGTCTTGTACTGGAGAGTTGAGGTTACCGATAAGAAATCGCCATCTGTCAAATCCACTGCGTTTAAGTTGAATCTCAGCAAACCAACAAGCGTTGAACTTGCTGAAAGTGGCATACCATCAGATTACTATTTAAGCCAGAACTACCCGAATCCGTTTAACCCTGTTACGACGATAAAATTTGGTCTACCTGAAGATGCGCAGGTTGAGCTTGTGGTATACAATATCCTTGGTCAGAAAGTGGCAACGCTTGTGAATGAATTCAAGAGAGCAGGTCATTATGTTGTCCAGTTTGATGGGAGCAATTTTGCTTCTGGGACCTACTTCTATGTTTTGAAAGCGGGTAATAGAGTCCTGAAAAATAAGATGCTGCTTGTGAAGTAGTTTTCCTTATCCTCCTCTCTCCGTTCTGTCCCAATCCAGCCCGGGGATACGTCCCCGGGTTTTTTGTCTTAAAATTTCACTCCCAAAATCTAAATGTCCTTAGTTTCCACACTTCAATTATCCTATCTGTAGAAACTCCTGATTGAATTTCAATAATTTCAATAATGGCATAGGATTTGAAATCTTGATTTATGAGTATAGATTTTTTAGAGCAAAAATTAGAAGATCATATGGAACCAATTGATAAAAAAGAACCTGTTTTCCCGATCGGCATAGTTGCTCAACGACTTGGAATATCCGAACATACAATCAGGATGTATGAGAGGGAGGGTTTGATAATTCCGTATAAAAAGGAAAGCGGACATAGATTGTTCAGCGAATATGACATGGAGAGGATAGAATGTATAAAGAAGACAATTTCCGAAAAGAAAATAAGCATATCCGGGATCAGAAGGTTGCTTGCTTTGATACCTTGCTGGGAGATAAAGAGATGTCCAAATGAAATAAGAAATTCATGTCCAGCGTATTTTGATTATGAAAAGCCGTGCTGGTTGAACAAAGAAAAGTTGCAGGGTGAGTGTGCGACGAATGAATGTCGCGAATGTGAAGTTTACAATTCAATCAAAAGTTGTGATGAACTAAAGGAACTTATAAAGAAGTATCTTGTCAAAACTGAAATTTTGTGAAAACAAATTAATAAAAGCACAATGGAACAGAACAAACTTTCAATGGTCGTTTTCAGTGGAGATATGGACAAACTGATGGCTGCATTCATTATTGCAACTGGAGCAGCAGCATCAGGAATGGAGGTGACTATGTTTTTTACATTCTGGGGATTACAAGCGATTAAAAAATCCGAAAAAACCGGTAAAAGTTTCTTCGGGAAGCTTCTCGGGTTTATGCTGAAAGATATAAATAGCGTTGGACCAAGCAAAATGAATTTCGGTGGGATAGGTAGGTGGATGTTTAAGAAAATGATGAAAGCGAAAAATGTTGCAATGTTAAATCAACTTCGCGATATGGCAATTGAACTTGGTGTAAAACTTGTTCCGTGCCAAATGAGCATGGAAGTTATGGAATTAACACATGATAAACTTATACCACAGGTTTCAGCTCCTGCTGGTGTTGCGACTTTTCTTGAAGAAGCAAGAAATTCAAAAATAACATTATTCATTTAAAACTAAAAAAGGAATTGGAAAGATGAGCGAAATAAAAGCAGATCTCGTTCTTGACCTCAAAGGATTACTTTGCCCGTTGCCAATTGTTAAATTATCACAGGCAATTAAAGATTTACCTGTCGGTGCAATAATTGAAGGAATTGCAACTGACCCGGGGGTTATGGCTGATGTCCCGGCATGGGCAAAAGCAAGCGGACAGGAATTAATTTCAATTGAACAACAGGGTAAGGAATATAGATTTGTAATTAAAAAAGTAAAGTGAGAGATGAAAAATGATGCTTGAATTTGCAAGAGCAATTGCGCTTATATCATTGATATTC
Source organism: uncultured Bacteroidota bacterium (assembly GCA_964593475.1). GTDB lineage: Bacteria > Bacteroidota > Ignavibacteria > Kryptoniales > Kryptoniaceae > Kryptonium. Next base: position 7,387 of record CAZQJI010000069.1, on the reverse strand, counting down.
TTCATTGGCGGAGTTGTATATCACTATTTAAGCACGAAGAAACTCCGATTTCCTGCTGATTATGCGAGACCGAAAGGTTCGTGGAAGGTAGGCGTGTTTTATTCATTTACAACTGGAATGCTTCCCTGGAAAAAAGAAAGCACAAGAAGACACTGGGTTGCGTATTTGAGAGGCGTGTTATTTCACATTGGAATTTTTGCTGGTTTGTTTGCTTTGATTATCAGTTTACTTTTTAATGAGGTTAACCACAATCTTATGCTGGTTATCGCTGTGTTAACTGGTTTTGGTGCTTTGATGGGTTATGCTGGAATTATAATGCGAATTGCAGAGAAAAATCTCAGGACTATTAGCACTCCCGATGATTTTATCTCGGTTTTTCTTGTAAGTTTGTTTCTTACATTTACAGCTTTGTCAGTGTTTAATGAGCAATTTTTAGTGCCGATGTATTTAACTTCTGGCATTACTTTAATTTATGCTCCTTTAGGGAAAATAAAGCATTGTATTTATTTCTTCTTTTCAAGATTTTTCTTTGGACTTCATCTTGGTAAAAGAGGAATTGTCCACAGATTTACGGAGGTAAGCTATGGCAAATAATGGAACAGTTCAAAAAGCGATAGAAATTTTTGAAAAACAGCTGAATCAACCTTTAAAGACGGCGCTTGAAGTTTGCGCAAGATGTGGAATTTGCGCAGAAGCCTGCCATTATTATGTTTCTGAGCCGAAAATTGAGCATGTCCCGGCATACAGAGCTGAACAGGTTCGGAAATTTTACAGAAAGAGACATAACTTTTTGGGTAAATTTTTATCCGGGCTTGTGAATGCAAGTGAACTTGATGAAAATACTTTTGACAAACTTGTTGAAATGGCATTTTCAGAATGCACATTGTGCAGGAGATGCACATTTAATTGTCCACTTGGTGTTGATACACCTCTTGTGATGAGAACTATAAGAGCTATGGCTACTGCCACAGGAAGAGCTCCGGAAATTCTCGTTATGCTTGCTGATGCTGCTATTGCTAAAGGTGAGAATCCTGAGGTTTTCAAAGATATGTTTATTCAGCAAATCTCTGAACTTGAGAAAGAACTTCAGGAGATAACCGGAAATCCCAATGCGAAAATACCCGTTGAGAAAGAAGGTGCAAGAATTTTATATGTTGCACTTGCTGGAGCACACACAATTTTGCCACCGGCGATAATTTTTAATGAAGTTGGTGAAGATTGGACATTGAGTTTGTATGAAGCTGCGAATTATGGTGTTTTCCTTGGAGATGTTGAAAGGGCGAAAAAAATCGCAAAGCGAATTATAGATGAAGCAAAAAGATTAAAAGTTCAGGAAGTCGTTGTAGCTGAATGTGGTCATGCATGCGCTGCACTTGTCTGGGATGCACCGAATTGGTTTGGTGAAACATTTCCGTTTAGAATAAGAAGCATTGTTGAAGTTGTCGCTGAATATATTCAGAAAGGATTGTTAAATGTTGACGCTGTTCACGAGGAACCTGTTACATATCATGACTCGTGTAATCTTGCAAGAACAGGTGGAATTTTTGAAGAGCCGAGATTTATTTTGCGAAAAGTTGTTAAGGACTTTCGTGATATGAATCCAAATGGGATAGAGAACTACTGCTGTGGTGGAGGTGGAGGTCTAGTTGCATTGCCTGAATATTATGAAAAGAGAATGAAAGCTGGAAAACCAAAAGCAGAACAAATAAAGAAAACAGGAGCGAAAATTGTAGCTGCTGCTTGCGAAAATTGTAAACTTCAACTTGGGGATTTGAATAATTATTATGCTTTGAATGTCAAAGTTAAAGGTATAGTTGATCTTGTGGCTGAGGCAATTTTGCATAGAAAAAAGCAAACAGAAGAAATATCTTAAAAAAGCACCTGTTTACAGCTGGAAAATTGGTGAGCAAATTCCAGCTTAAAAATCAAAAACAAAATAAGGAGAAACAGCCATGAAGAAAAAATCACTACTTTTAGCGCTCCTGATTTCATTCGTAGCAACCTATCTATTTGCTCAAGACCCTTCTAACTTCCCAACAAGCTTGCACAAAACAAGGGAAGGGAAGCGAACCTGGTATAGTAAAGCAAATGGTGGCTTTGAGAACATTACCAACATCCCCGTTGAGAATGTCAATTGTTTGAAATGTCACCCTGGAACAAAAGCCAATGGAACGCCAATTGATCCAGCGACCTATGATCCTAATTGCGATGACTGCCATAACTTTTCACAGGGGACGACAGTTCCAGAACAAATTTGTTTGAAATGCCACAGCAGGCAAGCGAGAGAGAAAGCATTGTATCCCGGGGTTGACGTTCACTATTCAAAAGGTATGACATGCATGAATTGCCACACCAAGAAAGAAATGCATGGTGATGGAACAAGCTATGCATCCTGGTTGGATCCGGGGGCAACAGAAGTCAGATGTGAAAATTGCCATACTCCACTTGCCAGCAATCAAGCTCATAACATCCACTCTGCAAAAGTTCATTGCACTGCTTGCCACGCCAAGACCGTTATCTCGTGCTATAACTGCCACTTTGAAAGCGAAATTCAGGCGAAAATCAAAAGACCTTATGGAGTTTTGCACGGATTCTTGCTCCTTGTTAGAAGGATGCCAGAGAACAAGGTCTATTCTGGAACTTTGATGTCATTGACATATCAAGGCAAATCGTTTGTTACGATTGCGCCATACAGAGCTCACATAATTATGCCGAAGGATTCAACAAGACAATGTTCAGAATGCCATAATAATCAAAATGTCCAGACCTATAATCAAACGGGGAAAATTTATGTTGTAAAGTGGGATACTGCGCAGAAAAAACTCATTAATACAAAAGGAGTTATCCCTGTCCCACCAGATTGGATGACATCGTTAGAATTTGATTTTGTTGATTACACAGGACGACTTGATACAACAGCAACTGACCCGACAAAGTGGGTTTTCCTTAAATCTGGAACTGATTTACGACAGGAATTAAGCACATATGTGGCGCCGTTGACAACCGAGCAAATGGCAAAATTATCTATGGCAGTGAGTGTGAAAGATAACGCTTCTCTTGTCCCGAGAGAATTTAAACTCCTGCAAAATTATCCAAATCCATTCAACCCAACCACGACGATTGAATTCCACTTACCAAAGGCAACAAATGTGACATTGAAGATTTACAACGCTATTGGAGTTGAAGTTAAAACATTGATCGCTGATAAAAGATATGAGGCGGGAATTCACAGAGTTAATTTTGATGCTGGTAATTTGCCAAGTGGAGTTTATATTTACAAATTGACGACGCCAGAGTTCAGCGACTTCAAGAAGATGATTCTGTTGAAATGATTGTTTTTATGTAGTGTGTTGCTAAACTAAAAAATCCATTTCACAAAGCGGGGGCTTTTGCTCCCGCTTTTTTGTTTCTAAGCGCAAAAGTTCAAGCACTTCCCCATGTTTGAAATTTTCACTAATTTTGTTAATTTTTAACAAGTTAAAACAAACTTTTTACACTATGCCGGAAAAGAAAAAACATCCTCAAAAAACTCAAACGCAATCAAACAAAGAATTAATCAACCCCAAATATCATTCACTTGTCTATGTCCTTCTTATTGTTCTTGCTTTTCTAATTTTTTTCAACGAAGCATTGTTGAAAGGAAAAATTTTTATATCCGGTGATATAATCGCTTTTAAAAGTTGGGGTGCTCTTTCTGAAGATGCAAGAAATCAAAAAGTCCCACTCCTATGGAATCCGTATATTTTTTCAGGTATGCCTGGATATGCGAGTTTAAATGTTGGACCTGAAAGACCTTTTGATTTACTTGGTGTGATAAAAGATTTCATTATAAATTTTTTCGCTTCGTTTTTCCCGCATCGTGAAGTTTTTGATATAGTTTTCTATATGGTTATTTATCTTGTGGTTATGTCAATCGGTGCTTATCTTCTTGCAAGACAAAAGGGGATGAATAAATTCGTAGCATTTGTGGTTTCATTTTCAATGTCGTTTTCAACTTTCTTCATCGTTTGGGTAACCGTTGGTCATCAAACAAAAATCATTACGATGTCAATTTTTCCATATGTGTTATTGCTGATTGATGAACTAACAAAAAAATTCAAACTTTTATACTTTTCACTGCTGACTATATGTTTATGGATAATTTTTTCAGCATCACACATTCAAATGATGTTTTACGTTTATCTTGCTGTTGGGCTCTATTTCTTGATTTATTTTGTTGATAAAATTCTAAAAAAAGAAAATCTTCTTGGTCTTATTCGTTCAGCAGTTCTGTTTGCTATTGCAACGATCCTTTCGTTTGGAATTTTTCTTGATAAATATCTTCCCGTGCTTGAATACAATAAATATTCAATTCGTGGACAGCCGCCAATAACTGAGAAGGTTTTAAATCAACAACAAAATGTTTCCAAATCTACAAAAAGCGGGCTTGATTATGAATATGCAACTCAATGGTCATTTAGCCCCGGCGAAGTTTTAACTTTTTTCATACCTTCAATTTATGGATTTGGCTGGCGAAATTACAGCGGTGTTTTAACCGGCGGTGAAACTGTTAGAATGAACACATATTTCGGACCGATGCCGTTTACAGATGCACCTAATTATCTCGGTGCTGTTGTCGTGATACTGGCAATTATCGGAATCGTTTTTAATTTTAAAAACTTGTTTGTCAAATTTTTGTTCTTTTTAAGTTTGATTTCACTTCTAATTTCATTCGGTAAAGAATTTCCGCTCCTTTACGATGTTTTCTTCTATTATGTCCCGTTTTTCAATCGTTTTCGTGTTCCAAGTATGATTTTGTCGCTTGTCATGTTTGCTGTTCCTTTTCTTGCGGGTTTTGGATTGAACTCAATCTTAAACTTTTATAAAAATGGGGCAAATGAACGAATAAAAAACTGGTTCAGAAATTTAACCTTTATCTCACTTGGGTTTTTAATCATTACAATTTTATTCCCTGGTTTTATTTCAGATATTTACAAATCAACATTTGCAACAAATAAAGCAATAGCACAAGTTATACAGAGCAACTTTGGTTTTGTGAATCAGGAAATTTACAATAGAGTTGCGCTTTATGTTTATCAATTCATATTTGATAATTTCATCAAAGATTTAAGGATTTTCTTCATACTTTCGGCGCTTCTCTTCGGTTTAACCTATTTGCTTATTTCAAAAACGATAAAACCCAATTTATTTAACTTAGCCATCGCTTTGATCGTTATTTTTGACTTATGGCGAGTTGATTTTATGACTTTACATTATTCGGATAGGGAAGAGTTAATTTCAATTTACAATCCACCTGATTATGTTCAATACATTAAACAGGATACAACGCTTTATCGGGTTCTTGAACTTTCTGGTGGTCAACCTGTTATGTCAAATCACCTTGCTTTATATCGTCTTCAAAATGTCTTCGGCTATCATGGTGCAAAGATGAGAACTTACCAGGATTTAATTGATGTCGCTGGTATTACAAATCCATTCGTTTTAAATCTTTTAAATGTCAAGTATGTGATAAGCGATCGCTATGACTCAATTTACGGAAATCTTGTCTTTAATGGGACAAGAAAAGTTATCTTCAACCCGAATCATCTGCCCAGAGCTTTTCTGGTTAAATCATATCAAGTTTCCGATCCTTACACGATTCTTTTAAAAATGCGAAATGCTGAATTTAATCCACGAGAAGTTGTTTATCTTGAAAATGATTTGAATGTTAAGATTGAACCACCTGACTCTAATTCGTATGTTCAGATTTTAGAATACCAGATTCAAAAAATAAAACTAAAAGTGAAGGCGTCGGGGAACAATCTTTTGTTTTTAAGTGAAACCTGGTATCCGAGGTGGAAATGTTTTATTGATGGTAAAGAAGTCCCGATAATTAAAGCAAATTATGTCTTTAGAGCCGTTGTCGTTCCAGAAGGCGAGCATGAAGTTATCTTTGTTTATAAAGATGATAAATTTGAACTTGGAAGCAAGATAAGTTTTGTTTTAAGTTCAGCAGTTGTTTTAGCGACATTAATCTCGCTTTATCCATATGGGAAAAATTTAATTGAAAAAATTAAATCAAAGAGTAAGTGAAGATTTTAATTCTCGCACATAAGATGCCTTATCCTCCAAAAGATGGTGGAAGCTATGTGACTTTGAGTTTTGCTAAAGCGCTTGTTGAACTCGGTTGTAAGGTAACATTGCTTGCGATGAACACCTACAAGAGAAGTTTCAATGTTGATGATATACCCGTTGAATTGAGACAAAAGATAAATTTTCATTCAGCTAATGTTGATACGAAAATTAAACCGTTTCCATTTTTCATAAATCTTTTTCAAAAAGAAGCATATCACATCTGGAGATACGGCTCATCAAAAGATTTTGCTGAAAAACTTGTCAATTTGTTACGGAGCGAAAACTTTGACATCGTTCAACTTGAAGGTCTTTACTTAAGCCCGTATGTTGAGCTGATAAGAAAACATTCAAACGCAAAAATTGTCATGCGTGCGCATAATGTTGAATATGAAATCCTTGAGCGATATGCAGAATTTGAAAAATCAATTTTAAAAAGATACTGGCTTAAACTTCAAGCGAAAAGATTGAAAAGTTATGAACTCGGGCGAATTCATCTTTATGATGCTATTATTCCGATTACTGAGCGTGATGCTCAAATTTTAAGAGCAGATGGGATTCCTTCAATTGTAATTCCAGCGGGATTTGAAATTGAAAATAGCGAGGGAATAGATTTTGAAAATGTTGAGTTTCCATCTTTATTTTATATTGGAGCTCTTGATTGGTTTCCGAATCAACAGGGACTTGAGTGGTTTTTAAAAAATGTATGGGGTAAAATTAATCGCAGATTTCCGGATTTAAAATTTTACATTGCTGGTAGAAATTCTGATAAATGGGAATTTTTGCGAAAAAATAAATTTCCAAATGTTGAGGTTGTTGGAGAAGTTGAAAATTCAAAGGAATTTATGAAAACAAAAGCGATAATGGTTGTTCCGCTCTTTGCTGGAAGCGGGATAAGGGTTAAAATAATTGAAGCAATGTCGCTTGGAAAAGTGGTAATCTCAACAACCATTGGGGCTGAGGGAATTAAGTATAAAGACGGGGAAAATATATTAATTGCAGACAGCGATGATGAGTTTGTTGAGAAGATATCACTTTGCGTTGAAAGCAAAAATTATTGTTTTGAAATTGGTAGGAAAGCAGTTGCCCTAGTAAATGAAAATTATAACATTGGAACTTTGGTTGGATTATTAAAAGAATTTTATGAATCAATATTTGCGATGGCGAATAAAAACAATAGCAAAAAATGAATCTCACATTCATCGCTTCGTTTGTTAAGACTAAAACTGGCATTGAGAGAGTTAATCTTGAATTGTTGAAACACTTGCTTCAAGAT
>CAZQJI010000068.1:0-10787 GCA_964593475.1 uncultured Bacteroidota bacterium | reverse complement strand
ATGAAAAATTACGATGTAATTCTTGAATACGCCGGGACAGTTGAGCCATATCAAAAGGCGAGGATCGGTGCGCAAATGTCGGGGACGATTGAGAAAATTTATGTTAAGGAAGGTGACTTCGTTAAAGAGGGGCAACTGCTTGTTCAAATGAACACACAACAATTAACACAGGCAAAAATTCAATTTGAACTTGCTGAGTCCGACTATAAACGGATGAAATCACTTTTTGAAACCGGCTCAATTCCAGAACAACAACTTGAAAGAGCAAAAGCAAACTATGAATCCGCAAAAGCATCTTATGAGCTTATGCTTTCAAACACGCAGATACGAGCCCCGTTTGATGGGATAGTCACAGAAAAACTTATGAACGAAGGCGAGGTCTTTACACTTGTTCCGGCAGGCGGTGGAAGTCCCGGAATAATAACATTAATGCGAATGGATATGGTAAAAATTAAGTTAAGTATCGCAGAAAAGGACTTCCCATTGATAAAATTGAATCAACCAGCGGAAGTATATGTTGATGCATATCCTGATAAAGTTTTCATTGGGAAAGTTGCTCAAAAGAACCCTGCTTTAAGTTCAGTGTCAAGAACCTTTACAGCAGAAATTGAAGTCCCGAATCCTGGACTTTTGCTCAGACCCGGTATGTTTGCAAGGGTTAAAATAAAAATCGGACAAGGTCGTGGAATTATAGTTCCTGAGTCGGCAATTGTTCCGCTTCCGGGATCAAATGTGAATTATGTTTTTATCGTTAAAAATGAAACCGCAAATAGAAGAAATGTTATCCTTGGTAAAAAATTTGATGGTGAAGTGGAAATTCTAAATGGTGTCAATGAAGGTGAATTTGTTGTGCTCTCCGGTCAGGCAAAACTTGCGGATGGAACCAAAGTTAAAATCGTTGAATAACAAAATATGGAGGTTACAAAATGAATTTACCGAAACTTGCTGTAAATAGACCGGTTACAGTTATAATGTTTTATCTTGCTCTTGCAGTTTTAGGAGCGTTTGCATTCATGCGACTTGCTGTGGATCTTCTTCCGAAACTTGAACCGCCAGCTATAAGCGTTGTTACAATTTACCCCGGCGCATCAGCTGAAGATGTTGAGCAAAAGGTGACCAAGTTAATTGAAGAACAAGTTAGCACAATTAATAATGTTTCAAAGGTAACCTCAAACTCAAAAGATAACATATCAATTGTTACAATAACCTTTACATGGGGAACAGATATAGCGGAAGCGACAAACGATGTGAGAGATGCTATTGACAGAGTTAAAAGAAGATTACCCGATGATGCGGAAGAACCTTCAATTTTCAAGTTCAGCACTTCAACATTACCGGTTATGATGATTGGAATTAATTCAAGTGAAAGTTACCCGGGAATTAACAAAATCATAGAAGATAAAATCGCGCAACCGTTGCGTCAGGTCCCTGGTGTTGGCGCTGTATTTGCTATAGGTGGTCCACAAAGAGAAATATTGATAAAAGTTGACCCCAAAAAACTTGAAGCGTATAACTTAACAATCCCTCAAATTGCACAGGTCCTCCAAGCGGAAAATTTCTCTCTACCAGCAGGTATAATAAAAGTTGGTATGAAAGAATACAATGTCCGTGTTCCAGGGGAATTTAAAAATATTGAAGAGATCAAATCAACAGTCATAGGCAATTATCAAGGTGCGCTTGTTTATTTAAGAGATGTCGCTGATGTAATTGACACGATAAAGGAACAAACACTTTATGTTAAAATTAATAATACACCTGGCGTTTTGCTCTTTATCCAGAAGCAGGCAACAGCAAACACTATTGAAGTTGTTGAAGCCGTAAAGAAAATTTTGCCAAAAATCCAGCAGACACTTCCTAAAGATGTTAAACTTAACATTGCCTTTGATTCTTCCGATTTTATAAGAAATTCCATAAAAAACCTGAGCGATGCTGTTGTCTACGGTGCTGTTTTTGTTATTTTGGTCGTTTTGCTCCTTTTGAGAAAAATTAGAGCAAGTTTGATAATTATTCTGACAATTCCTTTTTCGCTCATCGTCGCATTTATAACTCTTTACTTTATTGGTGGAACTATAAATCTTATCTCTCTTTCTTCTCTTGCGATTGCCGTTGGAATTGTTGTTGACAATGCAATTGTCGTCCTTGAAAACATAACAAGACATATTGAAAAAGGAGAAAACCCAAAGACAGCATCTGTTATAGCAGCGAATGAGATTGGACTTGCAATCTCAGCTTCATCGCTTACAAATATTGCCGTTTTCTTGCCACTTGCTTTTTTGACTGGAATTGCCGGTTTTCTATTCAAAGAGCTTGGATATCTTGTAACGGTTATGGTTATAACTTCGCTTATTGCATCGCTTACTTTAACACCAACGCTTGCATCAAAATGGTTAAAGGCACAGGAAAAGATAAGAAACAAGTTCCTTGCAAATCTATTTGAAACAAGCGAAAGATGGTTCAGAGCAATTGAAAATTCATATGGAAAGATGATATCTTGGGCTTTGAAACATAAATTAATTGTTATTGTAAGCGCTCTTGTTATCTTCCTTAGCTCATTTATACTCTTCAGATTTGTTGGATTTGAATTTTTCCCGGCAAGCGATACAGGACAGATTCAAGTTATCGCTCAACTCCCCGTTGGAACGCGGCTTGAAGAATCAATAAAAATAGGCGAACAAATCCAACAAATTGTTCGCGAAGAAATACCGGAAAAATGGAGAAAATACATCTTTATGAGAGCTGGGACATCAGAGCAAGGTTTTGCGACAATAACCGGTCAGGTTGAAGGAAACAATGTTATAACCGTTGGTGCAAGATTAGTTCCATTAAAAGAAAGAACGATGACAGCGCAGGAATTGGGTGCTAAAATCAGAGAAAGAGTTAAGTCAATTCCTGGAATTGAGAAATTTGAAATTTCGCGCGGTTCTGACTTTCAAGCTCTGCTTTTCGGCGGTGGAAAACCATTAACAGTTGAAGTTACAGGATACGATTTGAATTTAACTTCAAAAGTTGCCGAACAAATAAAATTAGAACTTGAAAAAATACCCGGTGCAAAAGATGTCCAAATCGGCAGGAGCGGATTAACTCCAGAGATAAGAATTGAAATAGACAAACAAAAAAGCGCATCGCTTGGACTTAACACAACAATAATAGCTGCAACGATAAGATCAAGTATTTACGGACTTAAAGCAACGACTTATAAAGAACTTGGCGATGAATACGATATCACAATTCAACCCGGTTCTGATTTGAGGAATAGCATATCATACTTGAGTGAAATACCGATTAGAACATTAACAGGAAACATAGTTAAGGTCAAAGACATCGCCAGAATTTATGATACATATTCACCGATTGAAATCCAGCGAAGAGATAGACAAAGAATTATACCTGTTGGAGCGAATGTTGAAGGTAGAGCACTTGGAGATGTTGTAAAAGATTTACAAGAGAGGATAAAAAATCTTGACATACCGCCGGGAGTTGAGATAAAATTTGCCGGTCAGGTTGAGGAACAGGCAAAGGCTTTCTCAGATCTTTTCCAGGTTTTGCTCCTTGGAATTATTTTAACCTATATGATAATGGCATCTCAATTTGAATCGTTGCTCCATCCATTTGTCATAATGTTTTCTGTTCCATTTGCTTTCACAGGCGTTGTCCTTGGGCTTCTCTTGTTTGGCGTTCCGTTTGGATTGACAGCGTTTATGGGTCTTATAATGCTTGTTGGAATCGTTGTAAATAATGCTATTGTTCTTGTTGATTACACAAACCTTTTAAGAGCCAGAGGTTATGAACTTTACGAAGCCATAACAACAGCTGGAAGAACACGACTTCGTCCCGTGCTTATGACAACTTTGACGACAATTCTTGGAACTTTGCCACTTGCGATTTTCAGAGGCGAAGGTTCTGAACTCTGGCGCCCGCTTGGAATAACAATGCTCGGTGGTTTGACATTTTCAACTTTGATAACGCTTATTCTCGTCCCAACAGTTTATTCAATTTTTGAACATAAAAAGGCGGAGGTTAAATGAAACTCGTCATCCTCGTTTTTAATCAGGCGCTTGAAGATGAAGTTCTTGATGTTTTTGAGAAATTAAATATCCGTGGATATACAAAGTTGAATGATGTTTACGGACAGGGTTCTGACAAAGGTGAACCGCACTTTGGAACTCATGTGTGGCCGGAAGTTAACACGATGATTTTAACAGTTATTGAAGATGAGAAAGTTGAAAATCTTTTAAATGAAGTGAAAATCCTTGACAGAAGATTTGAAGATGAGGGAATACATGCGTTTGTTTTAAATGTTGAAAAAATGATTTAAAAGAAGAGGCGGGCTTTTAAGCCCGCCTCAAAATTTAACCAGCTATAAACTCACCTCCATCAACTCCTATGATGTTCCCTGTAACCCATTGCATATCATCGTGGCTTAAATGAACAATTGCCTTCGCCACATCCTCAGGCGTTGTTAATCTGCCCGACGGATTTCTTTTAAGTGAATACTCTATCATCTGTTCATTTCCGGGAATTTTTCTCAACGCTGGCGTATCCGTAACGCCCGCTCTTATTCCATTGACAGTTATTCCATACTTTGCAAGTTCATAGGCAAGTTGCCTTATGTGTGACTCAAGAGCTGCTTTTGCTGCTGATACAGGTCCATAATATGCCCAAACACGAGTTGAACCTTCGCTCGTCATCGCAAAAATTCTCGTCCCCTTCCCTATCAATTTCCGATGAAACAAATCCTGAACCCAATAAACTAAACTATGTGCCATAACATCAAGAGTCATATCCATTTGCTTTGGCGTCACCTGTTCCTCTGGATTTTCCGCAATGTAAGGTCGCAACGTCCCGAACGCAAGCGAATGAAGAACAACTTTTATTATTGATGGTTCATTTGCAAATCTTTTTTCAATTGCATCAAGAACTTCTTTTCTCTTCTCGTGGTCTGCCGCATTCACATTGAAAAATTCAACTTCAACTCCGTTTTCCTTAATCTGATTTATAACTTTTTCAACATTTGGCATCGTAGCTGCCCGGTCAAGATGGACGCCAAAGATATTGTAGCCATTTTTTGAAAGTTCAATCGCAGTTGCAGCTCCAAATCCACTTGATGAACCGAGTATCAAAGCCCATTTTTTTAATTCCTGTGCCAATTTCATTTCCTTGATTTTGTTTTTGTTAAAAGATAAAACCTTTTGAAAATTTTTTCAACACCTCCTTCAAATATCAAGCACAAATTCAGCTCGCCAGATACCATTCTCATTATGAAGGTTAAATCTATAAAGTGTCACTGCCTTAACATCAATTCGCAAACTGTGTTTTTCTCTATCTATCTGCTCCCCACGGAGTTTAGCGTTCAAATTCAAATTATCTATCTTCACCTCAAACTTTGAAAAAAGCAAAGATTTCGCATCTTTGAAATAAACTATCTCGCTCAAAAAATCGTAAAGCAACATATCAAGCGAGTTTGAACTTAAATCAATCGTTTCTTCAATTTTTGGCTCAACTGTTTTCGTGTCAACCATAACTTCGCTCAAAGCAAGCGCTGAATCACAGAACAAATCTTCAATTGTATCAGCCCAAACTTCAACGGCAACATCTGCAATCGCTATATCCTCATTGAATTTGAAAGGCATCGCCTCAAAAATTTTTATTTTCAAACCACCATCAAAATAAACCCTGCGAATGCACCTGAAGTTGTGCAGACGAAATTAACAAAATCATTGTTAAGCCACCTTTTGCCACGAATTAACTCAGCAAAGCCATCACAATGAAATTTTTTCTCCGTCGTCTTCCCGCAAACTTTACACCTATACTGTGCCTGAATCGTTGCCCCGAGAAAACTATCAACAAAACTACCAATTAAACCAGCAACTAAAACAATCAAAAACTTCACAAATTCCCACTTTATCCAGAATGTCGCACTTGCAAAAATAGCAATTGAGCCAATTATCCCGCCCAATGTTCCCTTAACTGAAACTCCACCCGATGTCCCGGGTTCCACAAGTTTCAAATTTGTAATCAACCGTGGCTTTGATAAAAACAAAGTCCCAACTTCCGTTGCCCAGGTGTCAAATGTCGCAGATGAAATAGTTGCAAGATAAGTGTAATAAAAAATTTCACTCGGATAGAAATGATAAATCAAAGCAACCACACCCGCAATTCCACCGTTCGCAAAAACCTGATAAATATCTCTCGTGCTTGACTTCTCAAAAATTAAGTCAAATTTTTTCCTCCTTTCCTTTCCAACTTTTGAAATTAAACTTGACAGAACAAAGAAGGTAAGAATTGGAACAGTCCATTTCCATCCGCCGACGCCAAAAATTACAACAGCAAGCACAAATGTCCCAACCGAACCATTGAGAGATAAAAAACGCAATTTGTAAGAAACAACAGAAATTAAAAAGGCAAGCAAAAATGCAAACAAAAATTGATTTAATTTATCTGCAACTACAAGTGCATGGAGCATAAAAGCAGATGCAAGCGGGAGAAAGAGATTATCCAATCCGTAAGAACCAAGCCCTTCAACAATCATAACGAAAAACGAAGTAAGAAGCGAGATCAAAAAAATTTTATCAATTGAAAAATTTGAAACATCGCCCCACCAAAGTTTTGAGTTATTCATAAAAATTAAAGATAGAAAAACAATAAAAAACGAAGTGATAAACATCGCAGCTGAACCTTCTATTGACTTTTTATCTCCAGTGAGATTGTAAATTTTTGGACTCTTAACACTTTCCCCGACTATCGCAGCAACCGCATCACCTATCGCAAGTATAAGCATTGAGATTGAAATTAAGGCAGGATAATTTTTCCAGAAAGAAATGACAAGAATTAAAAAAGCAAGCGGATAATAAACAGTTCCATAGGTCTGCCGTGCAACTGAATCCATCCCCTTGAAAAGTTTTATCTTTAAACTCAAAAAATTGACGAGAATAAAAAATATCGCAACGGCGATCACCGGAATTGAACTTGAAAAAATAAGCGGTGCCGGGAAAACCGCAACCCCAACGGAAATATGAATCACTTTTCTCGTTACTTCTGGATCAAAGCGAAAAATTTTCCTCAAAATTTCAGAAACTCCTATAACCCCGAAAATTGAAAACACAAGAAGAAGGGCATAAACCCAGTCCAATTTTACACCTCCGTTTTTGATTTGTTGAATTTAAATCATTCAACTTTAAAATTGAAAATTATAACCCCGCTCTGCTTAACATTTTCACTTATTGCGTTAAATTTCCACGATTGCAACGCTTCAAAAACCGAGCGTTCAAACTCCGGATTTGCCTTTTCAATCGGAAAAATTCTTTCAATTGTCCCATCAGGTAAAACGACAACTTTAAACTTAACAATAGCAGATTCCCTCACGCCTTCCGGAAACCTCGGCATCTCACCACTTACCTTGATGCGATTTATCTTGCCTTCCCATTCAATCCTGTAAGAAAGCATCGTAGAAAAACCAGAACCGGAAAAATCCTTTTTCAATTCACCGATGCCACTTTTACTCAAACCCGAAACCCCAATTTCTGGCTTTATCTCCTTCCCAAAACTTGCATCTTTGCCGACTTTCCCAATGCTGAAACCCGCTCCCGTAATCTCTCCCGTTCTCTCAATCGCATCAATTTTTTCAGCAAACTTTTGAGGCAAAACTTCTTCTTCGGTTATAGTAAACCTTGTTGGCAAATTTATCTTTGGCAGGTTAATGGTTCTCACAGCGGTTGGTGATGTTTTCCCTGTCCTGGATGCGCCACCACCAAATGACGGCTTTTGAATTTGCTCCTCAATCGTCGGGACAAAAATAACCTCCGTAAACTTTACACTCTGCTCTACATCAATTGTAATTTTGTAAATCAACATCAGCAGGAAAACGATAAAACAAATTATCGCAGTGTAAATTGCAGATTTTATTTGAATTCTCGCTTCCAATTTCACTTAACCTGTGTTGCTACGACAAACCTTGTAAATCCCGATAATTTTGCAATATCCATAACATCAATCACCTCTTGAATCGGAACGACTTTATCTGCACGCAAAACAACAAGTTTATCCAATTCACCATGAGAAATTTCCTTTAATTTCCGGGATAAATTCTCCTTTGAAACCTTTTCATTGAAAACGAAAATCTCATTCCCCGCAGTCAAAGTTATGATGATGTGTTTATCACTTAATTGCTCTTTCGTCTCGGAGCGTGGAAGTTCTATCCTTATCCCGGATTGAGTTATAAACGACGATGTAAGAAGGAAAAAAATTAACAATTGAAGAACTATATCTGTTAAAGAAGCAAATGTGAAAACCGTTAACGGTTTATTTCTCATTTCAAATTTCATTTACCCGAACTTAACTGATTTTTAAATTCCTCCGAACTCAGGATATCAATGAACTCCGTTGTTGCAATTTCAATTTCGTTTACAAGGCGATTAATTTTCGTAACAAAGTAATTATAAAAAGCGTATGCCGGGATTCCGATGATTAAACCATACGCAGTTGTCAAAAGCGCTTCCCAGATTCCACCAGCAAGGTCGGACGGAGAGACAACTCCACCAAGTGCTTGAATTGTCATAAAGGCATTTATCATACCTGTAACAGTCCCGAGGAATCCAAGAAGAGGCGCAACCCCGGCAATTGTCGCAAGTATATTCAACCTTTTTTCAAGTTCAAAAATTTCACCTCTTCCCGCCATCTCAATCGCTTCACGAACTTTTTCATCACCAAAGCCATGTTTCAAAAGCCCCTGCTTGAAAATTCTTGAAATAGGTGTGTTATGTGTGTTGCAGTAATCAATAATTTCAGGAATGTTTCCTGACTTTATCAATCCCTTTATGTTGATTATAAACTCCTTAACATTCGCTCTCGCCTTCCTTAAAACAAGAAATTTTTCAATCACAACATAAACCATTATCACAAAAGAAAGGGTGATGAAATGCATTATAATGCCACCTTTGAGATACAAATCAAGAAGTCGCATCTTGATTTCTTTTTTTGTTTAAAAAATCAATTCAGCGTAAGCTCTGTCCTTCGTTTCCAAGGACTTTTTGAACTTGAGTATCTGGTTTAATTTTAATTTTTTCTCCACTCTTTTCAAAATTTTTCAACTCAATTATTTCATATCTCTCAATCTCATCAAAAACCTCGTTCTGCGGTGAATCAACTCTGTCAAGTTTAATGCAATGTAATCTCCCGAGTTCATTGCAAAGATAACAATGCTTCTTCCCCTTCTCAACAATGAGCTGGCTTACAACTCTGAAATAATCTTTGAAATTTCTCTCCCCGATGATGTAATCAATCAGATTGACATCACGCTTGCTTGCAACAATGTATGAAAATTTCAATGTCTTTCTATAGTTACCCGAGGCAAGGTCAATTTGCCTTATAAATTCCGGACGTTTCCATTCAACTTCGGTATGACACCAATCTTTTTCTGTTTCAAGGGCAGGACAGTTAAGATTTCTTAAGCAGGGAGAATAAATGTAAAATCCCTGTTTTAACATTTTATCTCTGAAATCAAGCAAATCTCTTGATGTTACCATCAACGCTGGCTCAATCAAAATCACAAAGCCGTCGTCTTTTATCCCGGCATTGATAAGGCGTAAAAGTTTGTTTCTTTTTTCATATACGACTTCGTTGAGCGTGTTTGCAACGGTTATCAAATCAAATCTTTTATGAAACATTTCAAATGCATGCTCAATGTCAAAAATCGCTGGCTCAACATTTATCTTTATCGTCTGTGAATAATGCCCCCTTAACTCGCTTAGAAAAATATCAAGATTATCCTGAAACTTTCTTATATTCTGCTCAACTTTGTCAAGGGCAACAAAATTGACTTCAACATTTTTGAAGTATTTTATATTTTCGTGCATCCATATTATCGTTCCCATTACAACTGTTCCAAGCCCTGTCCCGATGTCAAGAATTTCAAATTTATTTTTTCCTTTGAAGAAACCTGAATAAGCAATCTCATTCAGCGGAACATGAACTTTTAAAAGATTTGTCGTTGTAAAATAAACGAGATATCCTTTTTGAACTTCCCCATTGCTTAGGTAGTCGTAAAAGACAAATTCCTTGCGAAGGTTTTTTCTGGTGAAGTATTCAGACATAGCTGAGACAACTTCAGCAACCTTTTTCAGCTGGCGTGGCGAATTAAGATTAACATCCGAGACCTTTGCCAGGAAACTTTCATAAAATTTCGGTATCTCAAGCACAGCGTCTTAACTTTAAGCGCTAATTTTTTGTGATAGTTCATCAAGTTTTTTCAAAACTTCTTCCGTGTGCCCATCAACCTTAACTTTTCTGAATATATGCGCAATCTTCCCATTCTCATCAATTATAAATGTGGTTCTTTCCGTTCCCATGAATTTTTTCCCGTAGAGATTTCTCTCTTTCCAAACGCCGTATTTTTCAAGAACCTTATGCTTCTCGTCGCTCAAAAGCGGGAAATTAAGATTGTATTTTTCTTTGAACCTTTTATGCGATTCAACGCTATCTGCACTCACGCCTATGACAACAGCACCTCTTTCAAGAATTTGATTTATGTTATCTCTGAAGGAGCAGGCCTCTTTTGTGCAACCCGGTGTATCATCTTTTGGATAGAAATAAAGAACAACCTTTTTACCACGAAAATCCTTCAAAGAGACCTTTTCGCCCGTATCGGATGGCAATGTAAAATCCGGCGCTTTTTGTCCAACCTTTAACTCAACTGATTTATCTTTTGATTTCGTTGTTTTCTTTGTTGCTTTTTTAGTTGCTTTACCTTTTGTCTTTTTTGCACTCATTTTTAACCCTCCGTTTTTGATTTT
>CAZQJI010000067.1:0-10903 GCA_964593475.1 uncultured Bacteroidota bacterium | reverse complement strand
CGCAATACTTGTTTATCTTGGTGTTTAAATTCCACACTGGTTCGATGCTCACCAATACTTATCAATATAAAACTTGCTCATCGCAATACTGTTTAAATTCCACACTGGTTCGATGCTCACCTTGAAAAAATTAAACAATTCCAACAAAATTCGCAAATTTTTCCTATCTCTCTTCAGTCGTAGAGCAAAATGCAAAAATACCCTGTCAACGACTAAGTAAAAATCTGCGAAATCTTTAAAATTTCAAAAATCACAAACTAAAATTGTTAACTTCACCCCTTTAAAACCCGTCAACGACTAAATTATACTTGATTTTTGCTCAAAAAATCATTAAATTTAACATAGATTTTTCAAGCGCGCCCGTAGCTCAATGGATAGAGCAACGGCCTTCTAAGCCGTGGGTTGCAGGTTCGAGTCCTGCCGGGCGCGCTTTAATTTTTTATCTTTTCTCTTCTTTCATCTTAGCTTCTAATCTCGCTATACGATCCTTAACAAGTCCCTGATACTGCTGTGGATAATAAACCAAAACACGATTTAAAATATCTATCGCCTTCTGATACTCACCCATCATCTCATACAAATTCACAAGTATAACATACGGATTATACTCACCAAAGATATTTGAAGGATCGCGATTTATCTGTTCAAGTGCAATTGGCTCTATCTCCCTGGCTATCTTCATAAACTTATCTTTTGCACCAACGATATCATAAAGTCGCGCAACATCATAACGCAAGCGATAATCCATCGGCAAGACATCATTTGGAATCTTGCTCTCCATCCTGTCAAGAACTTCAACAACTTTTGCAGTATCACGATTATTTTCGTAATAATAAATTGCGAGTTTTAAAAATGCATTTCTGTAATTTTGCATCAAGTTTCTATCTGTTTCAAAGAAATGAACATCTGGATTATCAAGATTTCTAAATTTAAAACCATAATGTGGCTCACGATAAAATCCTTCCGGCTCATTGAACAAACATTGTCTCATAACATCTTCACGAATGAAGGTTGGCGAACCTTTCGGATTTTTGAACGGCACAACTCTATAAGCAAGCCCCTCCATCCTCAAATATTCATCAAGCCCGATGAAATTATCAGGCGAAACAGTTACAGCAAAATAAATCGGTCTCTCCCATTTGTTCGTCTCAATTATATCACGAACCATTATGTCTTGAACTCTTATTGCCTTTATATCACCAAATTGAATTGTGTTCGGCATTCTGAATGTGATCTTCCCCTGATTTATGATTGAAGTATCTTTGATTCCAAATTTTTCATAAACTTCCTTAGGTACAGGTATCGTCACATCTCTTGGCTCCCATTGAACGAGACCGAGTTGTCTTATTATGTTATCACTTAAACTTATCGGAACTTTCTTCGCTCCATAAGGTTCTTCGTGTTTCAATTGGAGAATATACCAATCGGTGTTAAGCAAGCTCAGGTTAACAATTCTAACATCTCTTCTCACACCTTCAACAACTTGCAGATACCAGAGTGGGAATGTGTCGTTATCTCCATTTGTAAAAAGGATTGCGTCCTTTTCACAGCTTTGCAATAAATTGTATGAATAATCCCATGGAACGAAATTACCACTTCTGTCGTGGTCATCCCAGTTCTGGACAAGCATATTTATCGGAACAACAAAAATTGAAACGAGGAAAACAGCAATTCCATAAATTTTCTTTATCTCAGATTTAATTGCTTCATTTATAAAATCAATCAACCCCGAAACACCAATTCCAATCCAGATTGCAAATGCGAAGAATGAACCGACAAAGACATAGTCCCTTTCCCTTGGCTGTGGTTCAGGCATATTAAGATAAACTGCAAGACCGACTCCGGTGACGAGAAACAACGCAAGATAAGATAAAAACATCTTCCAATCTTTCTTATAATGATAGTATAAACCAAACAAACCGATTAATAATGGAATTGCAAAATATCTATTTGGGAATTCGCTTGCTTTGCCCCAGCCACTTTCCGCCTTTATAAACGCAACAGGTGCATCTTGAATATCACCAGCACGACCAACGAAATTCCACAGGAAATATCTCAAATACATATGATTGAATTGATACCTTATGAAGAAGTCCCAATCACTTTGATATTTTTGATAATTTTCCTGATGTGTCGGCTCTTGACTCCATCTTCTCTTAAAAGGTGAAGGTTGTTCCCCGTATTGTTCCCTTTCAAGATACTTAACAAATCTAACAAGATTATCGGGCGCATTTTCATTTATTGCTGGTTTATCATTTGCTCTGATTATAATTAAAGCATAAGTCGTGTAACCGAGGAAAACAAGCAAAATACCCGTTAAAAATGTAAATGAAATCCTCTGCTTGTTCTTATATGTGTAATAAATTCCATAAGAAACGGCAATCGCTATAATAGCAGGAACTGCTGGCATATCATCAAGCATTGACGGTATCCAGAAGATTATCACCTTGTAAATTAAAAAGAAGATCCCAACTGCAATTATACCCATTATCGTAAAACTTTTAAGATTAACTTTCTCATAAAATCTGAAATAGACAAGCATCGCAAGTGTAAAGATCGTTAAAATGCTTAAAAGATGGACACCAATTGAAAGACCTATAACATAAGCAATGAGCAAAATTAATTTATCACTTTCAATTTTATCAGCTTTTTCAAACCAAACCATCCCGAGCCAGATGGCGAAACTCATCAAAAACAAACTTGTCGCATAAACTTCAGCTTCAACAGCGTTAAACCAGAAAGTATCGCTAAAAGCCAGAGCCAACGCCCCAACAACAGGCGCACCATAGACGGAAAGTTTTTCAAGAAAGGTTTGAGGATTGGGTTTCCATCTCAAAATTAATCTAACAGTGATAAGGTAAAGAAACATAACGGTTAATGCACTTGTAAATCCACTTATTAGATTAACCCTTTTTGCTATGTTCTCTGCAATCGGAAGAAGCGTTGCAATTCTGCCAAGTATGATGAAAAATGGAGCACCCGGTGGATGTGGAACCCCAAGCGAATATGAAACGGCGATAAATTCACCGCAATCCCAGAATGGAACGCTCGGTTGAACTGTTAAAGCATAAACAACGAAAGAAATTAAAAACAAAGCAAATGCTATGATGTGATTGATTTTCAACTTATTCATTTTAGGACATGATTTATTTTTGAAATTATATCAACTGCAATTTTATCACAAAGCATAAAACCCTTTCGTGTTAAGCTGATGAAATTTTCATTGATATTGACAAAATTTAAATTTTTAAGTTCATCAATTTCGCCAATAATATCCGAACTGAGTAAATCAAAACCAAATTTATCTTTGAACCTTTTCAGATCAACGCCTGTGCTTCTCAACCCAAGATAGATAAATTCCTCAATCATCTTTTCATCGTCCAGAATTTCAAAATTGGCAATCGGGAGTTTGTTTGAATTTATCGCCTTCGCATACTTTTCAAGGTTTGCGACATTCCACCATCTTTTACTAACCCAGAACGAATGCGCTGAAGGACCAAAGCCGATGTAGTTTTCATATTGCCAGTATTTCAAATTATGCCGACATTCAAATCCTTCTTTTGCAAAATTTGAGACCTCGTAATGCCTGTATCCAGCATCTTCAAAAAACTCAATTGTGATCTCGTAAAGTTCTGCCTGTTCGTCATCGCCTGGAAGTTTAACTTTGCCAGTTTTAACAAGTTCATAAAGCGGTGTGCCACGCTCAACGATTAAATTATAAGTAGAGACATGGGGGACATCAAGTTGAAGAACTTTTTTGAGATTTGCAATCCACTTGCTTTTATCCTGCTCTGGCAAACCAAAGATCAAATCAACATTTACATTTTCAAATCCCGATTCAAAAGCAAACTTTACACAGTTAATTGCATCTTCGCTTGTATGAATTCGTCCGAGAAAATTGAGATCATCATCAAAGAAAGATTGAACCCCGAAACTTATCCTGTTGATCCCGATTTTCCTGAACTCAGCAAGTTTATCTTTATCAACCGTTCCCGGATTTGTCTCAACAGTTATTTCAACATCCGAGGAAACCTTAAAGTTTTTAAAAATAACATTGAAAATCTTTTCAAATTGAGATGGTTCAAGCAAAGATGGGGTCCCGCCACCGAAATAAATTGTATCAAAAACTGTGTCATTAACAAAGTCGGATTCAGATTTAAAAATTTCAATCTCTTTTATGATAAGTTCCACAAACTCCGAAAGCCGATTTAAATTTTCAACAGAGTAAAAATCGCAATAGATGCATTTTCTTTCACAAAATGGAATATGTAAATAAATTCCGCTCATCTTATCCTTTTCCCTATCCTTTCCCACCTAATTGATTTTATTTTTGCTGGCAAATTCAAAAGTGGTATATTTGAATCCCACGACCAGTAAATAAAACTTGCTCTTCCGATTATATTTTCAACCGGGACAAATCCCCAGAATCTGCTGTCCAGACTATTGTTCCTGTTATCACCCATCACGAAGACATAGTCCTTCTCAAAAATATATTTTTTCGTCTCCTTCCCATCAATTAAAATTTTTTCGCCTTCAAATTCATTGCGGACTTCAACCTCGTGACCTTCTCTTTTTATCATAATTTCCCACTGCTTTAAATTTCTCGTGTTAAGTTCAATCTCCATACCTTTGTAAGGGACGATGATAGGTCCATAGTTATCCTCGTTGAAATCCGAACCTTCCGGAAATATGTAAGGATTTGCTAAACCTTTTGGCGTGATGTATTGATAGTTAACTTTCACCGTTGGTGGTTCTTTGAACTTTTCTCCATTTACGAAAACAACTTTATCCTTTATCTGCACGATGTCCCCGGGCAAACCGATCAATCTTTTTATGTAATTGACATTTTCGGAAGATTTGACTTCGTCCTGTTCACCCGGAAATTTAAAAACGATGACATCACCACGATTCAATTTTGAAAACGCAGGAAGAAGCGTCACCTGTGGTATTTCTATATTCGTAAACGGGAGATATTTAGGCGATTTGATTTGAAATCCAATTTTTGAGACGATGATAAAATCACCGGGGACAAGTGTATCTTCCATAGAACCTGATGGAATTCTGAAAGCGTCAAAAATAAATGTTTTTACAAAAATTGAAACGATAAGAGCAATTAATAAAGGTCTAAGCCAGCCCCGTGTTTTTACTTCTTCGCCCTGCGAATCATCAAGATTTAGTTCCTGTTCGTCAGCGAAATTGTTAACTCCCATTTTAAATGTCATTTGATTATCATTCCAATTCTGTTAAACTTTATTGATGAAATTTTTGCGAAAATGTTGAAAATGGGGATATCCGGATTCCATGACCAGTAGACGATCATCGGAGTTCCAACGATGTATTTATCCGGGACGAATCCCCAGAATCTGCTGTCCAAACTGTTGTCTCTGTTATCACCCATCATAAAATAGTAGTCGTGTTCAACGATATATTCATTTTTTTCAACTCCATCTATAAAAATTTTTCCATCCTTCAATTTAACCGAATGACCTTCTCTTTTTATAAAAACTTCCCATGCATCAAAATTTGACAGATCAAGTCTTATCACATCGCCCTTTTTTGGGAC
Source organism: uncultured Bacteroidota bacterium (assembly GCA_964593475.1). Classification (GTDB taxonomy): domain Bacteria; phylum Bacteroidota; class Ignavibacteria; order Kryptoniales; family Kryptoniaceae; genus Kryptonium. The sequence continues at coordinate 5,340 of CAZQJI010000067.1, read as the reverse complement.
GACGATTGGACCGTAGTTATCCTCGTTAAATGATGCACCTTTCGGGAAAATTCTCGGGTCGGGTTGGTCTTTGGGCAAAACATAAGGTCTTTCAAACTTAACATATTTTGGGTTCGGGAAAATTTTGCCATTTACATAGACAACTTTGTCAATTATTTGAATTGTATCACCCGGAAGACCGATGCATCTTTTCAAATAATAAATCATCGCCGGATGCCGGACTTCATCTCTATAGCCCGGGAATTCAAAAACGACGACATCGCCACGTTCAACTTTCCACAAACTTGGAATCACAATATATGGAAGTCGTATTGATGTAAGAGGTATGTTCCTCGGTGTCGCAAGATTGTAGATAAATTTATTAACAAACAAAAAATCACCAGCCATAACCGTGTCCTCCATAGAAGAAGTTGGAACTTCAAAGGATGCAATGACAAAGCTGTTCAATACAAGAAAAATTCCAAACACAACGACAAATTCTTTCACAAAATTATAAATTTTCTCTTTCAATGTTTGAGGTTTTTTCTTCGGTGTTTTTTTCTCTCGCATTTGAAGGGCATTTTTGTTTTAATCGTTATCTATTGTCAAAACAGCAAGGAATGCTTCTTGCGGGACTTCAACTTTGCCAATTTGTTTCATTCTCTTTTTACCTTCCTTTTGCTTTTCAAGAAGTTTACGCTTTCTCGTCACATCTCCACCGTAACACTTTGCAAGGACATTTTTCCTCAACGGCTTTATGACATCTCTTGCTATAACCTTACTCCCAATCGCTGCTTGAATCACGACTTCAAACAATTGCCTCGGGATCAATTCCCTCAACTTTGAACATAATTTCCTCCCGTAGTCATAAGCTTTGCTTCTATGGACGACAAATGAGAGAGCATCAACCGGCTCACCATTTAAAAGTATATCAAGCTTAACAAGGTCTGACTCCCTATAATCAAGAAATTCATAATCAAAAGAGGCATAACCCCGTGAGAGCGATTTTAACTTGTCATAGAAATCAAAAATTATCTCAGAGAGAGGAAGTTCATATTCAAGGATTGCTCTATCAGCGGAAACATAATGAGTTGTTTTGTAAACTCCTCTTCTATCCGAGCAAAGTTTCATCAAAGCGCCGATGTATTCAGATGGAGTTATTATTTGAGCCTTGACATACGGTTCTTCAATGTGGTCAATTTCACCGGGATTTGGCATAGCAGTTGGATTGTTTACAAAAACAACATCACCATTTCTTTTGACAACTTTATAAACGACATTCGGGACAGTTGTGACGATGTTTAAACCGAACTCTCTCTCAAGTCGTTCCTGAACAATTTCCATATGCAAAAGCCCGAGGAAACCACATCTGAAGCCATGCCCAAGAGCTGAAGAACTTTCAGGTTCAAATACAATAGCAGCATCATTTAATTTTAACTTTTCAAGTGCATCTCTTAACTCTTGATAATTTTCTGAATCAGCCGGATAAAAACCAGCATAAACCATCGGTTTGACTTCACGATAACCTGGCAGAGGTTCTTTAGCTGGATTATTTGCAGTTGTCACCGTATCACCAACTCTTGTATCGTGGACATCTTTTACACCTGCGATCAAATACCCGACCATTCCTGTTGTAAGTTTCCCCGTTCTAATTCTGTCAAGTTTCAAAATCCCGACCTCTTCTGCCTCAAAGACCTTCCCATTTGCAAAGAACATAACTTTATCACCTTCTTTAAGCTCGCCATCAAAAACACGAAGATAAACGACAACTCCACGATATGAATCATACTTTGAATCAAAGATAAGAGCCCTTAACGGGTCTTCCGGATTCCCTTTGGGTGGCGGAATTCTTTGAACGATCGCCTCAAGAAGTTCATCAACCCCAAATCCTGTTTTAGCGCTTACAAGTAAAATCTCATCCTCTTTACAACCAAGCAAATCTATTATTTGCGCTTTCACAGTTTCAATCATCGTTTTAGCAGCTGGAAGATCAATCTTGTTTATCACGGGTATAATTTCAAGCCCGGCGTCAACAGCCATATAAAGATTACTGATAGTTTGTGCTTCAACACCTTGAGTTGCATCAACGACAAGTATAGCTCCTTCACTTGCTGCAAGCGCTCTTGAAACCTCATAAGAAAAATCAACATGCCCGGGTGTATCTATTAAATTGAAAATATACTCATTCCCGTTCTTCGCAATATATCGCATCTGTATCGGATGGGATTTTATCGTGATTCCTCTCTCCCGCTCAAGGTCCATATTGTCAAGGACCTGTTCAACCATCTGTCTTTCTGGAATAGTTCCGGTTTTTTCAAGTAAGCGATCCGCAAGTGTTGATTTACCATGGTCAATGTGTGCAATGATACAAAAATTTCTTATTCTGTCAATGCTCATACCTTCTCACATAGGGATCTTTTGTTGCTCACTTTGACTTGCAAAAAATATAAAAACAAAGAGTGTAAATTCAAAAATCATCGGATGGCTTTATTCCGAAGGCAGAATTTGCCTTGAGGTTTTAAAATGAAGCTTTGCAACATTTGCAAGCTCATCTCTTCCGAATTTTTTCATAAATTCATTGGCAAAATCAATTACTTTTTGAGACGCACCTTTTGGGAAATCCATTTTATACTTTTCAGATAAAATTTTAAGTTGCCTTAAAAACTCTGCCCTTGCAAGAATTGACGCAGAAGCCACGGCAATGTCCAGCTCATCTGCTTTGTGAATCTGTATAAGTTTGATTTTTTTGCCCATTTGCATTAACGAATTTAAAAGATAATTTTCATCACCAAATTGATCTGAAATTGCAAATGAACATTTAAAACCAGCTTCTTCAATTTTCCTCAAAAGATTTTCAATTGCTCTCGCATGCCCCCAGGCAAGAAGTTTGTTAAGATTTAATTTTTTCGTCAACTCATTATATCTTTTCGGCTTGATGATAACAATATCAAAAATACATATCTCTTTAATTTTCTCCGCAAGCTCAAAAACTCTTTTATCAGATAACCTTTTTGAATCTTTAACGCCAAAATTTTTAAGTTCATTGTTTAAACTTTCGTTTGAGACAACTCCTGCGATGACAAGCGGACCGAAAAAATCACCCTTACCCGATTCATCAACACCGATGTAATTTTCCATATAGAAATTTTTTTCAAAAAATTAAAAAATTTGCAAAACAGAAAAAATTTTTCTATATTTGTAGTGCTTTTACGGTGAGTATAGCTCAACTGGTCAGAGCGCCAGGTTGTGGCCCTGGAGGTTGCGGGTTCGAGTCCCGCTACTCACCCGGGAAAAGCCCCCATCGTCTAGAGGCCTAGGACACGGGCTTTTCAAGCCCGGAACCCCGGTTCGAATCCGGGTGGGGGCGCTAAATTACCTCACCTCAAAAATTGCATCACTTGTCGGGGTAACATTTATCTTGTTGCCATCCTCATCCCTTAAATCAATATCCCTTAACTCAAATCTACCGCTTAACGCTTTCGCAACAAATTTCAACTTAACAATATCACCACTCCCACTCAAAGAAACAGAACTTTGACCCGTCTGCGCAAGTATCCCGGTAGTTATCTCAACATAACCCTCTTTATTTGCATCATCAATTGTCTTCTGCAATGAAAAATCAGGAACAATAATTTGTTCAAATCCAGAATTTACAACATAATCACCTTTGCTTACAGAAACAAGTAAAACATCATTCGGATTGAAATAAACTTTAAAACTTCCACTCTTGAAACGATTAACTTCCTCAATCCAGACCTCAAGCGTAAATTCCCGATTTGTTGAACTTAACACATTTCTCAATCTATAAAACTTCAATGTCGGACCCTTTATCCCATCAACTTTAAACTTTCTTGAAAACCTGCGGACATCATTCTGACCTTTATATCTTACCTCTATCTCAAATGTATATTCAACATCATCAAGATAATCAAATGTCACACCTGTTGATGTGGTCCACTGACTCCAGTCAGAATATCCGATCAATCTGTATCTATATTCATTTGCTTCGGGTCTATTTCCAACCCACGATACAGTCACACTTGTTGAATTTACAATTTCATTTTCACCCGGGCTTGTTATCTCAACCGACGGTGGAGTATAAGCAGTGCCTTCCGGGTCAAGTGGATTATCAAATTGCTTCATACAGGATGAGAGAAAAAATAAAACCACGATGAAAAATTTTTTCGTCATTTTTATTCTTTCTCGTTTATGTTTTCAATTACTTCATTAAAACCATTTTTCTAACCTTAACAAATTTACCCGCCTCTATCCGATAAAAATATACCCCGCTTGATAATCCTCTGCCATCAAAATCTATAATATGTCTCCCCGCATCAAGCTCCCCCTCATATAAAACCTTCACCAACCTGCCAAGAACATCATAAACCTCAAGCTTAACATAAACCCTCTCCGGCAAATCAAACTTTATAACCGTCAACGGATTAAACGGATTTGGATAATTCTGATATAACTCATACTCACCGGGAATCTGACTCAAAACATATTCAAACTCATACGAACTTCCTCCATCTTCAATTGAACTCTCATCATACGCAACAAATTTAATTATCACACTATCTTCACCCTCTAACTTCATCCTGAATAAAACATCTCCAACTTCTTCTATACCTCCAACCTTTGCATAATCAAAATATATCACCGAATTCAAACTATCCCTGTAAACAAGACATATACCATCTCTTACGGCTGAAAAATCCTCAACCCTTACACCTTTATGATGAATCTCAACACCATATGAAATAAACTTACCCTTTAATTCCGGCTTGAAATAAAATTCATCACCAAATTTAACATTCAGATATTTTCTCTCACCGTTCCCTGAGACATAAACCTTGGGCAATCCCCTTATGTGCGAATAATCCCATATTTTTGTGAATGTAAATATATCATCAACATCAAGTTTCCCATCTCCACGGACAACAACATAAGGAATTTGACCATCATAAGGATATATATCAGCCCCTGAATAATTTTTCTCCGTCCAGAAACTTACATATCTTCCAACATCAAAAGCATCTATCCTGTTATCACCATTATAATCACAAAGCGCATTTACTTTTAAACTGTAAATGCCCGAAGCTGTCTCCTGCCCAAATAAGTCCGAAACCTTAACAATGAAATTATAACTTCTTGATGTCTCAAGTCCAACTATCAAAACAGAATCCTTATCCGTCTCCGCAACTGGATTTGTAAAGTCAAAGTCATTCGTCTTTGAGAGGAAAACTTTATATCTTAATGGCTTACTCATATCAATTGCATCATCCCATTTTAAAATCACTTTATTAAACGGCAAATTCACATGCGACTTTATCCCTCCAAACCTCGGCGAAAGATTGTCAA
>CAZQJI010000066.1:0-11469 GCA_964593475.1 uncultured Bacteroidota bacterium | reverse complement strand
TGCCACCTTTGATACTCTTCTTCATCAATTTTATCTTTTGCTCCTTTGTAAATAACTTTATCAACAAGCCAGCCACCATATTTTTCTTTCTTGTTGTAAGGCGGAGATGTAATCCCGAGGTCAATGCTGTTTGATGGAATCTGGCGGAGAACTTCTAAGACATCGCCACAAATAATTTTGTTTAAAAAATGTTTTAAATCACCCATAAATTTTTTCTCGCTCCTTTCAAAGTTTTCCAAAAATTCATCAAGTTCAATCACTTTGTAAATGTTCTCATCTCCCAAATAAGTTCACCACACCAGCATTTGTTTTTAAATTGCAACAACTACACAAACCTTTTTAATTTTACCAAAAATAAATCACAAACTCAAAACTTGTTTTCGCTTTGCAAATTCAATTTAAACTCACGAATTCCATCTTCAACCCCGTGTGGTTTTAGCCCAAGCTCGGCTTCAGCTTTCAAAGTTATCAACCCGGATTTCAAAGGTCGGGGAGCCACCTGATTTAATTCAGATGTCTTAACCGGGGTTATAAGTGATTTGTCAAATCCGAAAATTTCCGCAAACTTCATGGCAAAAGTATATCTATCAACGAAATCTCTCCCACCGACATTGTAAACGCCTTCTTTGTCAAACTCAACGACTTTTAAAATAGCAAAAGCAAGGTCATCAACATAAGTTGGATTCCCGATCTGATCTGTTACAACCTTTATATTTTCACCGTTTGAAAGTTTCTGATAAAGCCATAAAGCAAAATTGTTCTTAACATTTTTCCCAACGCCATACAAAACATTTGTCCTCAAAATTGCAAACCTGATTCCACCAATTTTTATCTCATTCTCACTTGCAAGTTTCGTTCTGCCGTAGTAGTTAATCGGATTCGGGATGGCATCTTCCGAATAAGGTCCATTTTTCCCGTCAAAGATGTAATCAGTTGAAATGTGAATCAATTTCGCATCAACTCTTCTTGCTGAATGAACAAGGTTTCGCACCCCCTCAACATTTACGCGCCAGGCAAGCTCACGATTTATCTCACATCCATCAACATTAGTATAAGCTGCAGTGTTAATTATTACATCAGGACGAAAATAAACGACAAGATTTTTAACATCGCTTCTTATTGTTATATCAAGCATTGTATAGTCAAATCCACTGAAATCAAGAAATGTCCTGTTTTCTTTTGCGGTTGCGAGAATTTCACAATCGGTGGCTTTCAAAAACATTTTTAAAACACTTTGACCCAAAAGTCCATGACATCCGGTTATCATAACTCTCATCTTCTCACAAGCTCTTTAAGTTTATCTATTTCAGTTGAACCTGGAATCGTTGCATTTAAACCAGCAACATAATTTGCAAAGTCCGTTGAAAGAACAGGATCAGCAGTTTTTGAAAATTTGTAAAAGAATGCGGAACCGAAAACATCACCACAACCCGTCGGATCAACGACATTGACTTCATAAGCTTTTAAATCAACTCTTTTAACGCCATTATCAAAATAATAAACCGTCGCTCCGAGATTTGCCCTTGTTATCACCATCGCTCTTATGCCAAGTTCAAGGACATTTTGAGCAAGCATATCATCATCCCACCATTCTTCACCGATTGACCTCGCTTCAAACTCGTTCATCTGGACAGTATCAACATTAGCAAGCCAATCTCTCCAATCGTGCATTCTTTTTCTGAATCTCACATTTTTATCGTCAATTCCGAGCGTTGCACTGTGTATATCAAAATGAATATATCCTTTAAAATTTCTCCGCAACATCTTCAGAGTTTCAAGTTCAACATCAAATCCGGAGATCATGTTTATAAAGATTCCATCAACGCCAAAATCTATCATCTTCTTTAATCTTTCAAATTCAATCGGTTTTGCTATATGAACTGAACATTCCGTTCGTTCCCGCCTATCTTGATAAAAAAGATGCACACGATTTGTAAGCCCCTGGAATTTGAAAATTCCGTCAATTAAAACATTAGGATAAATTTTTATCCTCTCAATGAATTTATCATAATCAACTTCCCCGACTCCGAAAACGGGAAAAATCAAATCACCTTCATCAACTATATTCGCAAGCGAAGCAAGTGAGAAAAAAATCCCACCGTAACTCTGAACCTCGCTTCCATCAGGAAGATGTATTACATCAAGACAAAGATGTCCGACCAAACCAAATTTCATAATTTTGAACCCTGTTTTCTAAATTCCTCAAGTTTTTTTCTTAACTCTTCATCTTCAAGGGCGAGAATCTGGACAGCAAGAACAGCTGCATTTATTGCACCCGCTTTTCCAATCGCAACAGTTGCAACGGGTATCCCCGGTGGCATTTGAACTATTGAATACAGCGCATCAACCCCGTTTAATTCCGAAGCGGGCAAAGGAACTCCTATAACTGGAATGGTCGTGTTTGCTGCTATTACCCCCGGAAGATGTGCAGCCATCCCGGCACCTGCAATTATAACTTTGAAACCATTTGCTTGTGCATTCCTTGCGAATTCAATCGTCTCAATCGGATTGCGATGCGCTGACAGAACTCTCTTTTCGTATTCAACTCCAAAATATTGAAGATATTTTTCACAATGTTGCATTATTTCATCATCGCTTTTGCTTCCCATTAGAATTGCAACCTTCGGCATAGGAATTTACGAATTTGTTTTTGAACAATGCGATCTTAAAAAGTCAAGAATCTTTTGACGATATTCATCTCCGATGACATCCCAGGAATTAACATGTCCTGCCCCATCAACGAGAAACAATTCTCCCTTTCTTGTATAGCGATACAGGACTTCAGAATGCCACGGTTTAACGGTTTCGTCATTCTTGCCGTGAATGTAAAGAATCGGGCAGGAAACTTTTTTTACATATTCAAGCGGTGAGATCTCATCAATTTTAAATCCAGCCATTCTCTCAACATTTTCAATTATTTTCTTCGTCAAAAACTCAGAAGCGAATTTCCACTTCATCTTCTGGTAATCGTAAATCAAAGTGTAAAAATTTGAAAAACTACCCTCTGATATAACCGAGCAAACCCTGTTATCAATTCCAGCAGTTTGAATCGCAATCGCCCCACCAAGTGAGATTCCAAAAAGTGAAACAGGAAGATCTGGAAACTTTTTTATCATAAAACTTATCCATTCCGAAATGTCAAACTTTTCAAGATATCCATAAGTGCAATATCTCCCGCCACTTTCACCGTGAAAGCGAAGGTCAACAAGCAAGACATTATAACCTGCTTCGCTCAAAAATCTCGCCCTTTTTAAACCAAACGCTTTATTCGTATAAGTGCCGTGGATGTAAATCACATTTCCAACCGGCTTGCCAACCGCTTTGATAACCCAACCTTTCAAAATCACACCATCAAACGATTTTATCTCAACATTTTCATAATCAAGACCAAGTTCATCTGGACTTTTGATAACCTTTCCATCAATTAAAAAAACTTTCTGACGGGGTTTCAAAATCATTGATGGACCAATTACACGCACAATCAGGAAATAAGCAATAAAAATTAAAATCAGGAAAAGAGCAAAAATTTGCATCTGGCAATTTAATTTATTTTGCAGAATTAGTTTTGCTGTAAATTCTAATCGCAAACAAGAAACTTAATCCCATGCTAAAAGCGCCGAAAATAAAAGGTATTTTATGTCCAAGATTTCCGTAAAGAAAACCACCTGTTGAAGGACCGAAAACACGAGCCAAACTTGAAAGAGATTGCCCGAATCCAAGCGTAATTCCCTGAACTTCTGGTTTTGCACGATGTGAGATTAAACTTAACACACTTGGTGTCGTTATACCACTACCAAAAGTAAAGAATGTCACAAAGATAAAAAATTCTAAAATATGCTTTGAAAAAGCCATCCCGATCAATCCTAAACACATAAGGAAAGTCCCGGCGATAAGCACTCTCTCTTCGCTTATTTTTTTCGTTATCTTTCCGATGAGATAACCCTGCGTGAAAACGCCCATCATCCCGATATAACCGAACAGCAATCCATTATGAGATGCATCAAAACCAAACACATCTTTTGTGAACAATGGGAAAACGACATAGTTTATGGATATTCCAAAAGTTATCACGAAAAATGTAAAGTATAGAAAAATTAAAAGCCCGTCGGAAAAAATTTTTGAGACAGAATGAAGATAATTCAATCTCTGTTCGGATTGAACATGCCTTTGTGGTTCAGGTAAAAATTTATAAGCAAGAATAAAGTTCAAAAGAGAAAGCCCTGATGCAAAAAATATCGGCACTGTATAGCCGAATTTACTTAACACCCCACTGATAAATGGTCCAATCACAAATCCGATTCCGAAGCCAGCCCCAACAATTCCCATACCCTTCGCTCTTTCCTCAGGCGGGGTTATATCCGCTATATAAGCCTGTGCGGTTGCTATATTTGCACCCATAAATCCAGCAAGCATCCTTGATATAAATAAAACAGCAAGAGAATTTGCAAGCCCGAAAATAAGATAAGACAGAAAAGAGCCAAAAACACTTATCAATATGACAGGTCTTCGCCCGATTCTATCCGAAATCCTGCCCCATATCGGATTAAAAATGAATTGCATAAGAGAAAAAGACGAAACGAGAAAACCAATTTCAGAAGAAGTTGCTCCGAAACGAAGTGCATAAAAAGGCAAAAGCGGAATTACAATCCCGAAGCCGATCAAATCTATCAACACAGTCAAAAAGATAACTCCGAGACGATTGCGCATCTTTTCTCTTTTTTATAAAAATTTAAGAACAACCGACCGCTATTCCAAATTTTCACGCCGAACTTTTGACTTTAAAAACGAATTATACTATATTATTTGGTGAGTTTATTTAAGAAAATCAGGAAATTTATGAAGGAGATAATAACAAAAACGATAAAGAAGGTTACACTTGAGCTTATTTATGAAGTTGTAGATGAGAGAACAAAAAGCATTTTTGAGATTTTAAATGAGATAAAGCGAAGACAGGAAGAGGATTTCAGATATCTTAACAGCAAAATAGACACACAGATCGGACAGTTAAGACAAGAATTCGGGCAGTTAAGACAGGAAATGGGACAAGAAATTGGACAATTAAGACAGGAAATCGGACAGATAAGGCAAGAAATTGGACAATTAAGACAAGAGATTGGACAGATAAGGCAGGAAATTGGACAAGAAATCGGACAATTACGACAGGAAATTGGACAAGAGATCGGACAATTACGACAGGAAATTGGACAGTTAAGACAGGAGATAATTCAACTCAATCAAAAAGTGGACTCTCAAATAACCCAGCTTAATCATAGAATTGACACAATCATTCAACTTCTCATTGATTTAAAGAAGTGAGCATAGAGGATAATTAAAATGCCGATAGATAAGTTTTTAAAAGCGATAGATGAATTCAACAGCGAGCTTTTCTTTGAATGTCACGATACGCTTGAAGAGATCTGGAACGAAGAGAGAAATCCAGAACTGAAAAAGTTTTATCACGGCTTAATCCATATAACCGTCGCATTTTACCATCTGACAAATTACAACCTTCGTGGAGCAGTGAGCCAGTTCAAAAAAGCAATTGATAAACTCTCAAATTTTCCCGAAATATATGAAAATATAAATCTGTCCGAACTTTTAACTCAGGTTAAAATCTGGCTTGAAAAAGCTGAAAACGCTCTCAATGGAAATGAGCAAAATTTTGACTTCTCAAAACTTCCAAAAATAAAATTCGCAGATAAAAATGAGAATAGGTAAATATGAAATTCACGCAGTTGAAACGGGCAGGTTCAAACTTGACGGCGGAGCAATGTTTGGAATCGTTCCAAAAACAATCTGGGATAGATTGAATCCATCTGACGAAAAAAACAGAATTGAACTCGCTTTGAGAACTCTTCTCATCATTGGAGATGGTAGAAAAATTTTAATTGACACAGGCATAGGTAAAAAATGGGAGGATAAATATGTTGAAATTTATGGAATTGACCATTCAAGATACACGCTTGAAGATTCACTTATGAAATTTGGTTTGACAACAGATGATATAACGGATGTCATTTTAACACATCTTCACTTTGACCACGCTGGCGGTTCAACAATGATTGATACGGATGGGATCATAAAGCCAACTTTTAAAAACGCAACTTATTATGTCCAGAAACGAAATCTTGAGCTTGCGATGAATCCGAATGAAAAAGACAGGGCAAGTTATCTCCCCGAAAATTTTATCCCGTTGATTGAATTTAACCAGCTTGAAGTCGTTGATGGCGAATTTGAGATTTTTGACGGGATTGAACTTATTGCTTCAGATGGGCATACATTTGGTCAGCAACTTGTGAAAATTTCAGATGGAGAGAAAACAGTTGTCTATTGCGGTGATTTAATCCCTACATCTTCACACATTCCGGTTCCGTATGTTATGGCGTATGATTTGCAACCGCTTGTGACGATGGAAGAGAAGAAAAAACTTTTAAAAAGGGCTGTTGAAGAAAACTGGATTTTGTTTTTTGAACACGACCCGTATGCCGACTGCGCCACTGTAAAACAGGGCAAAAAATATGTTGAGCTTGACAGACGTTTTAACATTGACGATTTAGAATCCAATCAATCCTCATAAAATTTCTTGCGAAATCGCTATAAATTTTTTATATTTGTCTCAGAGCATCAAACAAAATTTAATCTATGGATTTAAACGGAAATCACATAGGCTTGATTAATCCAGAAGCGGTGCTTTATCAAATTTCCTTCCGTGTTTGCTTTTATGCCCGCTATTTTGCCCAGTGGTGGCGCAACCACTGGGCTTAAATCTACAAAATTTCACACATACAAACTTTCCACTATTTTGATTAAACGACAAACCCACCATAAATTTTTAATAAAAACAAAAAAGAGGATTAAAAAACATGATCGTTGTTATGGAACCTGATGCCACAGAAGAACAAATTCAAAATGTCATAAAAGTTTTAAACGATTATGGTTTTGATGTCCATCGTTCAACGGGTGTTACAAGAACAGTTCTGGGAGCAATTGGTGTAAGACCTGAATTTGACCATAGAAATATCCAGCTTCTGCCCGGGGTTGCAGAAGTTTACAGGATAACCGAGCCGTATAAACTTGCAAATCGTGCCTTCAAACACGAAGGAACAGTTATAAACATAAATGGAGTGAAAATAGGGAGTAATATTGAGGAAATAGTTGTAATGGCTGGACCTTGTGCTGTTGAAAGTGAGGAACAAATCTTCACAATAGCAAAACATGTTGCAGAAAACGGAGCAAAAATTTTGCGTGGTGGTGCCTTTAAACCAAGAACATCACCCTACTCATTCCAGGGGCTCGGTGAAGAAGGATTGAAACTCTTACGAGCAGCTGCTGATGAATATAACTTACTCGTCATAACAGAAGTCCTTGACACAAAAGATATACCTCTCGTTGCAAAATACGCTGACATCTTACAGGTTGGCGCAAGGAACATGCAAAATTTTGCACTTTTAAAAGAACTTGGAAAAATTGATAAACCAGTGATGTTAAAAAGAGGAATGGCTGCAACAATTGAAGAATGGCTTATGGCTGCTGAATACATACTCGCAGGTGGAAATCACAATGTAATCCTCTGCGAAAGAGGGATAAGAACATTTGAAACATCAACGAGAAATACACTTGACATAAACGCAATACCCGTAATACACAAGAAAAGTCATTTGCCTATCGTCGTTGATCCATCGCATGCAACTGGAATAAGAGACAAAGTTATCCCCATAGCAAGAGCAGCAATTGCAGCCGGAGCAGATGGTTTAATAGTTGAAGTCCATCATCAACCGGAAAAAGCAAAATCAGATGGTCCACAATCTCTTTACCTTGAACAATTCACACAACTTATGATTGAGATAAGAAAGATAGCGGAAGCAATAGGAAGAAAAGTTCAATAAAGTTATGTTTCAAAAAATATCAATCATCGGCACCGGATTAATCGGCGGTTCACTTGGACTTGCACTTAAACAGTCCCAAAACCATCGTTTCAAAATCATCGGATTTGACATTGATTCAAAATCTCTTGATGTTGCACTTGAAATTGGAGCGATAACAGAAAAAGCAAATTCAATTGAAGATGCAGTAAAAGATGCGGATGTGGTTTTCCTATGCACGCCAATTGGTGAAATCCTCAGGCAAATTCAAATTGTCGCAAGAAATGTAAAGTCAGGAACGATTATAACCGATGTTGGAAGCGTTAAAAAAATTATCCTGAAAGAAGCAGAGAAAATTAGAAACGATGTCTATTTCATCGGTGGTCATCCGATGGCTGGTTCTGAAAGAAAGGGGATATATTCAGCTGATCCATTTCTATTTCAAAACGCCGTCTATGTCATATGCCCATCTTTCAATGTCCCGATTAAAATTGTCAACAACTTTATTGAGCTTGTAAAGCTTACTGGTGCAAACATAATTTTGCTTGATCCTGAGATACACGACAGAATTTCAGCATACATAAGCCATCTCCCACAACTTCTTGCTGTTTTGCTTGTAAATACAGCAGGTGGAATGGGAACGGATTATCTCTCACTTGCTGGCGGAGGGTTCAGAGACCTGACGAGAATTGCATCAAGTCAGTTTGAAATGTGGCGTGATATAATTTCGTTTAACAAAGAGAAAATCATTGAAGCACTTGACAATTTCACCAATGGACTTAACAAATATCGCAACTTCATAAAATCAGGTGAAATAGAAAATTTCAAAATAGAATTTTCAAGTGCTTTCAAATTCCGAAACGAAATTCCATCAAATCGTAAAGGTTTTATCCATCCGCTTTATGATGTTTTCATAATGGTTGAGGATAAGCCCGGGGTATTGAGCAAAATTTCAACTGCCCTTTATCAGGGCGGTTTGAACATAAAAGATATTGAACTTTTGCGGGTAAGAGAAGGCATTGGCGGAACATTTCGGATTTCTTTTGGAAGTGAAGGCGACGCCAGAAAAGCAATTGAAATCATAAATTCACTCGGTTATAAGGTATTCACAAGGGAATGAAATTTCAGTAAATCAAGATATATTTTGAATAACCCGGATAGACAATCACACCGTTTTTAACATTTTCAAATCTTTCACCCCCAGATTCCTGATAAAATCTTATCGCTTTCCTGTTCCCCGCGAATAACTCACTAAATTCAAACTTCATATTTGGTGTATCGCAGAATAAAAAAGTAAAGTTTTTATCCTTATCAATCAAAACCTCCCAGGTTCCATTTTTCAAATATCCCTTTAAAAATTTCTTCTCGCCCCACCAAATTTCCGTCCCGCTTTCGGATTTTTCACCCAAAGTTTGCACAGGCGCCCTGCCCTGATTTTTCAGAGCAAATTTCCTTTCCTCAATTCTCTCAACAACCTGCCCGTAATTCCTCGCAACGGTTGCAACTTTGAGGCATACCCTCTTTGAAGTGTTCAAATTTTCCCCATCTAAACCCATTATCACAAAAGCAAGAACTGATGATGAAGTTTTAAATTTTATCTCGCCGATCTCGTAAATTCTTGAAGTGTCAACTTCACCTGCTATCGCAACCAGATTGCGGGAATTTACAATCAAAGTTCCGCTTGAAAAATCAATTTTCACTCCGTTGCCCTCAACATCTACCTTCATCAAAGAATCAAGCAACTCTCTTGTTTTTATGTCGGTGAAAATTTTAGCGGAGAAAATATTTATCGCGTTGCCATTAATTTTAATCTCACTTACAATTTTATTTCTGAGCTTGAACTTGAAAGAAAGTTTATAAACATCGCTCCACCAATCAGCCCATGTCTTCAAGTCATCAACAGTAAAGCAAATATCAACTTCATTTGCAAAAGGTTTTATATCACCATTTATAAAAATTTTTCCTGCATATCCAAACAATCCCCATCTCGTTGGATCTGCTTGAAAACCAAATGGAGAACACTGGTTCACATCTCCCCAGGTGTAATAAGCAAAATGAATGATCGCATCATAATCCTGTAGCAACGAAAAAATCGCAAGATGAATTAAACTTGAAACTCTGAATTCATTCGGGAAACATTGTGAAAACTCACGAATTACAATCGGTTTATTCTTCCACGCATAAAAACTTGAATAAACAGGAAAAGACCACCTGTCATTTCGTTTAAGATAATTTTCATTTCTAAAGAAAGAAATCCCAACCCATTCTTTACCTGCCTCAAAAAATGGATGATCCATATACACATTTTGCCCGATGAAATCAAGTTCTGAAAAAACAGTATATGTATCGTGTATAATCTCGCTATTTACAGTTGAGGTCAACGGAACAGGACAACCTTTTAAGCGTATAAAGTTTTTCAACTCCCTAAAAAGTTTCGTTTGCAAAGATATAAGAAATTCTAAGCCGTCTCTTTGTCTCAACGGATGGTCAAGTTCCTTTGATTTAAGATTAAAATCAACATCGGTGAATTTTCGCAATGTCATTTTTGGAAAATAAACATTTTCATTTTCAATGGATTCATCATCTCTTAAAATTGTGAAACCATCAACCGTGCTCCAGGCTTTTCTTAAATTGCGAGTTGTGCGATATTTCCTCTTCAGAAAATCAATCCACAATTTTTTAAACTTTGTTTTGTAAGGTTCAATCATATTGTCAAGTTTATCATATTGAAAGAAAAAACTATCCTCATTTATGAGTTCAATCATTGCAACAGCTGGATTCAAACCATTCGGAAGCCCTGTGTATGGATTAACATGTTTGAAGAGAAACTCATTTATAAACTCCTTCTGAAGATCAATCATCTTTTCATCAAATAGAGAATAAGGACTGCCTTTTCTATCCATCATCTCTGCTCCTTCAATGCCGTCACCACTTTTGAAAGTTCTATAAGCACGAATGACAAGGTAAATGTATATCCCACGCTTTTGCGCCTGATAAATCCAGTAATCAATTCTGTCAAGATATTCTCTGTCTAAATTTTTTGAATTATCTTCGTTTGGATATGCTTCATCAATTACGCATCTTCTTAAAATTCCAAATTTTTCACCACCTCTATTGTCAAGTTCATGCAATCTTATCAAGTTACATCCAGCTCTAGCAAGGACATCAACTACTGTTTCAATTTTATCTTTTGGAATATCAACATGGCTACCCGCAACTGTGACTCCCCAAAATCTCACTCTCTCACCGGTCTTTTCAAAATAAAAATGTCCATCTTTCCCAACTCTCACAAAACCAAATTTACCTGCTGGCGGTTTTAAAAGAAAGCTGAAATCAACAAGTGAAGCATCCGGGAACTCACCAAATCTTGGGTCAAGCCACCTCACTGCAAGAGAATCCCTGAATTTTCCAGAGTCCTTTCTTTCAAATGTTATGCTCTGGGAATAAAGCTGGTTTAAAATTAGAATGCTCATGATCAGAAAACGCATTGCGTGTGCTTTTTATTTTCAAAATAATAAAAAAGCGATTTTTACAATGAAAATTTCGGGAATTTAAACTTGATTTTGTGGGCAAAAATTTTTATATTAAAAATGAATTTTGGGCGGTT
>CAZQJI010000065.1:0-11707 GCA_964593475.1 uncultured Bacteroidota bacterium | reverse complement strand
TTTCAAACCCGTTAAACTCTGCTCAAAAACTTTAAAAGTTTTTCGTTGAATGCGTCGCTATTTTCAATGTTGCTTAAATGCCCCGCTTCGGGAATAATTGCGATTTCGCTTGACTTTATCCTGTTATGGATTGATTGAGCAAGTGAAGGCGGGGTTAAGACATCATCTTCACCGACGATGATTAAAGTCGGGATATCTATTTTATTTAAAACATCGCTTGTATCGGTTCTCGTTGCAAGTGCGATCAAGTTTCCAGCAATTCCCCTTGCATCGTTTTCAAGAATCATATTCCTGACAAAATCAACAATATCTTTTTTATTTTCAAATGTCTTCGGTGATAAAACGGTTTTCATAAATTCATCTGCAAACTTTTCCTTCCCGTGAGATTTTAAAATGTGAAGCATTTGGCTTCTTTTTAACTTTGCTTCATTTCCATCTGCTTCAGCTCTTGTATCACACAATATCAACGCATGGAAAAGGGATGGTTGTTTCTCATAAGCACGCAAGATAACATAGCCCCCCATTGAAAGACCACATGCGAGAACTCTTTCAATTTTTAGAACTTTCAACAACTCAATAAAATCATCAACGAGATTTTCAAAAATATATTGTCCATCCCCGACTTCGCTTTTCCCGAGACCGCGAATATCGTATGTCAAAATAGAATATTTATTTTTTAACAATTCAACCTGCGGATTCCACATTTTTTGATTGAAAGGGAAACCGTGGACAAAAGCCACAACCGGAGATGATTCAACTTGATAAAAGTTATAATCAATTTCAACGCCGTTAATTTTTACTTTCATAACAATTCAAATTTTTGTTTTAACCTTTAACACTTCCAAGTGTTAAGCCAGATATAAGATATCTACTCAAAACCAAAAAAAGCAAGACGGCTGGGATGCTAACAATTAAAGAACCAGCCGCATACAATCCCCATTCCGTAGCCATGCTTGATTCAAATTGTTTCAAACCTATAGCAAGAGTGTAAAGTTCTGGCTCCTGCAAAACCTGTGCTGCGACTACATACTCAGCCCAGGCGGACATAAAAGAGAATAAAGCAGTTATAACAAGTGCGGGTAAAGCAAGCGGAAAAACAACTTTATAAAATGCCTGAAATTGATTGCAACCATCTATCATAGCTGCTTCCTCCAAACTCACAGGTATCGTATCATAATAGCCCTTCATTTGCCAGACACAAAATGGAAGTGCCGTTGAAGTGTAAATTATTATCACCCCGAGATAACTATTCAAAAGATGAAGTTTAATAAGCATAATGTAAAGTGGTAAAAGAAGCATCGTTGCCGGAAACATTTGCGTGATCAAAATCCCGATCATGATTGCCTTCTTACCGAAAAATCTAAATCTTGAAAGAGCATAACCTGCGGTTGAAGCAAGTGTCACACCTGTTAACATCACAACAGCGGATATTAAAGTTGAATTTAAAAGCCATCTCAAAAATGGAGTTTTAGTGAAAAGCTGGATATAAGAGTTCAGGTTTGCGTTTTCAGGTATAATTCTCAACGATGTTGAGAGAAGTTTATCTGCAGGTCTTAATGAAATGCTTATGACATTTAGAATTGGATAAATCACAACAAGAGTGAAGATCAGAAGAAAAGCGTAGGTTAAAGCATCAATGAAAAGTTTTTTCGCTTTGTTTTTGTCCATTTGGAGTTTAAAAATTATTTTTCAATAGACAGATTCAACAGCACGGGTCTTTTTCAAAAAGTAAATCCCTATGACAAGCAAGATAAAGAATATCACAACTGATAAAGCAGCTGCATAGCCGTATCTGTAAAGGTTGAACGCTGCTTTGTAGACATAGGAGACAAGTATATGAGTTTGATCACTTGGTTCGCCTCCATTTGAAACAAGCCAGACGATGTTCAAGTTATTGAATGTCCAGATTATTCCGAGCGTAATTGCAGGGGCCATAACAGGTCGCAAAAATGGAACAGTTATATTTTTAAACTTTTGCCACGCTGATGCTCCGTCTATATCCGCTGCTTCGTAAAGCTCATTTGGAATGCTTTGCAATCCGCCAAGTGCAACAACCATCATAAATGGAAATCCAAGCCATATGTTCGTTATTATACACGCTGTAAAAGCTTCAAAAGGTCTCAAAAGCCATTCAACAGGAGACATGTTAAGATATTTCGCAATAAAAATGTTAATTGCACCATATTCATAGTTAAACATACTTCGCCATGTCAGAGCCGTTATCACCTGCGGAATAGCCCAGGGCAAGATCAAAAGAGTTCTGAAAATTTGCTTAAATTTCAAAGATTTCCTGTTTAAAATCAAAGCGAGAAAAACACCTATCACAACATGGAAAGTTACATTGACAAATGTCCATATAATTGTTTTTAAAAAGACAACATAAAATGTGTTTTCGGAAAAAACTTTTACATATTGCCTCAACCCGATAATTTTCCAATCCCTGAAATGCCTCAAACTCATATTTGAAAACGAAAGGATGATGTTATAGATAAACGGATAGACAATTACACCAAACATGATCAGGACAGCTGGCAGAAGAAATGCTATTATGAGCAAATTTTTTCTATTCATTCATCTCCTCAATTTTTTTGATGGCAAGTTGTTGCATTTCTTTCGCTGCTTCTTCCGGGGTCATCGTGCCACCCAGAACTGCCTGATAATAAGGTCTCATTGCATCCCATATAGCTCTTAATTCCGGAATAACAGGCATTGGTTTTCCAACTTCCATCTGTGAAATTGAAGATTGTATTAAAGGGTCGTTTTTTACAATTTCGTTTTCAAGGGCGATTTTATGAGTTGGAATCGTCCCGAGAACTTTCGTGTGTTCAAGCTGAACCTCCGGGCTGACGAGATACTTGAACAAATCAATCACATAAGGCAACTTCTTTTTATCAACATTGACATTGATTGAGTATCCTTTTATCGCCACCATTGGTGCTGGCCACAATCCTGTTTCATCCACTTTTGGAATTCTTGCGATGCCAAAATCAACGCCAGCTTTTTTATAACCACCGATTGACCACGGTCCATTTATCAACATCCCCGCTCTTCCTTCTTTGAAAAGCGCATCAGCTGTATTGTAATCACATTCACGAGGAATAATTTTATGTTTATCTCTCAACTCTCTTACAAATTTCAAAGCTTTAACTGTTGCTTCTGTGTCTAAAGTTGGATTTCCAAGTGAATCCATAACCCATCCACCAAATCCGGTTAAAAAAGGAATGAAGAAAAACGGTTCAGTATAATTCCACACAAGCCCATATTGATCAATTTTTCCATCTCCATCAATATCTTTTGTTAATTTTTTACCTATTTCAATCAGCTCATTCATCGTTTGAGGTGGCTTTGGAACAAGTTTTTTATTGTAAAGCAGAAAAAGATGATTCCCGATTTGATCTCCGATTTGATAAAGATGCCCCTTATACCAGAGCAAACCCCGTGGGTCAAACTGATTTATAAAAGCTGAATCAAAAATTTCTTCAAGAGGTTTGATTATCTGAAGAATTTCAAAAGGACCTATTTGATCGCTCGGACCATAAACTATATCAGGACCTTTCCCGGCAACCGCTGAAATTATATAGGCAGAGCGAAGTTCCTCCGTCTCCTTGTAAAGCACAATCACCTTAACTTCGGGATGAAGCTCCATATACTTTTTAACCGCTGATTCAAGCACTTCCCTTTCTCCCGGCGGTTTCTGGTGCCATATCACGATGCGAATTTTTTCCGGGTTTTTACCTGAACATGAAAAGAAGAGCGAAATAAATATCAAGAACAACATCACGGCGATTAAATTTACAATTATGTGCTTCATTGCTTTTTCAAAATTGATTTAAACAAAAACTCCGGGATTTCAACTTTATAACCGGCTTTCTGCAAAAATTTATAAACATTTATCAAGTGCGTTCTGAAACCCACATCAAATGGCTCATCACCACCAAGTCCGGTTTGATCATCTCCATACCACCAGAACCAGTCACTTCCTTCAGCTGAATAAATTGATTCCCATGCTTTAAACTCATAAAACTCTTTCGTTCCAGGTTTAGGTGTTTTGTTAAGTTCTTTTGGCTTTGGTATATTTAACTTTTGCAAATCATCTCTGACTTTTAAAAGATATTCCCACGCTAAATTTTCTTCATCTTCGCCGATCCAGGTGTCAAAGTTTGCATTGATCCAGCTTCCGGGATATAAAGGTTCAATCTCATAATGCTGTGCTATCGGATGCGGCTTTATCCCTCGTTTTGGATTTCCATAAATCCACTCACTCATCGTCACGGTTATGATTTGTCCGCTCTTATACAATTTGCCCAATTTTCTGTAAAGAGCATTTAAAAAGCCCTTGCCATCCTCATCTTTTCTATACCATTCCCATGCGTTTTCACCATCAAGGATAACAGAGATCAACCTTTCTTCATCCGGGTCTTCGGGTGCAAAACTTAACACATATCTTATGAAATCATCAGCTGCGGTTTCAGGCTCGTAATTTTGATATGTAAATCCAATGGCATCAGAAAGTTTCGTATCACGAAAAACAATCAAAACAGAAGCATTTTCATTTGTATTTCCCTTAATCGTATCGTCATCGACACGATATGGGTAGAAAAATTCTTTAACACTTGAATTTGACTTGTAAAGAACTTTTTCATCCGTTGCTATCCATTTAATCCCATTTCTGGCGAAGATTGAAACAACCTGTTCCGAAACAGCTCCTTCAGCTGGCCACATTCCAAGTGGCTTTCTGCCGAAAATTTTCTCATAGTAGGAAATTGACTTCTTAACCTGTGCATCTGCATCTTCGGGATAATTAAATCTTCGCGGTAGTTTATCATACGGCTGGCACACTTTCGCAATGTCCGAATCAAAAATCAACGGCAAAATCGGATGATAAAATGGAGTCGTTATAACTTCTATTTGCCCGGTTCTTTTAACCGGGTCATACATCAATTTTTTGTGAACTGGAATTATTGAGGATAAAATTTTGTAAGTTTCAGCAACTATTCTATTGCAATCGTCTTCTGTGATTTCTCTTTTGAGATAATACTTGCCATCTCGCTTCTCAACTATGTCTGTTAAGTCGACTTTTGTCCCGTTGGGCAATGCAACGGATTGATTCAAAAAATCAGGATCAAAATTCGCAAGGTAAAAGAAAAATTTTATTTTCCGGATGTCTTCAGTTGTGTAAGATTTCGGATCTTTCAACTTCAATTTTTTGTATTCTGGAAATCTATCCATAATGACTTCACTTACACTGAAACAACTCCACGGGTTTTTATAGACATATGCAAGGTCCTGATCTGTAAAATCTTTCGTATCTTTAAGCATTAAATCAATCCACGGGTCAATTTTCACGCTGTCTTCAAAATAACGCTTTGCATCAATACGATTTCTTTTCAAATCAACATACGGCTTTAATCTCTTAACATAATATTCATTTAACTGGAACAAAAGTGAGGATGTTAAATTTATTGTGACATGAACATCGGGATATTTTTCAAGCAAACTTGCCATATCGTAGTAATCTTTCGTTCCATGCGTTCTTACCCAGGGACCTTGAAGTTCATCTTTCTCCGGATCAAGATAAGATGGTTGATGTTGATGCCAGATTATGTTAAGATAAATTTTGTTTGTCTTCGGATAAACATCGTTCGGGTTTGGTTTTGCATCCGGTTCTGCTTGAAGAAGTATCTTCCAATCATATGAAAGGACAAAGACGGAGTTAAAGTCCGTTCTGTTAAAATTTTCAACTTTTGCCGGATTGTTCGGATCAAGCGTCCATCGTCCGTCAATTATGAATTTATATTGATAGAGTCCTGGCTTGATTTTAAATTTCCTGCTCCAGTATCCATCAGATTCTCGTGTGAGGAAATCATTTTTATTCCATCCGTTAAAATCTCCCGCAACCGCAACTGATTTTGCATCAGGTGCATAAATTTTAAAGATGACATATCCGTTTTCAAATTTCGGCTGGGAAAAAATTTGAATGGAAGAAAGGAGAATCAAAAGAAAAATTTTTCTCATAGTTAAATCAGTGGTTTACTTTTCAAAAGTCAAGATTAAAAAAGTTAAGGGCAAATTATCAAAATTTAAATCCACATTATTTAATCAAGACCATCTTCTTAAAATCGGTAAATTTTTCCGTGACCAATTTATAGAAATAAATTCCACTCGGCAAGCCATTTGAATCAAATCTTACTCTATGTCTTCCAGCTTCAAGTTCAGCATCAATTAAAGTTTTAATCTCACGACCAAGCGTATCATAAATAATCAATTTAACTTTCGTCCTGTATGGCAAGTCAAATTCAATAAAAGTTGATGGATTAAATGGGTTGGGATAATTTTGATAAAGCGAAAATCTTGAGGGAACTTCATTTGTATTTTTATATCCAGCGGAGACAACTGGCGGGAGTGAAATTGTATCCCGCGTCAGTGAAACAGTGAAAACAGCAGAACCATAAGGTTCAAGCGTAAGCTGAATGTTTGATAAAGCATTGCCATTTACGATTGAATAACTGTTCGTGAAAAGATCATTCAGATAATAATTCTGCCCGGGTTGAACTCCACCTGTGAACGAGACGGAATTTTTTATATCAAGCGAAACATTTTTAACATCTCCGGATAAATTGACAACAACGAGTCCGTTTTGATTTTCATATCTTTTCACATAAGCATAAACTTTTGAATCACCAGAGTTTACCATTATATGGTCTCTGCTTCTGAAAGCGGGGAATTTTTCTCTGATAAAAGCAAGTCGCTGATAATGAGATTGAAGCAAATCCTTATCCGGATCATTCCAATTTATTTTAAATCTTCGCCCCTCAAATTCACCCATTCCATTTCCAAAGCCAACTTCCTGCCCCGCATAAACAAGTGGAATCCCTGGTGATGTAAACAAAATCGTTGCAAGAGGTTTTGTCTTTCTCAAATCACTTTGATAAACAAGTGCAATTCTTGTTTCATCCTGATTTTCCATATACCTCAGATATTGCGAATTTGGTCCGGGATAATAATTGTAATTTGTAACAACATTATTCAAATCGGTCAAACTCATTGAATAAGCATTTCTGAAAGCATTCCACATATTTCTATCGTAAGCGGCATCAACACCACCGCCTTGATCAGCATAGATTACTTCAGTCCCAAGTCCTGTTCCCGCTGCTTCGGCGAGCAATAAAATATCTGGCTTAACATGTTTCAGAGTTTGTCTTATCGGAATTCCGAAGTTTTGCTCACCATATCTTCTTTGAGGACCCCAATAGACATCAAATCTGAAGCCATCAACACCAACATCCTTGACCCACCATTTTAACATATCAAGCATATAACTTCTCAGGTCAACATCAGCCCAGTTTAAATTTGCAAGCGACCAATCAGCATATCTGACATAAGCAGAATCGGGTGAATATGATTGAGGGAGTTCCTCACCGTGCGGGAAAATTGTATGCTGAACGAAATCCCAGTATGGTGAGTCCTCACGGTATTGTCTTATGCTTTGAATCCACGGGTGTCCATCCGCAACATGATTTGTCGTTATATCAAGTATAACTTTTATCCCGAGTGAATGTGCTTTATTGAGAAATTCTTTGAAGTCCTCCATTGTTCCATATTCAGGTGCAATTTTGTAAAAATCAATTATTCCGTATCCTCCACCGACAGCATCAATTCTGTATTGATTCAACATAATTGGCATAAGCCAGATGACATTGTAACCCATTGACTTAACATAATCAAGTTTTTGAGTTGCGGATTTTATTGTCCCATCTTGAGTGAAAGAGTGAAGGAAGATAAGATACATTCTCGCATTTTTCACCCAGGCGGGATTATCAGCATAACCGGGGAAATAAACAGAGCCATCGGGATTAACAGTGAAATAATTTCTTGTCGTGTCTGCATTTCCAGATGGATCACGGGCAATAAGTGTGAAGAAATAATCTCCGGGCGTTTGCGGTTTTGAAATTGTGATAACATTTGAAGCTGAACCATTTACACCGTTGATAAATTCCGGATTTGTTGAATCCGCATACCAGACAAATGTCAACGGGTCATTGTCCGGGTCTGTGCTTTCTCTTGAATCAAGATCTATCGTTGAACCAGATAATGTGAATTTAATTTTAGCATTTGGTTTATGGTCAACGATGCGATAGATGTTAACTTTGTTTGAATAACCATAATCAATGAGCTTTGCTCTTGCCTGAATTATGTTATCCCCTTCTCTTAAATTGACATTGACGGAGAACTTCCCATTTGAAGCCCCGTAAGTCCCTTTAACTCCGTTGACATAAACTTCAACATAGGCAATTTCATTTGCAGGAGTTCCATCTTGTTTTAAAATTTGACCACGTATCGTTATTGAACTTTTTCTTGTCTGACGTGGTTGAGTTGTTATCTTAACAATCGGTATTCCGCTAACATCTATGCCAAGTTGTGAAGGTGTGATCCCTGCGTAACCACGACCTTCTGCGTCAATTGTAGCCAGAATTGGGGTTGAACCTGCGACATAATAACTTAACATTTTTTTCTGTATCGCATCATCAACGAAAGCGACATCAAGAACTTTCGGATTTCCCCCTTCATCACTTCCACCATTTGAAGAGTTTATCTTAACAGCATTTCCATTGCCATCAATTAAAAACGAATAAACTGTGTAGTAAAGTTTGCTCGTAATTGTTCCAATGTAACTTGCTATATCGTCAGCGGTGAGATAAAATTTTATTACATCGGTTGAAATTGCATCTTGATTGTATGAAATGTTTTTCGCTTTGACAAGCGGTGATGATTTAACATAAATTGCATTTAATTCCGGCTTATTCACGCCCGGGGCAAAAATTATGTAAATCCCTCTATCGCTGAAGTCAGAAATTTTGACTTCCGCACCGAACGGATCGGGAATGAAATTGTTGATTTCGCTATTTATTGAAAAAGCAACTGCAGTATTGTTTGTGATGTCTTTAAGACGAATTTCAAAAAAGATTGTGTCCTTGCTTTGATTTGCAAAAGCATCAAAACTCAAAATATCGCATGAGCTAGGTTGAAAACCATTTGGATAAATATAATCCCCATCCCCAACATCATCACCGGTATTGTCAACATAATGATAACCTGAATTCGCCGGGTAAATTCCGAAAGTTGAATAAGTTATTCCAGCGTTACCTTCATTATCAATTGCGACAAATTTAAGTTCGTGTCTTCCGGTTGTTAAGTTTTGAATCTGTGCGGTTAAAATTCTGCTTGATGTATCGTAACTTGAAGCTATCAAATTATCGTCAAGATAAACTTTAACAGTTGAAGGGTTTATTCCCTTCTGGCGTGAGCTGTCAAAAACTTTCGCAACGATGTTCAAAGTTGTGATCGTATCAAGATAAATTGCTCTGTTCGGCGGATTTAAAACTTTAAAATATGGCTTTAACTGTCTTCTGACATAAGCAACAGAGTTTCCATAGTTTCCGCGTGTTACAGGATTATCAGGGTCAGCTGTCCAGATTGAATTGTTGATGTAAAATTTATACTCATATTCACCTTCGGTTAGAACAAGCGACTTCGTCCATACACCACGCAAAGAGTCAAACTGCATCGGATCTTCGCCCCAGTTGTTAAATTCACCTCGCAAAGTTACAGTGTTAATATTCTTATACGTGTTTCTTGAACTTCTCGGGTCAAATATAAATTCATATTCCGCCTGATAAATTCTATAAGTGACATCAACTGTAAATCTTGATGTGTCGGAGCCGACTTTACCTGTTGTGGTTTTGACTTCAAGTTTTACAAAATGCTGACCATTTGACAGGGGCTGGGATGGAACATAACTAAATTTTTGATTTCCGGGATTGAAATAGCTTAAACCATTCGGGACAAGCTGTCCATCTATGTAAAGATTTATTTCGGAAATCGTTGTGCCTGATGAATAAAAGATGTAAGCTGAGATTTCCGGCTGATCACGATTTGTGATTGTTCCATGCTTAGGCAACAGGTGAAAAACCATCGGGTCAGTGACGATGATAATTGAATTGTTATAATTTGCGTAGTTAATTCGCGGATTGTTTGGATCAGTTATCCAGGTTTCACCTTTACCATCGTTGTTTCTATCCTCAACAAATTTGTATTCGTGCGTCCCGATGCCAAGATTTTCAACTTTATACCAGACCCCCGAATTAGGATCATAACTCATTTTAAATCTTGTATCTGAAACCACACCATTTACATTGTTTCCCCAATTGTTAAATGACCCGGCGAGAAAAACCGCGTTTACGGAAGTTTGTGGTTTATAATAAAAAGTAACGGAAACGGTTTGAGAAAAGAGAAATTGAACAAAGATAAAAATGAAAGCGAGAATTTTCTTCATTTTATGTTTTCGGTTTTTTGTTTTTGATTTTACTCACCCCCTGATCCCCTCTTTAAAGTTAAGAGAGGGGAAACCAAAGGGGTAAGTTATTTTTTACTCACCCCCTAGCCCCCTCTCTAATTTTAGAGAGGGGGAACACAAAAGGGGTGAGTCAACAACTCTCAATAAAATTTTTTATCTTTTGCAAAACCAGATCAATATCACGCACTTCATCATTTCTTATTCTCAAAACCTTTAAACCAAGTTTTTCAATTATTGAATCCCTTTCCCTATCACGCTCAATCTGATGCCTATGAATGCCACCATCAACCTCCAGCACAAGTTTCTTTTCAGCACAATAAAAATCAGCTATAAAAAAGCGAGTTTTACCATCAATTTCAAATATAATTGGATGCTGACGCAAAAATTTTAATCCGAGAAATTTCCGATTCCTTAAAACCTGCCACAACTTTTTCTCCGACGGTGTTTGCTCTTTTCTTAACTGTCTTGCTATTTCAATTATTTGTCTTTTAAGCATTTCAAAAGGATTTTTGTTTTTACTCACCCCCCGTCCCCCTCTCTAAGAATTAGAGAGGGGGAATACAAAGGGGGTGAGTCATTTCTCATCCACCCCTACCCTCCCTCTCTAATTTTAGAGGGGAGGAACGAAAGGGGGCGAGTTATTTTTTACTCACCCCCTATCCCCCTCTCTAAAATTAGAGAAGGGGAATTAAAGGGGGTGAGTTCTCACTTCATCAACACCATCTTCTTAACATCAACATATTTCCCGGCGGTCAACCTGTAATAATAAACTCCACTTGGAAATCCACTCGCATTCCATCTTACAACCTTTCCATATCCAGCTTCCATAAATCCATCATAAAGCACGGCAACACGCTTACCTAAAGAATTGAACACCTCAAGTTTAACATTTCCTGACTCCGGAAGATCAAATTTTATCTCCGTTCCAGGGTTGAATGGATTCGGATAATTTTGATAAAGAACGAACTGAGTCGGAATCTCCGCACCGGGCTTCGCATACACAAAACCGATCTCCTGCCTCTGACCGCTGAAGCTCACAGAGTAAATTTTATACTCATAACCAACGCCATTTCTCACATTCCTGTCAACCCATGTGTATCTCTTCCCGTATGAGCTTGTCCCGAGTCCTTTCAAAGCGTCATCTGTTGTATAACTTGCAATCAATTTGAAATCACTTTCAAATTCCGACTTCCTGTAAATCTCAAATCCTGCATTCTCAATCTCATTCTTCGTCTCCCAGACAAGCGTGACCTTTGAATCACCAGCAAATGCAGAAATGGAAACTGTTTGAACCGGAAGTGAACGATCATAATTTCCAGAATTTGGCGATTGTCCATCAGTTAGCACAAAACC
>CAZQJI010000064.1:8221-11722 GCA_964593475.1 uncultured Bacteroidota bacterium | reverse complement strand
TATGAAATCAACAAGGATTATGTTAAACTTGCGGAGAAAAGAATTAGAAATTTTGTTAAGAGTTTCCAGGAAAAACTTTTGTAAAAATAAAATTCAAAAGAAAAATGGCAATACTTGTTGACAAAAGCACACGGCTTGTCGTTCAGGGGATTACCGGTGGAGAAGGTTCATTTCACACAAGACAAATGATTGAATACGGGACAAATGTAGTCGCTGGAGTTGTTCCCGGAAAAGGTGGGACTTTCTTTGACGGAAAAATCCCCATATTTAACACAGTTCGTGAAGCAGTTGAAAAGGAAGGCGCAAACACATCAATTATTTTTGTTCCAGCTCCTTTTGCACCAGATGCTATAATTGAAGCAGCTGATGCTGGAATTAAGTTAATCGTTTGTATCACGGAGGGAATTCCTGCAAAGGATATGATTCAAGTTTATGAATACTTGAAGCACACCCAATCTCGTTTAATTGGTCCAAATTGTCCTGGTGTGATTTCTCCGGGTAAAGCGAAGGTTGGCATAATGCCCGGGTTTATCCATAAAGAGGGTAATATAGGAATTGTTTCAAGGAGCGGGACATTGACTTATGAAGCAGTGAAGCAGTTGACAGACCTTGGATTCGGGCAATCAACCTGCGTTGGAATTGGTGGTGATCCGGTAATTGGCTCAAAATTTACAGACATAATCAAACTTTTCAATGAAGATCCGGAAACAGAAGCAATTGTTATGATAGGTGAAATCGGGGGAACGGCTGAAGAAGAAGCAGCTGAATTTGTTAAGAATAATGTTGATAAACCCGTGTTTGGTTTCATCGCCGGTAGAACCGCACCTCCGGGACGAAGAATGGGGCATGCTGGTGCGATAATTTCAGGTGGAAAGGGAACGGCACAGGAGAAAATGAAAGCTTTGTCCGAGGCGGGAATTTATGTTATTGAAAACCCGGCAGTTATAGGTGAAACGGTTAAAAAAGTTCTCGGCGAAAAAACGAAGAGAAAAATTTTCGTTATGTCATCTTCAAAGGCGAAAAAATCAAAAACCGCAAAAGTAAAGAAATCAAAAGTTTCAAAACGAAGTAAAAACAAAAAAAGGAGATAAACATTGGAAAGAACGCTTGCAATTCTCAAGCCGGATTGCGTAAGAAAAAATTTGATCGGCAAAGTTATATCACATATTGAAGAAGCTGGATTTAAAATCGTTGCAATGAAAATGCTTCGTTTAACGCCAGAGCAAGCATCTATGTTTTATTATGTTCATCGTGAGAGACCATTTTACAGCGACCTTGTAAAATTCATGAGCTCAGGCAAAGTTGTTGTGCTTGTTCTTGAAAAAGAAAATGCAGTTGAAGATTTCAGAAAGTTAATTGGAGCAACTGATCCAAAAGAAGCAGCTGAGGGAACAATCAGAAGGTTATATGCTGATAATAAGCAGGAAAACATCGTCCATGGTTCGGATTCTATTGAGAATGCAAAAAACGAAATTCTTTTCTTCTTCTCTCAAAGTGAGTTAATCGCAAATGAAATTGATTGATAAACCAAGTTCAGCATAAAAATGAGAAAACTTATCATGTTAAACTTTTTGATTTTATCCCTTCTTTTCTCGCAGGAAAAAAGAGTTAAAATCGGTGCAGAAATTTTCATTGAAAAGCACCTTGACCTGGTGAAGGGTAAGGGAATCGGAATTGTGACAAATCACACGGGAATTTTGCCGGACGGGAGGCATATAGTTGATGTTTTAAATGAGATTCCTGATGTAAAGATAATGGCTCTTTTTGGACCAGAGCATGGCATTAGAGGTGAAGTTCCAGACGGGAAAAGTATTTCTCATGGTGTTGATACGAAAACCGGTATAAAAGTTTATTCGCTTTATGGTGAAGTTAAGAAGCCAACGCCGGAGATGTTGAAAGATATTGATATTTTGATCTTTGATATCCAGGATGTTGGGGCAAGATTTTACACTTACATTTCAACCATGAGCTATTGTATGGAGGCATGTGCTGAGCAAGGTAAAAAATTTATCGTGCTTGACAGACCGAACCCAATTCGTGGTGTTTATGTTGATGGTCCTGTGCTTGAGTCAAAGTTCAGGTCATTTGTTGGGCTTCACCCCATACCTGTATCACATGGAATGACTGTTGGAGAACTTGCGAAAATGTTTAATGAAGAGGGCTGGCTTGAAAATGGTGTCAAAGCTGATCTTGTTGTCATAAAAATGGAAAATTATTCAAGGAAAATGTGGTTTGATCAAACAGGGCTTCCATGGGTTAAACCATCTCCTAATATGATGACATTGAAGACGGCTGTTGTTTATACTGCAACTTGCTTCATTGAGGGGACAAATGTTTCCGAGGGCAGAGGGACTGAACATCCATTTGAGTGGATTGGCGCCCCATGGATTGATGCGAAAAAACTTGCCGATGAACTTAACTCTTATAAACTTCCGGGTGTAAAATTTGAACCGATTGAATTTGTTCCAGTTGATATTGAAAAAGTCACAATTGACCCTAAATATGAAGGTGAAAAATGTTATGGGGTATATTTGAATGTTTACGACCGTGAGAAATTTGAGCCAGTTAAAACCGCTGTTTACATTCTTTACACATTGAAAAAGTTATATCCAGATGATTTTAAGTGGCGAACCGCCGGGCAAGATAGATTGTGGGGAACGGATAAGATCAGGTTGATGATTGACGAGGGGAAAAAACCGGAAGAAATCATAAACTCGTGGAAAAGAGAACTTGAAAAATTTTTGAAAACACGTCAAAAGTATTTGATGTATAATTAAAGTCAAAAGTTTGATGAAAAGAAAAAAGCCAGAGACGGTACTTGAAGAACTTGAGAAATTTGTCCGAGGACTTGGGATAACTTTGAGATATGAAAGGGGTGATTTTGAAGGTGGATATTGTGTTTTAAAAGAACAAAAAATGATCGTGATAAATAAACTTGCAAACACACAGAAGAGAATCTCGCTCCTTGCACAGAGCATTGTTGAAATTGGAATTGATGAGAGTTTGATGAGCGAAACTGTGAAAGAGATAATTGAAGATGAACTCGCAAAATTAAAAATAGTTAAGGAATGAAAATTCTCGTAATTCATGGAGCTAATTTGAACATTCTCGGAAAACGTGAGCCGGAAATTTACGGGTCTTTGACGCTTGATGAAATCAATCAGATTTTGAAAAAGGAATTCCCGGATATTGATTTTGAATTTTTTCATTCAAATTTTGAAGGTGAAATTGTTAATAAATTAAATTCGGTCATTGATTCAGATTTTGATGGCGTTGTGATAAATCCGGGAGCTTTTACGCATTATTCTTATGCTATAAGAGATGCGATTTCTTCTTTGAAAATTCCGGTTGTTGAAGTGCATTTGTCAAACATTCAGTCAAGAGCCGAACGAGGCGAGGAATTCAGAGCAAAGAGCGTAATCGCCCCAGTTTGCAGAGGTTATATTGCAGGTTTTGGATATTTAAGTTATATTCTTGGTGTAGAAGCGATCGCCAAAACAA
>CAZQJI010000064.1:0-8121 GCA_964593475.1 uncultured Bacteroidota bacterium | reverse complement strand
CAATTCAAATTCAAAGATGATAAAAGCAGTTATATTTGACCTTGATAATACGCTTGTTGATTTTATGACGATGAAAAAGCAGGCGATTGATGCGGCGATAAGCGCTATGATTGATGCTGGTTTAACAATTTCATATGAAGAAGCAAAGCAGAGAATTGACAGGATTTATGCTGAAAAGGGAATTGAGTATCAGCAAGTTTTTGATGATTTTTTGAAGGAAATTTATGGCAGGATTGATTATAAAATTCTTTCTGCCGGGGTTGTCGCTTATAGGCGTGCCCGTGAAGCTGCGCTTGTCCCATATCCACATGTTTATATGACTTTGACGACGCTTTTGAAGATGGGTTTGAAACTTGCTGTTATCTCAGATGCCCCGGCTCGTGAGGCGTGGTTGAGATTGTGTTATTTGAATTTCCATCATATTTTTGACCATGTTATAACTTTTGATGATACTGGGGAAAGAAAACCAAGCCCGGTTCCATTTTTAAAGGCGCTTGAACTTCTTGGCGTTGAACCACACGAGGCGATAATGGTCGGGGATTGGGCTGAGAGAGATGTCGTTGGGGCGAAAAAAGTCGGGATGAAAACAGCTTTTGCAAGATATGGTGATACCTTCAACACGCAAAATCCGGAGGCAGATTATGAGCTGAACGATATAATTGAACTCATTGACATAATCAAAAAAGAGAACGGTTGGTTATGATAATTGGAGTTGGGATTGATATAGTTGAAATTGAAAGATTCAAGAAATTAACAGAGAAATGGGGGGAGTATTTTTTGAAAAAAATTTTCACACAGCGTGAGATAGATTATTGCCTTTCAAAGAAAAATTTTTATCAGCACCTCGCCGGAAGATTTGCAGCGAAGGAGGCGATAAGCAAGGCAATTGCAACCGGATGGGGCGGAATTTTCAGATGGAAGGATGTTGAAATTTTAAATGATGAGAACGGGAAACCAACGGTTGTGCTTTATAATCAACTTAAGGAACAATTCAAATCCTGCTTTTTCCATATCTCAATTTCACATTCTCTAAATTACGCAGTTTCTTTCGCTCTTGTGGAAAAGAATTAATCTAAACCAAAAAAGGAGACAACTATGCCGGTAGTTAAGCCATTTTCAACAATTGCAGAAATGTTTGATGTAATAACAAGGCATTTTATTGATTCTGAAAAGCCGGCTTATCTTTACAAAGTGGCGGGGGTTTACAAGCCGTTATCTTACAGGGAATTAAGGGAAATGGTTGAGCTAACCGCATGCGGGCTTGCTGCTCTTGGTTTGAAAAAGGGAGACAAGATTGGAATCATATCTGAAAATAGAATTGAATGGATAATTGTTGATTTTGCGATGACAACAACTGGGATAATAGATGTTCCTGTCTATCCGACTCTGACAGCAAAACAAATTGAGTATATTTTTAACAACGCCGTGGTGAAAGCAACTTTTGTATCAAATCAGGTTCAACTTGCAAAAGTTGAAAAGATCTATGATGATGTTAAGTCGCTTGATAAGGTTATAATTTTCACGGAAAAAGGCATAGCTGCTCCGGAGTATCTTTTGAGTTTGAGAGAGCTTATGGAGCTCGGGCGAGATTTTAAGCAGAAAAATCCAGATTACTGGATAAATATGATTCGTGAGATTAAACCGGAAGATATTTTGACAATAATTTACACATCTGGAACGACAGGGGAACCGAAAGGCGTTGTTCTGACGCATAAAAACCTTGTTTCAAATATTTTAAGTGCAACTCAAGTTGTTCCGATGACGCCAGAGGATACTTTTCTTTCGTATCTTCCATTTTCTCATTCATTTGAAAGGATGGCCGGGTTTTATGCAGCCTTTGCTTGTGGTGGGGTTGTGGCACTTGCTGAAAGTATTGACACAATTGCGCAAAATCTACTTGAAGTTAGACCCACAGTCATGACAAGCGTGCCAAGGTTATTTGAGCGACTTTACAACAGGATAATAAAAGGGGTTGAATCAGGACCAGCGTTAAGAAAGAAAATTTTTTACTGGGCTCTTGATGTCGGAAAAAAATATGTCCAAGCAAGCAAAAAGGGAAATATACCGACATGGCTTAAAGCTCAATATGCGCTTGCTGATAAACTTGTTTTTTCAAAGTTAAAAGAAAGAACAGGTGGAAGGATAAAGTTTTTCGTCTCAGGTGGAGCTGCTCTTGCCAAGGAACTTGGTGAATTTTTTGAAGCCCTTGGAATTAAGATAATTGAAGGATACGGTTTGACTGAAACATCGCCTGTTTTGACTGTCAATCGGCTTGATGATTACAAATTTGGAACAGTTGGGAAACCAATTCCGGGTGTGGAGATAAAAATTGCGGAAGATGGGGAAATTCTCGCACGTGGTCCAAATGTCATGCTTGGATATTATAACAATCCAGAAGCCACAGCTGAAGTAATTGACAAAAATGGATGGTTTCACACCGGCGATATTGGTTATTTTGATGAAGACGGTTTTCTTGTAATAACCGATAGAAAGAAACATATTTTTGTAAGTTCAGGCGGTAAAAACATTGCACCTCAACCCATTGAAAGTTTACTTATTCAATCAAATTACATTGATCAAGCCGTTGTGATCGGTGAAGGCAAACCATTTTTGACTGCTTTGATTGTTCCCGATTTTGAAGCATTAAAGGACTATGCTAAACAACAGGGGATTCAATTCCAGGATGAGAGAGATCTTTTACACAGAGATGAGATTTACAGATTATTTGAAAGAGAGATTAAGAAGGTTAACAAGGAACTTGCACAGCATGAACACATAAGGAATTTCCGCTTGCTTGACAAGCCATTTACAATTGAAGATGGTGAATTGACGCCAACTTTAAAAGTAAAGAGGAAAGTTGTTGAACAAAAATATAAAGAACTAATTGAGAAGATGTATGCGGAGCTTGGTGCTTGAAATGGCAATGATGATTTTATTATCGGGCTTTGTTTTCTCTCAAAGTCGGAAATATGTTAAGGTTGAGGTTCTTTCAGATTGGGATGGGAAGTCAGATAAATTTTATCTTGGTGTTAAATTCTCAATTGACAGGGGCTGGTATATTTACTGGCGAAATCCCGGTGACGCAGGGCTTGCTCCTGAAATTAAGTTAACACTGCCGAATTATCTCAAAGCTGGCGAAGTCCAATTCCCATTGCCTCAAAAGATCGTCCATGGTGACATCATCTCTTATGGATATTTTGATGAAGTGATTTTGTTGATACCGATTCAAATTGTCTCAAAATTTGATGTTGAAAAATCAGATTTAATAAAAGTTAATTTAAACTGGCTTGTATGCAGTGAAAGTTGCGTCCCCGGGCAAGCGACGCTTGATTATAAAATTAGACCGTCAACGATATCTCAACGGAATGTGATTGAGAGATATAGAAAACTTTTGCCAAAGAAATTTGAAAGTTCCGGGCTTTCGGTGAGAGATTTTAAAGTTGAGAAAAGGGGCAATTCAATTTATGTTAAGATTGAATTTTCAGGCGAAAACGCAAAAAAGATAGTTGATTTTTATCCAGATGTTTTAGATAAATTTTTGATTGATTTTAAAAGCGTAAAGGTCAAAGATGGCGTTCTTGAGTTAAAAGCGAATGCGGTTGATCCGAAAGGGAATATGAACTTTATAAGCGGTATCATCGTCGTAAATAATGAAGGTTATGAATTGAAATTAAATTTAACAAAAACAAAATGAGGTGAAAAAATGAACTTGTTTCAAACAATTGGATTGGTAGTTTTTATTTTAGCATTGTCAATTTTTAACAGCGAAGATAAAAAAGTTGAAGTTGGAAATGTTGTTCCAGATTTTAATTTAACCGATTTAAATGGTAAAGTTGTCAAGTTATCTGATTTTAAAGGGAAGATTGTTGTTTTGGAGTGGACGAATCCAAACTGTCCTTTCGTTCAGCGTGTGTATAGGGAAAAGATTATGACAGCTGTTCAAAAGGAATTCACTCAAAAGGGGGTTGTGTGGTTGGTTATTAACTCAACAAACCCAAAGCATCGTGATTACAGGGAACCGGTGGAGCTGAAGAAAATTTACGATGAGTGGGGTGCGGTATATACAGCATATTTGATGGATCCTGATGGCAAAGTCGGAAAGATGTTTGATGCGAAGACAACACCGCATATGTTTGTCATCGGTAAAGATGGAAAACTTCTTTACAGTGGGGCAATTGATGACGACCCAAGGGGTGAAAAGAAGGAAAAAGTTAATTATGTTAGAAATGTTTTGAATGAGATTTTAAGTGGGAAGCAAGTAAGCATCTCTGTGACCAAACCGTATGGTTGTTCTGTTAAGTATGCGGAAAATTAAGGAACTTGATTTTTTGAGTTTGGGAAATTATATTATAAATGCAAATACAAGAGCGCGAGTAGTTCAGTTGGTAGAACACCAGCTTCCCAAGCTGGGTGTCGCGGGTTCGAGTCCCGTCTCGCGCTCTTTAAATTTTAATGGCGCGTTCGTCTAGTGGTCTAGGACACCGCCCTCTCAAGGCGGAGATCGCGGGTTCGAATCCCGCACGCGCTACAAGCTCTTGACAAGCTGAAAAATTTTTATTATATTCCTACTGATAATATCACCGCAAGGCGCACCTTGACATAGATTGACGGAATAAAAGTAAGATCTTAAAAAGCACATACCTCCAAAGAGGATTCACAAAAATGTAAAATAAACATGGAGGTGCGCTGAACAAAATTGTTAACTCCTGCCGTTAGTTCAATTCAATTAGATTCCGCATTTTGTTAAATACATATTTTTTCAAAACTCATACGGAGGTTAAGCTATGAAAAAATCTCTGTTTGTTTTACTTGCTATTCTTTTAGTTAGTTCAGTTGCTCTTGCACAGCTTGGTGCAATCAGGGGTAGAATCACAGACGCCCAAACAGGGGAACCATTGCCTGGGGCAAATATCTTTTTGCTTAACACCGTTTATGGTGCAGCAAGTGATGCTGCGGGATTTTATATTATCAGAAACATTGTCCCCGGAAATTATACTTTAGTTGCTAAATATGTCGGTTATCAAGAATTCAGACAAAGCGTGAGGGTTACACCCGGGGACACTTTGACAGTTAACATCAGATTGGCACCGGGGCTTATAACAGTAAGCCCGATTGTTGTGACCGCAATAGGAACTGAAGAAGAGCGTGCGAAGCTTGGAACCTCTGTATCAAGCGTCACCGGTGAGACGGTTTTGAGAACTGGTTATACAAATGTCATATCATCAATTGCTGTGAAAGCACCAGGTGTATTCACAGTTGAAGCAGTTGGTGATCCGGGGGCAGCTACGAGAATCCTCCTTCGTGGTCCAAGATCACTTCAAACAGCAAACCAGCCATTAATAGTTGTTGATGGTGTCCCGATCTGGAATTCAACTTTTGGTGCAAGCGTTGGAAACGTGTCAACAATATCAAGAAATGTTGATATTAACCCTGAGGATATTGAATCAATTGAAGTTATGAAGGGACCAGCAGCTGCTGCTATCTGGGGTGCAAGAGCTGCAAATGGTGTGATCGTCATAAAGACAAAATCAGGAACTTTCTCCTCTCAAAGGAAAGTCAGATTATCTTTGAAAACAAGAATTCATTCAAGTGAGCTTTTGAGACCGTTCCCGCTGCAAAAAGAATTCGGTCAGGGTCAATATGGTAATTTTGTATTTAATTCCCCTCTCAGCTGGGGTGACAGGATAGCTGATAGACCAGGTGGACCTGATTCATTACAAATCCCTACTCATCCGTATTCAAGAATAATTGTTAAGAGGTCAAAAGAAACATATGACCATGCGACTGAGCTTTTCCGCAAGCCGACAACATGGAATAGCTCAATTGAGATAAGCGGTGGTGATGAATGGGGTAACTTTTATTTGAATGCAGAGCGACTTGATGAACAGGGAATTATCCTTGCAAATAGTGATTTCAAGAGGACATCTATCAGGGCGAATGTTTCAAGAAGATTTGCTGAAAATATAACAGCGAGAGTTAACGCAGCTTATGTTAGGACTTCAACACATCGTGTTCAGCAAGGTTCTAATATAAGTGGTCTTTTGCTCGGTGCTTACAGAACACCGCCGGATTTTGATAACAGACCTTATCTTGTAACTTATGTCTCACCAACGACTGGAGCAAGGATACCAAATCAGCACAGATCGTATAGAAATTCAGAAGCGGATCCAAATAGGGTAGCGGGATATAACAATCCGTTCTTCACAATCTATATGAATCCATCTCTGTTTTACACTGATAGAGTTTTCGGAAGCGCTGAGATAACTTATGACCCGTTCAAATGGTTTGGAATTACATATCGTATTGGAGCTGATTATTACACAGACCGCAGAAATCAGGTTTGGCCAGTTCAGGATGCATCTCTCCCAAATGGGAGAGTTATTCGTAATGTGATTTCGGAATTTCAAATCAATACTGACTTGATGTTGAGATTTAAGTATCAATTTGGAAGCTTACTATCAACTTCATTTCTGTTGGGATTCCATCTTGATCATGAGCAAACCGACAATACTCTCATTCAGGGGACAAGATTTATAATTCCCGAAGCCCCAGCTTACATTTTAAACACGCTTGATTATTTGCCCGATGAGGGCAAAACAATAGTCAGAACCGGTGCATTTTACGGAGAGCTTGGTTTAGATGTTCTTGATCAACTTTATATCCGTTTGAGCGGTAGAAATGAAAGTGCTTCAACCTATGGAACAAGCGTTGATATGACATATTTCTTCCCATCTGCAAGTATTGCTTGGGAATTCACAAAACTTCCCGCTTTGAGAAATCAAACCTTGTTGAGCTTTGGTAAGGTTCGTGCTGCTGTTGGTATTGCTGGTGTTAGACCCCCAGCTTATGTAACAAAGACATACTATGTCAATGCAAGCTTCGGAAATGGTTGGGGTCCAGTAACGAACGCAATTTACTACGGCGGTGGTGCTGTTCAATCAGCACAATATGGTAATCCTTATTTGAAACCAGAATTGACAACAGAGACAGAATTTGGATTTGATCTAAAATTCCTCGGTGATAGGTTGGGCATCAGTGCTACAAGATATGTGAACAAGACCAAAGATGCAATTCTCAATGTTGCAGTTCCACCATCAAGTGGATATTCAACGAGATGGGCTAATACAGCGAGAATTGAAAATAAGGGAACTGAATTACAGCTCATCGCTGAATGGCTCAGGTTAGGTGCTTTCTCATGGACGACGACAATCAACTGGTCACAGAACAGAAATAAAGTTGTTGAGCTTGCACCTGGGATTGAGTCGGTTGGACTTGCAGGTTTTGTTGACCCTAGCTCAAGAGCGGTTACAGGTTATCCGATGGGTGTGCTTTATGGTTCAAGATGGGAAAGATGGGATAGAGATACGACAGTTACAGTTTTAGGCAAGCCGGTTCAGTTTAAAGCAGGGCAAATTAAACTTAATGCAAATGGATTCCCGGTTATGGCAGCAACTTACGGAGTCCTGGGTGATCCTAACCCTGACTGGAGAGCTGGTGTGATCAATACATTAAGATATGGAAGATTTACACTCAATGTCGTCGTTGACATTTCAAAGGGTGGAAAGATATGGAACGGAACAAAGGGTGCGCTTTACTACTTTGGAACACATGGAGATCAGAACTGGTGGACAACAATTTCAGCTGAAGAAGCAAATACTTTAAAGAACTATCTTGGCAGGACTCCAAATGAAATGATTTCACTTTATCCTACAAGAAATACATATAAGAGGAATCCGGATGGTTCGGTTTCATTCCGTGGTTATGTAACTGACTTTGGCGGTGGTAAGGTCATAGTTGATGAGTATTACTTCTGGTCTGGACCGGGTTCAGGATTTACTGGTCCGGCTGAACAATTTATGGAAGATGGCGGATTTGTTAAGTTGAGAGAAGTTTCAGTAACATATAATATACCGTTGAGAAGATTCGGGCTTGAGAGCATAGATCTGGGATTGATTTTAAGAAACTTCAAGATATGGACGAAATACACAGGAATTGATCCTGAAACGAACTTAACAGGACCAACGAACGGTCAAGGTCTTGATTACTTCAACAACCCGCCGATGAAGAGCATTGTATTCACGATAAGTATCAACTATTAAAAATTCCGGGGCACACTTTGTG
>CAZQJI010000063.1:0-12044 GCA_964593475.1 uncultured Bacteroidota bacterium | reverse complement strand
TCCGCAAGCTGATCAACTCTTAGTGTAAGTTGATTTAGCCTCTCTGTTAATTCATTTATCGCACCCCAAACCTGTCTCAAACTATCTTCCATCGCCTTCTTAAAAGATTCAAGCGATTCCTCGGTTCTCCTCTGTGCCTGAGCAAGTGCAATCATATTCTCACCCATCTGCTTCACAACTTCCTTCAACTCATTGAAATCCTCACGTGTGACATAGAGTGCCTTTACCCTCTCATCTATCAACCGCGTTATTTCTTCAGCAAGCTCTGGCGGAATTTTCGTCTTCTTCTGGAGTGCCAACCTGGGAAGATCACCTCTTTATTTTGAAACTCAATTTAAATTATCACAAAAATAATTCATTTCAAAAATTTTTCGTTTGAAATTGCAACTTTTATTTGATATATTTCAATCAAAATTTCGCCAACAAAATTGAGCCGTAATTAAACAGATGAACTCAATCGGCATAATTCGCCTGAAAAATGCAATCTTCTACGGATATCATGGAGTTTACACATCCGAGCAAAACTCAGGGGGAAGATTTGAAGTTGATGTTGAACTCTACTGCGACATCTCAGAAGCTGCCAAAAGCGATTCCCTCTCAAACACAATTGATTATGAACAGGTTTATAACTTTTTGAAAGATTTGATAACAGAGAAAAAATTTTTTCTCATAGAAGCACTTGCTTCAAAAATTGCACACGGCTTAA
The DNA here is from genome assembly GCA_964593475.1 of uncultured Bacteroidota bacterium. Classification (GTDB taxonomy): domain Bacteria; phylum Bacteroidota; class Ignavibacteria; order Kryptoniales; family Kryptoniaceae; genus Kryptonium. The sequence goes on along the minus strand of CAZQJI010000063.1, from coordinate 11,338 downwards.
TTGAAAAATTTGAAAAAGTCCAGAAAGTTATTGTCAAAGTTCGTAAACCTTCTCCACCTGTCGGTGGGGTGGTTGATTGTGTTGAGGTTGAAGTTGAAATGAAACGAGATTAATCATAATGCCATTTGCATATCTCGGGCTTGGCTCAAATATAGGCAATAGAATTGAATACATAAAAAAAGCCTTAGTTGCAATATCAAAACTTCCAAAGACGAAAATTACAAAAATATCTTCGCTATATGAAACCGAACCTTACGGAATAAAAGAACAACCGTGGTTTATAAATCTTGCCGTTGAAATATCAACTGAATTAAAACCTGATGAACTTTTCAAAAAATGCAAATTAATTGAAACAAAACTTGGACGGCAGAAGCGTGAAAAATGGGCTGAACGTGAAATTGACATTGACATTCTTCTTTACGGCGACTTGATTATTTCAACTCCTGAACTTCAAATTCCTCATGCTGATATGCATAATCGTCGCTTTGTTCTTATTCCGTTAAGCGAAATTGCTCCAGAAGTTGTTCATCCAATTTTAAAAAAAAGCGTCTCTGAACTTTTAATTGAATGTAAAGACACAACACGAATCATACATATCCCACAAAAAATAGATTTCAAAAAAATAATAGAACCGGAAGTGAAAGAAATAAAGTATATAGCAATTGAAGGCGTAATAGGCGCCGGGAAAACCTCACTTGCTAAAATGCTCGGAGAGCGCCTCAACGCAAAAGTGGTCCTTGAACAGTACTATGAAAATCCATTTCTTGAAAAATTTTATCAAAATCGCGAAAGATATGCCTTTCAAACTCAAATTTTCTTTTTGCTAAGCCGATATAAACAGCAAATGGAGCTTTTACAAAGAGACCTTTTCCACGAGTATCTGATAACAGATTATATATTTGACAAAGACAAAATTTTCGCTCACATAAATTTAAAAGGTGATGAATTAAAACTTTATGAAATGCTTGTCAGTTTGCTTGAAAAAAATATACCTGTCCCGGATCTTGTTATATTTTTGCAATCAAGCGTTGAAAGGTTAATGCAAAACATAAAAAAACGTGGAAGACCGTATGAAAAAAACATATCCGAAGATTACATCCGTGAACTCTACGAAGCATATAATGAATTCTTTTTCAACCAGTATAGAAAAGCGCCGGTTCTCATCATAAATGCAACTGAAATTGATTTTGTCAACAACAAAGAGGACTTTGAAGACCTTGTCAAGGAAATTTTAAGCCCGAGAAGAGGAACTTTTGAATATTACAATCCACCCAAAAAAGTGAGGTGAAAAAATGTTAAGATTATTGTTTCTAATTTTGCTTATCTACATCGCTTACCAATTTTACAGGGTTTTCATAAGATACAAGAATAAAGTTGATGAACTTGAACGGGAGCTGAAACGCAGAAAAATAGACGAACTCAAAGACACGGATTATGAAGAAATAAAATGAAACCCGGCGAACTTCTTCGGAAAATTGACCCATTTAGAAACAAAAAAACCAAAACATTTTTTATCAACCTGCTGAAAAAAATCATCAAAAGTGATTTAATAGGGATCGTTGACAAATCAGATAAACTTAACATTGAGTTCAGGGATATAAAGAAAATTCTCGTTGTAAGACAGCATAACCAGCTCGGGGATATGTTATGCGCTGTGCCACTTTTAAGAGCGTTGCGTCAAAAATTTCCACATGCGAAAATAACCCTCATCACAAGTTCAGTAAATTACGAAGTTATGAAAGATAACCCATACATAGATGAAGTTTTAAATTTTGACAAGATTGAATTTTTAAAATCACCGAAAAAATTTTTTGATTTCATCAGAAAAATCAAATCCGGTTTTGATATAGCAATTGTCCCATCAACTGTGTCAATTTCAACAACAAGCAATTTGCTCTCATATATTTCAAAAGCGAGAATCCGCATCGGTCCAAAATCAATTGACGGCAAAGAAAATCAAACCGCTTTCCTGTTCAACTACCAAGTTATACTTGATTGGAGAAATGAGACGATGAAACATCAAACCGAGAGAAACCTTGACATAGTAAGACCGTTTGGAATTGACACAGAAGATTTAAGTTATGTGATACCGAGTTTTGATGATGATAAAGAATTTGCACGGGAATTTTTGAAGGAACGAGAAAAATTTAACTTCGTCATAGGTTATCACCCCGGCGCCGGGAAAACGGCAAATAGATGGGATGCCTCAAAATTTGCTGAACTTGCTATAAAATTAGCGGAAAAATTTAATGCTTTAACTTTAATTACATCCGGACCCATGGATGATGAACCGGTGAAAAGAATGATTGATAAAATTGAAGGCAAGTTGAAATATCTCATTCTAAAAAATGAAAAGATAAGCAAGCTCGTTGCGGTAATTGAATCAATAGATCTTTTTATAACAAATGATACCGGGATAATGCATGTTGCCGGGGCAACCAAAACCCCCGTGATTTCACTTTTCGGTCCGACAAATCCATATCAATGGTCCCCGCTTAACAAAGACAAATTCTTCATCTGGTCAAAAACGGGAAACATAAACGATATAACGGTTGAACAAGTTTATAAACTTGCGGAAGAAATTTTGCTTAGAAAAATCACAACACCTCCGAAAATCTGGAGAGATTAACGCTTAACATAAAATCTTTTCTTCAACAAATCCTCAACTTCTTTTCTAAACTCAATCACTTTGTCAATAAAATTTTCCTCGCCTTTTTCTATCTTATCAACCGCTTCAAGGACAATCCTTGTCCTTTCCTCGTTTATCAATGGTTCATATTTTGATATCAAAAAATTGAAAACATTAAAACCAAGTCGCGTTCCCGCTAATCTGCCGTTGAAACTTTGAACATAACCTCTATCTTTGAGCTTTTGAACAGTTGGGGCATATGTGCTTGGACGTCCGATCTTTTTCTCACGCATTAATTGAATCAAATTCGCCTCCGTGTAAAGTGGCTTTTCACTTATCAAACGAATTTGAATCTGCGAAATTTTATATTCACCCTCCACAATATCACCCGTTGTTTTAATTGGAGAAATCAAATTAAATCCATTCTCAACCACAGCACCGTTAAATTGAAAGTCCTGCGTAAGATTTTCAAGCTGTGCTTTGAATTTAAAAACTTTAACTTTTACAGGCGACATCTGACTTGCGATGAAACGTTTGAATATCAGATCATAAAGTTTCAGATGTTTCTTGCTTAACTTCGTCTGCAAAAGCAATAACTTCGCATCAATATCTGTTTCAAGTTCAAAGGAATTCAAAGGTCTCGTCGGTCTTATGCATTCATGCGCACCTTCTTCAGTTGCCCAGGTTCTCGGCTTGAAATAACTTCCAAGATTTTCTCTCTCAAGATACTGCCTTGCAAGATTCACACCGAAACTACTTACACGGGTTGAATCGGTCCTGTGATAAGTTATTAAACCGCTTTCAAATAGTTCCTGCGCTAAAGCCATGACATCACTTGCGGGCAAATTCAAATTGTAAATTCCATCTTGAAGGAGTGAATCAGTCGTGTAAGGTGGCAGAGGATTCTGTTCAACAATTTCCTCAGCGAGGTCAAAAATTCTGACTTTTTCTGCCGATTTAAGCTCATCTGCTTTTTCAGGTTGTGATGTAAATGTCAATCGTAAATTGTTTTCAAGATTAACATTTATCTGTGCAATTTTCTTTTTGCTTTCCTTTGTCCTCTCACAAACCCAGCCGAGAACCGGTGTCTGAACACGCCCTGCGCTCAAATCTTCACGATTGAATTTTTTCTGGACAATTTGCGAAAGCTCAAGCCCGATCCATGCATCCTCAACTTTTCTCAATATCTGCGCTTTCAAAAGATTAAGGTCAAATTCCTCAGGATTTGCTATGCCTTCAACAATTGCTCTTTTAGTTATCTCATGCCATCTCAATCTTTTGATGTTTTGATTAAACGGATAAAGAAGACATCTCAAATCCCACGCAATTTTTTCCCCCTCCGCATCCGGGTCAGTTGCAATCAAAACTTCATCAACATTTTCAGCAAGTTTTTGAAGCGATGAAACAACCTCTGGTTTTGTAATTTCAAACTTAACTTCAAGTTTTGAATCCGTAAGCTTCGCCCCAAAGCTCGGTTGTCTTATCGCAAGGTCTGTTATATGACCACGTGATGCTGTAACAAGTAAAAGCATGTTCGGAGCCATAACCTCAAAAACCTGCATCCCGTCAACTCTGCTTCTCAACGGTTTCCCGAAGAAATAACTTATCGTCCTTGACTTTGTCGGCGATTCAACTATCAAAAGGCGTGAGTTAAATTCAATATCAACACCAACCTTGAGTTCACGTGTGAGATTTATCTCCTCTATAACTTTTTCAAGGTCAATTTCTTCAACATTGACAAATTCAACATCAAGCGGTTCAAGTTGTGCCTTCATAAGTTCAAATGCTTTCATATCATCAACCATTAAAATTGACAACCCTTTCGTCAATCCACCTATTGTTAACCTGCTCGTTCTTCCAGATGCTTGAATGTATGCAAACGAATCGGGTGTGATAAGTGAATTTCCAGAAATGCCTGTTTTCTCAATTATTTCTGGCTTTGAAGAAACTCTGTTGAAAAATTCAAGCGATTCAATCATAACATTATAAGCAAACCGCATAAAGTCAGAAACCTTTTCAGAATTCGGGTCAAAATCTTTTGCTCTTATCTTTTCAAGATTTGCCTGTGTTAAATCTGCTATCCTTGAAAGATTTTCAATTATATCAATTGCTTTCTGTCTCTCTTCCCCATCAAGATGTCTTGCGATATGACTTATCACCATAATCATCTTTCTTGGTGAAAATGTCTCGCGGTCAATTGAAATCGCCAATCTCGGTATCTCAAAAAATATCGTATATCTCAACGCAGTCGGAAGGTCAATTCCCCTAACAAGAGAAGAACGTCTTGAAGAAGTTCCAACGAGGATATCAATTTCCCCGTTTTCAAATGCTTGAAAAATTTTCTTTGAAGCTTTCACATAAGCACTTGCTTTAATTCCGTTTTCAACGAGATATTTTGCAATCTGCTCCGCTTTTTCGCTCCCACGAACATAGACAATTCCACCACGACCGAGTTTCCGAATCAACTCAATAAGATGCTCCTCCATATTCTTTTTCGGGATAAGATAAGAGTCAATTATATTTCTTGCGAATGAATAAGATTGCCCGATGTCAAAACCGAAAATTTCTCTCAAAATCTTGACTCTTAAAGTTCTTTTCGCTGTCTGCGTTGCGCCTGAAACTACGATTTGACCCCTGTTAATTTTTATCTTTGAATATGCATCGCTTAATTCTTCATCTTCAACCTTCCTGCTAACAATTTTTTTCGCCATTTCTATCTGTTCATCTGTAATTCCAAGAATTTTTAAAACCGTATCAATCGCCTGTGAACGACGCAAAAATCCATCAACATCATCAACAAACACCGCATCAACTTTGACATGTTCAAACAATTTTTTATTTCTGACGATTGAAGCCGATGTCGTTATTATCACATCAGCATTTATTAAATCTTCAAGCGATGGTTTTTTTGCAAGCGAATGTATCTGGACGATTTTCTTATTTCCAGCTACGCTTTGAATCTTTTGTGCAACTTGATAAGCAAGTGTTGAATTTGGAAGAAGGATCAAAGATTTTTTTAAGAGAGCAAGCGCAATTGTCGTTGTTGTTTTCCCACTTCCTGTCGGAGCAAGCATTGCAAAGCTTTCACCTTTCAAAAACTTCCTCGCCCACAATCTCTGCGCTCCCCATGGCTTGAAACCAAATGGCTCAAAAATTTTATTCACATCATCAGGGGTGATTTGACTTAACTTTATTTCACCGCTTAAAAGTTCATCCATCGTTGCTTTTTGATTATCACGAAAATTCAGATAAATTATCTCAAGGTCTTGCATCTGTAAAATTGAATTTGTTTTTTCAAAAAATTTCGTAAATTTTGATTTGTCCAGCGCTGTTAATTTAATTTAAATTTCGGCAAATAAACTTCAAACTTCAAAATTATGTTTGAGGGAAAGAAGATAATAGTTGGAGTAACGGGCGGAATTTCGGCTTACAAAACTTGTTATGTTATCCGTGGCTTAAAAAAACTCGGCGCTGATGTCAGGGTTGTGATGACTCCATCTGCAACTCAATTTGTCACACCCCTTACATTTTCCGCTTTATCTGGAAATGAGGTGATTGTTGATATGTTCCCGAAGACCACATCAGAGGGGACAAACATCGGGACAAGACATATTGAACTTGCGCTCTGGGCTGACCTTGTGCTTATAGCTCCAGCTTCCGCAAATACAATTGCAAAAATCGCTCACGGAATTGCGGACAATTTTTTAACCTCACTTGTGCTCGCCATAAGATGCCCGTTGATACTTGCACCGGCTATGGATGTTGATATGTATTTAAATGAAGTCACGCAAAGAAACTTGAAAATTCTCAAAGAACTTGGATATTTGATCATTGACCCGGAAGAAGGAGAACTCGCAAGTGGACTTTATGGCGTCGGGAGAATGGCTGAACCGGAGAAAATAATTGAATTTATCAAAGATTTTTTCTCTATGGCAAAATTTGATTTAAAAGGGAAAAAAATTTTAGTCACCGCAGGACCAACTTATGAACCGATTGATCCCGTAAGATTTATAGGAAATTGGTCATCAGGAAAAATGGGTTTTGAAATTGCAAAAGCATCTGCACATCGTGGCGCTGATGTGATACTCATTTCAGGTCCAACCCATCTTTCAACTCCAAAAAATGTCAAACGAATTAATGTCATAACCTCAGATGAAATGTTTGACGAGGTCTTAAAAGTTTATGATCAGGTTGATGTCGTTATAATGGCGTCTGCGGTTGCGGATTATTCACCAGTTCAAAAGTTTGAAAGAAAACTCAAGAAAGAAGATTTGAACACAGAATTTGTTGAGATAAAGTTGAAAAAGACAAAAGATATTCTTAAATATCTTGGTGAGCATAAAAAGGAGCGGATACTTATCGGGTTTGCGCTTGAAACGGATAGTGCAATTGAAAACGCAACTCAAAAATTGAAACAAAAAAATCTTGACTTCATCGTTCTCAATATGCCTGGAGAAGGTTCTGGCTTCGGGTATGATACAAACATAGTGACGATAATTTCAAAAGATGGAGAAATTGAAAATCTGCCAAAGATGACAAAATATGAAGTTGCGCATAAAATACTTGACAAAATTGTCAAACTGCTTAAAGAAAGGCGAGATTAAACAATGAAGAAAGAAATTAAAAAAGTTCTTGATGAGACAAAGCGATATCTGATACAGCAGGAAAGTTTATTTGGAGATGAGATAATTTTGCCACAAAAGAAAGAAACATCATTGGGAGATAAAGATCAACCTGAAAAAACGCTTTCAACATCAACAGATGAACAACAATATGGGGTTGATCCAGCATGGGTTAATTCAAAAACGCTTGATGAACTTGAATCAAAGATAAAAAATTGTGTTAAGTGTCCACTTGGAAACATGAGAACAAATTTTGTCTTCGGAGTTGGTAATCCAAAATCTGAAATCGTTTTTATAGGTGAAGCTCCTGGGGCTGATGAAGATTTACAGGGTGAGCCATTCGTTGGAAGAGCGGGACAACTTTTAAATCAATTGCTTGCAAATGTCGGCTTTAGAAGAGATGAGGTTTATATATGCAATGTTTTGAAATGTCGCCCACCGGGGAATCGTGATCCGCAACCGTCGGAAATTGAAGCATGCAGTCCGTATTTGATAAAACAACTTGAAATAATCAAGCCGAAATTAATCGTATCGCTTGGTCGTTTTCCTGTGCAAACCCTTTTGAAGACAAATGCACCTCTTAGCTCATTGCGTGGTCAGATATTTGAATGGCGTGGCATAAAGATGATAGCAACATATCACCCTGCAGCTGCTTTGAGAAATCAACAATGGAAACGACCTCTTCTTGAAGATTTACGCAAAGCGAGGGAAATTCTCTATGGAAAATAAAAAACAATAAAAACTATGGCTATTGAAAAAGGTTTAAAACAGGAATTTCCACTTGAAAAAATCACAAAAGATTATAAACTCGCCTCAATAACTGAGCAGAAGGAAATCGTCCCGAAAGTTATGCCTCAAGCAATTGAGCTTGAAATGGCCGTTCTCTCGGCAATGATAATTGATCCAGATTGCATCGCAAATGTGGTTGAGATTTTAAAACCAGAATGTTTTTACAAAGAAGAACATCAGATAATTTACAAAACGATAATTGATCTTTTTGAGGCGGGGAAAAAAATTGATCTTTTCATTTTATCTCAAGAATTGAGAAGAAATGGATTAATTGAAAAAGTTGGGGGGCTTGCATATTTGACAGAAATATCCAACGCGGTCGCAACATCTGCAAATGTTGAAGAATATGCACAGGTTATACACGATAAGTATATACTTCGTGAGTTAATAAAAATGTCTCACTCAATCTCAAACCTCGCCTTTAAAGAAGACGCTGACGCATTTGAATTGCTTGACATCGCAGAAAGAAAACTTCTTGAAATATCCGCTGAAAAATTTAAATCAACAGTGACGGACTTTAAAACTTCGTTAAAGTATGTCCTTGAGAAATACGAAGCGATAAACAGAGAGAAGATTCACTTAACAGGCGTGACGACCGGGTTCCCCGAGCTTGATCAGTTGACAGGTGGACTTCAAAAATCTGATTTAATTATAATCGCAGGAAGACCGAGCATGGGTAAAACTGCATTTGCCTTAACGATAGCAAGAAACGCTGCTGTTGAAGGTAAAGTCCCCGTTGCAATATTCTCACTTGAAATGTCGCTTGAACAAATCACATTGAGATTGCTCTGCGCTGAAGCAAATGTTGATATGCATGCTTTAAGAACCGGAAGATTATCCCCTGACGATTGGCAGAGGGTTTCAGCGCTTGTTGGAAGAATAAGCGATGCACCAATTTTTATTGATGATACACCGGCTTTAAGCGCCCTTGAACTTCGTGCAAAAGCAAGACGACTCAAAGCAGAACACGATATCGGATTAATCATCGTGGATTACCTCCAGCTTATGCAGGGAATGAAAGCCGAAACCAGAGAAAGAGAAATCTCAATGATTTCAAGATCTTTAAAATCACTCGCAAAAGAACTTGATGTCCCCGTTGTTGCGCTTTCACAATTGAGAAGAGCAGTTGAAGAACGTGGAGACAAAAGACCCATGCTTTCCGATTTAAGAGAATCCGGCTCACTTGAACAAGACGCAGATGTTGTTATATTTGTCCATAGACCCGAATACTACGGGATCACAGCTTATGAAGACGGCACACCAACAGAAGGAACAGCAGAGATAATTATAAGTAAGCAGAGAAATGGACCACTCGGGACAATTCGTTTAAGTTTCCTTAAACATTCAGCGAAATTTGCACGACTTGAACTTGCAAGACAAGAACCGGAAATAAATGCTCAAGGAATTACACCGCCTGAACCACCATTTTAAAAACTAAAGTTTAAGAATTAAATGCTTTCTCAAGTTTTAAGCGCCTCAACTTACGGAATAGATGCATTTATTGTCAAAGTTGAAACTCACATTGAACAAGCATTATTTGCCTTTACAATCGTCGGCTTGCCTGATAGTTCAGTTAAAGAAAGTCGTGAAAGAGTAAATGCTGCGATAAAAAATTCTGGTTTCAAATTTCCGAACAAAAAAATAACCGTAAATTTAGCTCCAGCCGACATAAAAAAAGAAGGTTCACAATTTGATCTTCCAATCGCAATAGGAATTCTATCTGCAACAGAACAAATTCAATCCGACATCCTTGATCAATTTATAATTCTTGGAGAACTTGCACTTGATGGAACATTAAGACCCATACATGGTGCTCTTCCAATTGCAATTTCTGCGAAAAATTCCGGTTTGAGAGGTATAATTTTACCAAAAGAAAACGCAAAAGAAGCAGCGATTGTCTCGGAGATTGAAGTTTATCCAATGAGTTCACTTTCAGAAGTTGTTAATTTTTTAAACGGGGAACATAAAATTTTAAATCCGTTTAAAATTGATTTAAATGAAATTTTTAATCAGGAAAGCAAATACACCATTGATTTCGCAGATGTAAAAGGGCAGGAAAATGTAAAGCGGGCACTTGAAATAGCCGCTGCTGGCGGACATAATGTTATAATGATTGGACCACCCGGAAGCGGAAAAACAATGCTTGCAAAACGTCTCCCGACGATTTTACCACCTATGACACTTGATGAAGCACTTGAGACGACAAAAATTCACTCTGTAGCTGGACTTTTGCCCCCGGATACTGCACTTGTTGCAACCCGTCCTTTTAGAGCTCCACATCATACGATTTCTGATTCCGCGCTCGTTGGTGGCGGGACAATCCCAAGACCTGGCGAAATTTCACTTGCACATCACGGCGTCCTGTTCCTGGATGAACTTCCTGAATTTAACCGAAATGTCCTTGAAGTTTTAAGACAACCACTTGAAGATAAGAAAGTCACAATAAGCAGAACAAAAATGACCGTTGAATATCCGGCAAACTTTATGCTTGTCTGCGCTATGAACCCATGCCCGTGTGGAAATCTTGGAAATCCATATCAACAATGCACATGCACCCCGGCTCAAATTCAAAAATATATGGGCAAAATCTCCGGACCTTTACTTGATAGAATTGACATACACATTGAAGTTCCAACTGTAAAATACTCAGACCTTGCGAGCAAAACAACAGGTGAAACATCAGCACAGATAAGAGAAAGGGTCGTCAGAGCAAGAGAAATTCAATTGAAAAGATTTAAGGGCAGGAAAAATCTCTTCAAAAATGCAGACATGCAAACCAGAGAAATCCGTGAATTTTGTAGAATTGATGCCGAGGGCGAGAATATTCTGAAAAACGCAATCACAAAACTTGGACTTTCCGCAAGAGCATACGACAAAATTTTAAAAGTCGCCAGAACCATAGCCGATCTCGCTGGAAGCGAGAATATAAGACCCGAACATCTGAGCGAAGCAATTCAATACAGAAGTTTGGACAGAAATCTCTGGGGAATTACGACTTGAGGTGATCAATTAATCTTTGCTTTTTAAATCTATTTCGCTGACTCTTCAAATCAATTCCATTTTCAATTAAAATTTTGCGAACTGAGCTCGGCGGAATTTTTATATTGTAAATTTTTTTCAAAGCCCTCACAATTGCACTCAAAGTCCAGTAATTTTTCTCTATTCCGAATTCAAATGGAGCAAAGTTATTAACAAGTTCAATAATTTTATTTTTATCTTCATCGCCAAATTTTTTCTTCCTTCCTCTTTTTTTCATTAGCAAACCATCAATCCCATCCCTTTCAAACTGCTTTAAAAT
>CAZQJI010000062.1:0-12728 GCA_964593475.1 uncultured Bacteroidota bacterium | reverse complement strand
CATTCACAAAAAGTCAGAGAACTTTTAAAACTTTCGTTTATCAATTTTCAGCCAAGTGTTATTGAGAAGCCAGTTGAACCGGGACATCTTTTAAATTTGTTGAAGCAGTTCATCAAAGAAAAAGATGAAATTAAAATTTTACTTGCTGATGACGATGAAAATGTCAAGATTTATTTGAGAAAAATTTTGCCACCGCAATATGAAATTGATTACGCAAGAAATGGTCGTGAGGCGATTGAGAAAGTAAAAACCGGAAATTACGATATACTCCTTCTTGATCTTATGATGCCTGAAGTTAATGGATATGAGGTGATAAGGGAACTGAGGTTAAAGAAACTTGCACCAGAACTCCCGATTCTTGTTATAACTAATTATCCTGAGCCATCCACGGAAGAGGAAAGAGAGCTTTTATCAAAGAGTATGGGAATAATCGTAATTGATAAATCCGAATTAAATCAAAACCCGAAGAAGTTAGTTGATTTTATAAAATCTCACCTTAAAATAAATCGTGAGGTGAGCTAATGGCTCATATACTTGTTGTTGAGGATGATAGGTTAACAGCTCAACTGTTTGAGATAATTTTAAAGCGAAAAGGTGGATTTGAGGTAACTGTTACGGATGATGGTGAAAAAATTACTGAACTTTTAAATTCTGGAAAAGTTGATTTGATCATTATGGATGTTTCTCTTTCCGGGACATTTGTAAATGGTGTTCAGGTTGATGGATTAAAACTTTCAAGAATGATAAAGGAAAACGAAAACACAGCGAAGATTCCAATTATACTTGCGACTGCGCACGCAATGCGTGGTGACGCGGAAAGATTTCTTGCCGAAAGTAAAGCCGATGATTATATCTCAAAACCAATCACAGATCATGATGCTCTTATTGAAAAAATTAGAGGATATTTAAATGAGCCAGGAGATAAAAGGTAAAGTTTTAATTGTTGAAGATGATGCAAATTACGCTGAGATATTAAAACGAGTGATTGCTAAAAATGGTTACGAGATAAATGTTGCTTATGATGGAAATGAAGGATACAATAAATCGCTTGAATGGAAACCGGATGTTATGATAGTTGATTGGATGATGCCGGGTATGAGTGGCGTTGAACTTGTTAAGAAGATTAAAGAACACCCTGAGATGAAGTTTTGTTATGTAATTATGCTTACTGCAAGGGTTGAAACCGAAGATAAAATCACAGGGCTTGAAGCTGGGGCAGATGACTTTATAACTAAACCCGTTGATTTTGGTGAGCTTATGGCAAGGATAAAAGTTGGCTTCAGAATAAAGGGACTTCAATCTGAGATCGCTGAACTTCAACACGAGGTTGCACTCCTTGAAATGGCAAGAACCCTCGGACATGAAATTAACAATCCGTTAAATATAATTTATCTTGCCCTTGAACTCATAAATCGTTCGCTGAAAGAAAATGATGTTGAGAAGGTAGTTGATAAAGTCAAGGAAAACTTAAATCGCATTTATGAAGCATCCGAAAGGATAAAACAGATCGTCCACAAACTCATCACCCTCAGCAAACCCTCATTCAAAAACTATGTCAATGGCAAACGAATGTTAGACCTTGACCGCTAAAAACACCCTTTCAAAATTTCCAACATCATTTGTAATTTTTACCAATTATCCAGTTCCGATGGGGGGGTCTTCTAATAAAAATTTGTAAAATCTGGGGGGATTAGTAAACATTTTTTTTCTGGCATAATTGTTGAATTTTATTTTTTGTGAATTTAAAAATAGTGAAAGTAATTACAAATGGCTTCCATAGTTTGCAAAATAATTGTTTACACGAATGATGTCGGATTTGCCAGGAGAATAAGTGAAATTTTCAGCGGTGATGAATATGTGTTGAAAACCCATGACCTGTTCTCTGAAGTTGTAGAGACATTGCAAAAGGAACTTTATGATGTTTTGATAGTTGAAACTGATTTTATGGGCGAGATGAACGGATTGCTTAAAATTGCAGACAACATTTTGCTTGGCATCCCGATAATAGTCGCAGTAGGGGAGAATAGTTTCAGGGTTGAGAATGGAAACAATTCAAAGTTTTATTTCATAAATAAATTTGCAAGCGATGAAGAATGGAAAAATGTTGTTTGGCTTGCTGTAATTGAGAATTATATAATAACAAGCAGGGAGAATTAGCCATGATTTCAATTTTAATTCAAAACATAATTTTTGCTGTGCTTGTTGCCGGACTTGGCTTTGTGTTAAAGGGTTTCAATCACAGGATAAAAAGTTTGAGAAAAATATTCATCGGTGTTGTTTTGCTCTGGTTCGCATCAATTTTTGTCATAGCATCTGGATTTAATTTGATCTCTGTTTTTTCTATTGTTTCAGGCGTAATTTTAAACTTGTTGGGTCTGATTTCGCTTTCTAAAGAGGTTAAGTTGTTAAATGAGAATAGGAATGCCGGTTCAATTGGAACGGCGTTAGATTTAATCCTTAAAAAAACCGGGGCAAAAGGTGGGGCAATTTTTTATCTTGGTGATGATAAAAACTATCGCTGTGTTCAAAAATCTGGTGAAATTGAAGACGGATGTATGATGTTAAGTTTACCAATTTATTCTGGCAAAAATCTTATCGGTTGTTCGGTCCTATACGGTGATAAACCATTTGTTGATTTAAGGGACGGGGAAATTGATGAGGAAATTAATCTTATTAAACTTTACATTGAAAACCTGAAATTGAACGATAAGATAAAATCAATGTATGAATACATTCATCTTGTTGCGCACGAGTTAAGAAAACCTCTTACGGGGGTCATCGGTTTCTCGGAGATTTTGAAAGATGAATTTAAAAATCTTTCTGAAAAAGATATTGTTGAGTTCCTTTCAAATATAAAGCAGTCGGGGGATGGAATGCTTGCAACTTTGAGATATTTAACCGAGATAATGGAGATTGAACTCGGCAGGCATAAATTGAAATATGAAAGATTTAATCCGGTTGATGAAGTCAAAAAGGTTATTGCTTATTTTTCGGATGAGATTGAGAGAAAAAAATTAAATGTGGAGTTTGAGGTTGAAGATAACATTGAGATTGAAGCTGATAGAAAAAGTTTCGGTGGAATAGTTTATCAACTTGTTTCAAACGCTGTTAAGTTCTCCCTGGATAACACCACGATTAAAATTACTTTACACCGCAACGGGGAATACGTTGAGTTTAGAGTCAGAGACGAAGGCATCGGAATAAGAAGTGAGGACTTTGATAAAATTTTTAAACCGTTTCCAAAGATAAAGACGCATCTAAGTGGCTCAGGACTTGGGCTTGTCCTTGCAAAACTTCTTGTTGAATTACACGGTGGCGAGATTGATTTTGAGAGTGAATTTGGGAAAGGAAGTGAATTTAGAATTTTGCTCCCGTTGAAACAAGGTTCAAGATTGGGTGAATCTGTTGAGAAAGAGATTTTTGAGTTTAATTAATTTTACCATGACTTCCTCCATATGTGAAAGCATGGGCGTGAGATCAGCCCATGCTTTTTTATTTAAATTTTTCATCAATGATCCTTCGCATAACTTTTATATGCTCTGGTGTTGTCCCGCAACAACCGCCGATTATGTTAATTCCAATCTCAATCAGTTTTTCAACATAAGGTGAAATTTTTTCTGGTATGTCTGGATAGATTAAAGATTTGCCAACTTTTCTTGGTTTTCCGGCGCTTGGCTGAATTAAAACTGGAATATCTCCAGCAAGCGATTTTAAAAATTTGGCTATTTCAACCATCTCGGCGAATCCTTCACCGCAATTTGCACCTATTATATTCGCTCCAAGATTTAACATTTCTTTAACTGCAACATTAAAGTCAACACCTGTGTATGTGTAAATTTGACCATTTATAATTTTGAAACTCATTGAAACAGCGATGGGAAGATCTGTCTCTCTTTTTGCGATTTCAAATGCGATCTTCATTTCATCTGTGAATATCATCGTTTCAATAAGTATGATGTCAGCGCCACCATCTCTCAGCCCAAGGATTTGCTCGGTGAAATAATCGCCAATTTTTCTGAATTCATCATCTTCTGGTTTCAATCCCGTTGGACCAACGCTACCAAATAAAAGTTTATCTTTTGATTTAACTTCATTTGCAATTTGCGCAGAAAGTTTGTTGATCTTATAGATGTCAACTTCGCCAAAATCTTTGATTATATTTCTTAATCTTGGATAGTTTGCCCCAAATGAGTTTGTCGTAATTATATCTGAACCCGCGTTAATGTAGTCGCTGTGAAGTTTCTTTACGAGTTCGGGATGTGTTAAGTTTAAAATTTCGGGAATTTTTTGATCGGTTTGTTTGAGTAGTTCTGTCCCTATTGCGCCATCACATAGAAGAGGTTTTATCGTTTTGAAGAGCATATTTGATATATTAGATTTGCTATTTGGGTTGAGGCGTTAAATAAAATTTTTCGTGCGTTTTTCATCGCAAATGATTCTTTCATCGTAAGATCTGTCATGCTGAAAATTGCTGATAAACCGAGCGTATTTGCAAGCTCAAACCAGTCACCTTCAATTTTTCCAGCGATTGCGATTGTCGGGATATTTTGTTTTTTGGCACGTTCAATAATTCCTTTCAATGCTTTTCCATATTTAACTTGTGAATCAATTTTGCCTTCCCCTGTTATGATCAAATCAGCGTTTTTAATTTTATCGTCAAATGAGACAATGTCAAGGAATAAATCAATGCCTCTTTCAATTTTTGCGTTGCAGAAAGCGACAAGTCCTCCTGCAAGTCCGCCGGCTGCTCCAGCGCCCGGGAGATTTTCTATGTCAATTCCATATTTTTCTTTGACCACTTCAGCAAGTTTTTTCAAAGCTTTATCAAGAACTGGCAAATCTTTTTTCTTTGCTCCTTTTTGAAGTGCATAGGTGAAAGATGCTCCTTCGGGACCGCAGAGTGGATTTAAAACATCAACCGCAACCTTAAACTTGACTTTTTTAATTTCATCGTAAATTTCTGCGTCTTCTATTTTGTTAAGTTTTAAAAGATTTATTCCACCCTGTTTGAGTTCTTTGCCGGATTTATCAAGAAATTTATATCCTAAAGCCATCGCCATACCCATTCCACCGTCGTTTGTTGCGCTCCCACCAACGCCAATTATTATCTCCTTTGCTCCGTTTTGAATCGCAACTTTTATAAGTTCACCAACTCCGTAAGTTGTCGTAATTTTGGGATTTCTCTTTGACTTTGGAACAAGTGTTAATCCACTTGCCGAAGCCATTTCAATTATCGCAATTTCACCTTTCATCAAAAATTTTGCCCTGACTTTCTGTCCCGGAAGCGGTCCAGAGACAATTGCTTCAACGATTTCTCCGCCGGTTGAATAGTGAATTGAAGAAACAAAGCCCTCGCCCCCATCTGAAACCGGCACTTTCACAATTTCAAATCGGAATGAAACTTTCTCAAATGCTTTTGAAATCGTTTCAACTGCTTCAATTGATGTAAGGGAACCTTTGAAAGAGTCGGGTGCAATGACAATTTTCATCCTTTGCGATCTGTCCTATTTTTGTAGATCTTCGCTGATAAGATAATCGCTTGTTCCATACTTTTTGAATTTGCGATTAATTTACCCGCAATGTCATACGCTGTCCCATGATCTGGCGAAGTTCTAACGATGTTAAGTCCAGCGGAAAAATTAACAGTTTTATAAAAATCAATCATTTTTACCGGAATCAATCCTTGGTCATGATACATTGAGATAATCGCATCGTAATTTTTATATTTCTTCTCGCCAAAGAATCCATCAGCCGGAAAAGGTCCATCAATTTTGAAGTTTTCTCCGGAAAATTTCTCAACAACAGGTTTAATTATTCTTTTCTCTTCATTTCCAATTAAACCGTCTTCACCTGCGTGCGGATTTAAACCTAAAATTGCAATTGATGGGGAGTTTATGAGAAAATCTTTTTTCAGTGAATCAATCAAAATCTCAATTTTTTCACTCAACAATTCTTCCGTCAGAGTTTTGCTTACCTTTGACAATGGGATGTGTATCGTCGCAAGGGCAAGTTTGATTTTATCGTTGACAAACATCATAAGGAATCTTTTTGAATTTGAAAGATACGCTATCATTTCTGTTTGACCGGGAAATTTGAAACCGGCAAGATTTAATGACTTTTTTGAAACCGGGGAAGTGCAAACGGCGGATGCTTTTCCTTTAAGACACATCTCAACTGCGATTTCAATTGATTCGCCAGCAATCTTACCGGAAATTTTGCTTGGTTGTCCGAGTGTGATTTTTACATTTTTAAATTCTCTCATCGGATAGATATTTGCTAAGTTCTTATCCTCTTCAAAATCATCCTCGTTCTCCATAACATGCAATTTTATCCCCAGAAACGCCGAATAGACATTTACAAGTTTAAAAGGAGCAATTATAAATGGCTTGCATAACGAAAGAACAGATTTTTTAACGACCGCTTTGAGCGCAACTTCCGGACCAATTCCGTTTATATCCCCAATTGTTACAGCAATTTTAGGGTTCATATGTTTCAACAGATGTTAATTTGAAACTTCCATATTGATCAACGAAAACAAATTTTCTTCTAATTGGTTCATAATACCAGATTTCTTCAGTTGGTCTGCCAGGTGTATATTTCCTCTCAATTTTTGTCGGCTGTCCGTAAATGATATAAACTTTTCCTCTATCAGTTCTTGCTCCGTCTCTTTCACGCATAGTTGCAAAGTTCAAAAAGGCGTAATCAACCCTGCGATAATATTCAGCCATCAATTCATTGTAAATCGTATTTGGCGTTGGATCTCTTTTAGACCAGAATTCTTTGAACTTAATTAATCTCGCTTGCGGACTTCCAAATCTCAACTTTGACATCTCATCCGGCGTCGCAATATATTCAAGTATATCAATTGCATAATCAAGATTTTGAAGTGAAAAAGGCATGTCAATCCATTCAACGGTGAATTTCTTTGAAAATGTTTTTGAAATTTCTTTACCGAGCGAATCAATGAACTTAACAGATAAAAAGAGTTCATATTCCCCGAGATCAAGCGAATCACCTTTTATTGGGATGAGGAGCGAATAATAATTTTGAGGTTCGGATGGGATCAAAAGGTAGGTGAAAATTGTGTCGCCGGGATTTTCTCTGAAAAGAAATTGTTTGTCGTTTTTGATTTTTTCAGGGTCAATTTTTTCTTTTTTTAACTGTGTCTTTTTCCCGAACTCAGAAAAGTAGATAAGCAGGTATTCAACTTCTGCGGGTTTATCCGTGAATTGAATGTAAGCGGTGAAACCTCTTCCGAAGTTGACACGATTTCCGATATTGGTCGGAATTAAAACAATCGTGTCTCCATTTTCAATCTTTTCTTGAATTATCGTTAGATCAGATGTCTCAAATGAATTTGGTTTCATTTGTTTGAGTGTAATGTTTCTTTCTCTTCTCAGAATTTGATTTGATTGCTCATCTTCAACTATTAATGTTAGGCGATAATTTCCAGGTTTCAGGTCAAAGCGAAAGTTTCCCTGTGTGTAAATATCTTTTGAATTTGTCTCTTCGTAATTATTCGTTGCTCTGTAACCGCGGAAAGTTTTTCTTGCAATTGATTTGTCGCTTTTATCAAAAATTTCTGCGCTTATCGTGAAATTTGCGATATATGCTGGCGTGTCAAGTGGATTTTTTACAAATGTCAAAAGATCGTTGGCAATTCTGAAATTAATATCAACTCTGCTTTTTGTTGTATCTTCACTTATCAGGTTGATAACTTCATAAAAGAAAAGTTTCCCAAACTCTCTTTCCGTCGTTGAGAAAAATGGGCGAAAAAATGGAAGTTGGGCATTGAGAATTGAGGTTGAAAGTAAAATCACAAAAAACAATTTTCTCACTTCGTCCTCCATAATTTTTTCTTATGCTTAATTTAATCATATTGATGGGGAAAATCAATCAATGGTTTAAATCCTGTGTAGGTTCATTCTTTCATCAAAGTGTAAATCGCAATGATTGCTGTTATCTCAAAAATTATAAGCGTAATGCTTGAGATCTTATCATATTGTTTTACTTTGTTAAGTTTTTCAGGGTCGCCGGTTTGAATATATTCGTTGTAGAGGGCATCGGCTTTTGATTTGAAGTAAATTGATAAAATTCCGTTTGCCAAACTTAACCCGGCTACTGGCAAAACAATATTTAAACGACTTTTATGTTCGGTTCTTAACTCGGTTTCCGCTCCTTTTCTTGGGGTGAGGGTTATCTCAAATTTTTTCGTTTTGCCATCAATGAAGATTTCAGCTTCATCGTAACCCTGTTTTTTGATTTTCAATCTTTTCCCGATGATATCTTTTAGTTTAAAAACAGATGGCGTTGTTCCGATAACTGAGTCACCAAGCACAATTTCGGCTGAAAAAGGAATTGAATTAATTTTTATAAACTTTTCAAATGAGATGAAAAAGTTTAATGTATCACCGGAGCGGACTTCAATTTTTTGGACGAAATCCTGTTCAAGCCAGTCGGTGATTTGTGGATTTTTTAATTTTAAAATGTAAGTTCCGGGTTTGATTTTAAAATTATAAAGCGGTGTCAAGCCGATATATTCTGAATTGATGAAAACGCTTGCTCCGTGAATTTCAGAATCTATGTTAAGGATAGCGTATTCTTCCTGTGCGAACGATGTCGCAAGAAAAAATAAAAATATCAAGATGGATTTCATTCTGTTTTATAGTTTTGTGTTTTAAATGCATAAATAAATCTATCTTCGCAAGCAACGATGAGATAATTTTTCCAGATTATCGGCGTTGATTTTATCCTTGCACGAGTTTCGTATTTCCAGAGCAAATCTCCATTTGTTAAGTCAATGGCATAGATATTTTTGTCAAGTGAGCCGATGAAGACGCAATTCCCTGAAACAAGTGGTGATGAATTTATCACGCTTTTCGCGGAAAATTCCCACAAAACCTTGCCGTTATTTTTATTTAAAGCAAAAAATTTCCCCGAGGCAGTTCCAAATAAAACAATTGAATCCTTGACGGCGCAACCACCGTAGATTTTTGAGCCGGTTTCAAATTTCCAATTTAATGTTCCTGTTTTCAAATTAACAGCGTAAAAATCTCCATTTAAATTGCCTGCGAAGACCTTTCCATCCGAGATTGAGATGGGCGCAAAAATTGATGAGCCGGTGTTGAATTTCCATATTAAATTTCCACTTTTGAAGTCAATGCAATATATATTTCCATCATCACAGCCGAACACGATAAACTCACCATCTGAGGCGGGAGAGGAGCGAATTGGCTTGGGCGTTTTAAATTCCCAGATTTTTTCGGGGATGTCATATTTTATGCTGTAATTTATAACAAGCCCTTCAAGTGTTGCGACGATAATGTTATCATACAAAAAAAGTAATGACGCCTCTATTTGACCTATCTTTTCTTTCCAGCCCATTTTGCCGAGATTGAGATCAAATGATTGAAGCGTGTTTTTTCCGTATGCGTTCGGGATTATAAGTTTATTTTTGTAGAGGACAGGGGTTCCAGCGACAGCGGATTCGGTTTCCACTGTGCCAATTTTTTTACCGGTTTCAATATCAATTAAATGTATTTCATCGCCAAGCGTGGCGACAAATAAAATTCCATCGGCGACAAGCATTGGACTGTGTGAAAATCCAGAACCAGCGTTATAAGTCCAGGCAAGTTGAAAAGGTGGTGAAATTTGAAATTTTGAATTGTTTAAATTTTCCGGAGAATTTCCGTATTGAATCCAGTTCAGGTCGGAAATAATTATGTTTTTCTCAAGTTTTAAAGGTGAGCAGGAGATGAAAACAGAGCAGAGTAATAAAGCAAGTTTTTTCATATCGTTTAGCATCAAATTTTTAAAAGTCCCATCCGAAGAAGAATTGATGAAAGAGAGATTTTTGAACTTTTGAGAGATTATTTTCAAGCCGTTTCCCGAGATCATATCTTAACACAAGAACTCCGCCGATGTTAAATCTTATCCCGAATCCGAAACTTCCCAGAGTTTCGTTGTATCTATTGTCCCAGGCATTTCCGAGGTCCAGGAATAAAGCCCCTCTTATTGAGCCGATGAAAATTCCACCGAACGGGAACTTGACATCAAATTTATCAATGAACGGGAAGCGAAGTTCCTGACTTGCCAGCCATAGTTTTTTACCTCTTATTGACCATCTCTCGTATCCTCTAAGATCCCAGCTTCCGCCCATAAACCATCTTCTCGCTTCTTTCCCTTCGTTATAAAAAAGTGTCAACCTCACAGCATACGCTGACCTTGTTGATAACCTGAAGTATTGTCTGTAGTCAAAAATTAGAGTGTAGTAGTTGACATTTGAAAATTGTATATCCGTTGTGTATGCAAGTGTGATGTTGAATCTTTTTCCGTCAATGGGTCCGGTTGGTGACCATAGTGAGTTATCAAAGATATATGAAATTGAATTTGAAAGAAGCATTGCTTTTCTTTCTCTGACCCCGAAAATTATCTCTTTGTCAGATCTGTTAAGCATTATGCTTGACTCTATCCTCCTGAAAACGGATATCGGATAACTTATGGCGAAGTAAGCACCGTATGCTTTCTCATAATAGAAAAGATCCGGGTCTGTTAAGTCGTATCTTCTTCCTGCAAAATGGAAAATTCCATAAGCGAAATTTGTCCGCTTGCTCAGCGAGACCCGGGAGATAGCGATGTTAAAACTTTTAAGAATCTCGTCTTTGGTTTGAGCAGTGTTGTAAATCAAGAAATAATATCTTTCATTTCCAAGTAAATCGCTTATTGCGATTGCTGCACCTCCAACTGTTCCAAAAATCGGATCTGTTGAGATCTGGCTCTGTGCGATGTCAAGATCATATTTGCCACGATAGGTGATTACATTAACTCTTTGGAATCCCTGTATTTTTGGTGTGTCCCAGTGCGTTTTCTCAATCTCAGCGAGATTTATTTTATGTGTAAAGTTTGGTTTCTCAATTTTTGAATAAACATCCTCTATCATTCTGATTTGAAATTTAAAATTTTCAAGAGCTACAAATATAATTCTCCCGTCATCTGTCCAGATCGGGTCAAATGCAGATGTTGTTAAGTTCGTAATTTGTTTTATCTCAAACTGGTTAAAATTGCTCAGATTTGAAATGCCATCAAGTTCAGCAAGAAATTTTTTCTGAGTTAAATCAAGAACCCAGATATTTTGTGTCCCGTCTATATCAGCGACAAAAGCAAGATATTTCCCATCCGGAGACCATGAAGGAGCAGAGCAGGTGAAATTCCCGTAGATAAGATATTCAATCTTATCTTTTTCAACATCGTAAAGAAAAATGTTATATTTCCCATCGTTCCCATAGATCGTTCTATCGGAGATAAAGGCGATTTTATCGCCTTTCGGGGACCAGGCGACTTCTCTATCGTCGTAAAAATCAGATGTTAATTTTTTTAAATTCTTTGTCTCAAGATTGAATATATAAATGTCGCTATAACCGGACTTATCAACTGCGGTCAAAACAAGCTCCCTTGCGTCGGGCGAAAAAGAAAGAGATGTTATCATGACGAGGGAATTAAATTGAAACATACCTATCGCTTTATTGTTATTCAGGTCGTATAGGTGAATTGCGTCGTGTTCCCCCGCTTTGGTTATAAAAGCAAGTTTTCCGTTTTTTACATCAATTTTCGTCTTAAAAAGATGGAATGCTTCAAACTGATCACTTCTTTCCCCTTCAATTACAACTTCAGGTTTTCGTTTTGTGTCAAGTTCAACTTTGTAGATATTTGTGTAGCCAGTTATGTTTCCGACGAAGTAAATTTCTCTTTTGTCTCCGTTTTTATAAAATACAGGTTTCATATTAAAACCTTCTACAACAATTGGTTTGGTCACTGCGCTTGGCGGGTCATTATATTTCAGGAGTGGATAATACTTTTTCTTCAAATGATAGAGCCATTCTTCGTCAAATTGTTTATAATTTTTTCCGATCGTCAATTCAAAAACTTTTTCAAATGAATTCGCTTTCCAAAAGTTTTCAAAGAAAAGTATTATTTTCTCTTCGCCGTATTTTTCAGCGATATATTCAAGTATATTTTGTCCTTCTTTATACATCAAAAATGTCCCGAAAATTCTATCCATCTCGGAAAGAGGCACAATGTAATCATTCAACACCGCATCTCTTAAAAGCATCTCACCCATGTTATCCCATTTCGTTGACCAGAATTCGGCAAGACCTTCGGTAAACCATAGTGGTGGCATTTTTTCCGCTGGCTGGCGATGGTCTTTTAGAACTCTTTGAACTTTGTGGAGTGTAAAGACATGCACAAGCTCGTGTTTAATGACATGCTTGAACTGGTAAATTGAGCCATCAAACGGGATTACAACTCTTCCTTTTATAAACTCAAAAAATCCACCGACTCCTTCCGGTATTAATCCGGGCGTGGTGTTGGTCTGTTGAAAGTAAAGATGTGAACTATAAAAAACGAGTGGGATTTTGTTTAAAATGTTTATATTGAATTTTTCTTGGAGTTCAGCATAAGCTTCCTCCGCAAAGTAAGCACCACGCTCCGCAAGGTCTTTCATCTCAGGGTGGTAATAGATGTCAAAGTGTTCAGTTTTCAGGACATCCCATTTAAACTCGGTATATTGAACCTTGTTCCTCCCGAAATAATACCATTGAGCAAAACAAGTTGAATAAAGCAACAGGAGGGCAGTTATGATTTTTATATTAACCTTCATAGTTTGCGAAGAAATTTGTTTCAAACCTATTCTAAATTTATAAACGCTTCCAGAATAAGTCAAGTTCGTT
>CAZQJI010000061.1:4045-13247 GCA_964593475.1 uncultured Bacteroidota bacterium | reverse complement strand
TGGGGTGATATAGATATCTCCAAACAATTGAAACCGCAACAAGTGTTGTAACAACCGGTGCAAAATACATAAAGCGAAATAATTTTTTCAATTTCACCAACTTTGACTGAATCAATAAAGCAGATGCAAGCGACACCATAATAGACAAGGGACCACCGACGAAGACAAAATAAAAAGTGTTGAGCAAAGCTTTCCAAAAAAGGGGATCAGAGATTAAATTTCTATAATTCTCAAAACCTACAAATCTTACAAATTTTATATTTCCAAGCGAGTATATATCATAATCAGTTAAACTGATAAAAAACGCAAGCAAAACAGGAATTATAAAAAACAAAAAAATTGTAAGGATAGGCGGTCCGAGAAAAATTAAAACAGCGTTATGTTTACCTTTAAAAGTCAACTTTGAAAACCTCTAATTTTCTTTATTTTTTCCCAAGATGATCCATCTTCTCTTTTCAAGAATTTTGTCAACTTCTTTATTAAGCAGTTTGATGATCTGAGGCGTTGGAATATCTTTCACAGCGGAAAGTTCCACATATTCCATTAATTTAGTTGCAATTTGTTCCCATTCTGCGACTTTTGGCAAGGGCTTCAAATTTTTAAGTTGAACAAAGAATGCCTTCATATACGGGTCATTTTTAAGGATATCATAATTCCAAGCGTGGATATTAGATGGCAGGTCACCGGTTGATTTATAGAATTCAACTTGGTTTTCCGGCTTTGATAAAAACTCAATCAGTTTCCAGGCGTAATGTTTATTTTTTGATGTTTTAAATATAACCAGACTTGAACCGCCCGGTATTGAAACGCCGGGAAATTTTTCTTTCCCGGGCATAGGCGAGGTCATCCACTTGTCTTGAACATCTTTCGGCAATCGCTTTTTAAATTCGCCGACATTCCATGGACCCGTTATATACATTGTAATATATCCATCGGCAAAGCTTTGATATATGTTTTGTATTTCAATCCAAGATGACGGTGAATAACCATTTTTATAGAAAGAGCGAAGATATTCAAAAGCGTTAAGAAATTTATCATCGTCAAAGAAGGCATAGCAATCATTATCTTTAAGAAGAGATGCCGAAGATTCAATTGCAAAAAGCACAATCGGTTGCCACTCATTCGTTGGAAGAAATATGCCATAACTTTTTCCATTTGACTTTTTCTTTACAAGCTCACAGGCATATACAAGCTCGTTCCAAGTTTTAGGCGGTTCATGAAATCCAATCGATTTAAGTATATCTTTTCTGTAAAAAAGCAACCTTGTATCAACATACCAAGGGATTCCCATGATTTTAGAATCACAAATGTTGGTTTCCCAAACACCGTTGAAAAAGCTATCCTGCTTTACAATTTTTGAGTTTTGCACAAAATCATCAAGTGGTTCAAGTGAGTTTATAAGTGTAAATTCCGGAATCCATGTATTTCCGAGCTGGCATACATCCGGAAGCGAATTTCCAGCGAAGGCTGTGAGAAGTTTTTCATGTGCAGCTGTCCAGGGGATTTGTTGAACTTTAACTTTTATATTTTGATTTTCCTGTTCAAATTTTTTAATCAATTTTTGAACATTCTCACCTTCTGCACCAAAAGCCCAGAATGTCAGGACTATATCTTTTTCACCGCGATATGAGCATGAGATTAAAAAAATAATTAATGTAAGTGCGTATTTGATGATTTTTGTCCTCACAACAGAATTTTAATTTTACTTATTGAGCCGGGTTTTAAGACTGGCAATAAGATGCCGTTTTTTCTCTCGGGGGAATTGCTTAGCTGATTTGATTCCTTGATGAGCAGAACATCATCAATGTAAACTTCCCTGGCGTTTCTTTCTGAACCATCGTTCAAATACACTTCAATTAAATAAGTGGCACGGCGAAAAATTCTTTTAACCCTGAAAAATTTCCAGCTCTCTGGAACACATGGTTCAATGTAAAGACCTTTTAAAGTCGGTTTAATGCCAAGAATATAATCAACTATAGCACGCAAAAGCCACGCAGAAGAACCTGTATACCAGGTCCAACCGCCTCTTCCAAAAAATGGGGATTCAGGTCCATCAACATTTCCGGGTGTAACATATGGTTCAGCACAATATCTATCAATATCTTTATCTGGATTTGCTGGGTTTATTTTTGATAAAATTCTGTAAGCTGATTCATTCCTTTTTAAAATTGCCTCTGCGATCACAGCCCAGGTTGCTGCGTGTGTGTAAACACCGCCGTTTTCCCTTGAACCCGGGGCATACCTTGTTAGATATCCGATATATGGATCGGGTTCACTGTATGCTGGATAAAGCAACAATGGACCTATCTCACATTCCAGATATTTCTCAACAGATTCAATGGCTGTGATCGCTCTTTCAGGAGTTGCTGTTCCGGATATTATCGCCCAGGTTTGGGCGTTAAGAAAAATTTTCCCGAACTCGTTCTGCGATGAGCCGATCTTCTCACCATTATCTTTAGTTGCTCTGAAATACCATTTACCATCCCAGGCGTGTTCATTTATAGCTGATTTAAGTGCCCTGGCTCTTTCCATATAGTAACTTCGTCGCTTAACATCGTTAATCATTCCTGAGATTTCTGCGAAGTCGTTAAGGATTTTATAAAGAAAATGAGCAAGCCAGATTGATTCGCCTTTGCCATCTAATCCAACAGCGTTTAGTCCATCGTTCCAATCTCCACCACCTATTAATGGGAGACCGCGTGAGCTAAATTTTGAAAGAGTTAATTCAATAGCACGAATGCAATGTTCATAAATTGTTGCTGGTTCAGGGTCATCAACAAATGGAATCTTCTCATCAAGAATTGATAAATCGCCTGTTTCTTCAATATATTTAATCACGACAAAAGGTAGCCAGAGGCGATTGTCTGAAATCTCGTTAACAAGACCCGTTTCAATTATCGGATGCCACCAATGATAAACTTTTCCATCTTTAAATTGATGTTTTGCGTGGAGAATTATTTGTTCTTTTGTTTTATCGGGGTCAATGTAAAGAAAGACAAGTGAATCTTGAAGTTGATCTCTAAATCCGTAAGCACCGCCAACCTGATAATACGCACTTCTACCCCATAATCTCCCGGAAATAGCCTGATATTTCAGCCATACATTTGAAATCACATTCAAGCTTTCATCAGGGGTTTCAATTTGAAGAGTGCTAACTATTTCATTCCATCTTTTCTTAACACGGTCAAACGCTTCCTTAACATTCTCAGGTGATTTATATTTATTTATAAGTTTCACCACTTCATCTTCTGAATCGGCGCAGCCAAGTGTGAAGATAACTTCTTTTTCCTTATTTTGTTCAAGGGTTAAGTTGACATTTAAACTTGCAATCGCATCATATGAATTGCCACATCTTTTTTTCATCTGGTTATTTGCGACCGCGCTCGGGTTATGCAGATCGTTATACATTCCGACAAAAGATTCCTTATCGCAGTCAAATAAATCGGTATCAACATCTACGGAGTGAAAAGCAAGATATTTCCAATCGGTGTTCCAATGTCCCCTTTCAGATGGTATATCCCAAAGTCGTTTTCTTGCGATAATTGCGTTTAAATTTTGGTCAAATCTGGTCTCAATAAATGTCTTGTGGAATTCCCTGTGCCAATCCGGCGCAACACCCAGAAGCCACTCAAGATATGAGAAAATGGATAAATTTCGTATTTCATCAGTTTGATTTATTAATTTAAGTTTCCATATTTCAAGCGGTTCATCAACTGGGACAAAAATTGTAAGTTCTGTTTTGATCCCGTAGTTCAGGGATTCAATCACCGTATACCCGAGCCCGTGACGACAGCGATAAAATTCAGGTTCTTTACAAACCGGTTTGAAAGTGGCGGACCAGAAAATTGATTTTATGTTATCACGAATGTAAATATATTTACCCCAGTTATCTCTCACAAGGTCTTGTTCCCAGCGTGTAATTCGGTTAAGTTGAGCATGCGTTCGCCAGGAATAACCGCTTCCTGTCTGTGAAATTGTTAAGCCATAATCTCCATTGCTTATGACATTGATCCAAGGTTTTGGGGTTTTAGGTGTAGTTATAATGAATTCTAACCCGTCTTCAGAAAAGTAGCCGTAGGTTAAATTCTTAGAGGATGATTTGTAGGTAAGCAATGTTTTGATAGAATTTTATTTTTAATCCTTTTTAAAACTCAAACGCAAC
Organism: uncultured Bacteroidota bacterium; assembly: GCA_964593475.1. Classification (GTDB taxonomy): domain Bacteria; phylum Bacteroidota; class Ignavibacteria; order Kryptoniales; family Kryptoniaceae; genus Kryptonium. The sequence continues at coordinate 9,085 of CAZQJI010000061.1, read as the reverse complement.
TGAAAATCTCTGAGTTGCACCGAGTCGGCCATGATCAGCCCAGCCGTAATCAAGTTTAAATGTATATTTAGAAACTGGATACTGGATACCAATCCCTGCAGTAAGTCCAACTTCTGAGTCCTTCTGATAAAGTTTTTGATAACCTGCTCTTATGGAAAATACATCAAAAAATTTAATTTCTCCACCAAAGCTTAAGCTTTCCGTATTATCTGACGGATGATATGCTTCAATGTTAAGTTTTGAAATTATGTTTGATGATAAATTAAACTGATACCCGAGTCCGACTCTGAAAAGAACAGGAAGTGGAAATTTCTCCGTGAATAATTCAGCCGGCAAGCTGCTGTTATCTCCGTATTTCCGGGGGTCAACATCATATCTAATTCTTAAATCCCAACCTGAATATCTTCCACGGGTGCCGAAATTTGATATACTTGCCCCAAGGTAAAGATTATTTGCAAGCTGATACATAATTCCAGCATTCAATGCAATAGCCCACAAAGATGAGTGCCATATTGTCTCCTGTATGTAGTTTAATTGGAAGCCGGTTGAAAATCTATCTGTAATTTTAATCCCGTAACCAAGACCCATAGCAAGGTTTGTAACCGTGTATTTTTCACCTGTTCCGAGCGGTTTTTCAACAGTTCTAACATCTATTTCACCCGAATTCAAATAAGTAAAAGAGCCGAAAAATGTTCCGATGTTTTTAATTTTAATCGCTACCGCAGAATATTCATAAGAAATCCCGGCAAGCCAGAAAGCGTGTGAGAAGACAACACCTGAATTAAATAGCATACCTGCAGATGCGGGATTAAAATAAATTGCTGAAACTTCATCAAACAAGGCAACGCCGGTGTTGCCCATACCGGCAAGGCGAGCGCTTGGTTCAATCAAAAGAAATTGACCTATGGTTGTCCCTGTGTTAGTCTGCGAAATCAGCTGATTTGAAATAAAAACCACTGAGAAAACCATAATTAAAATAAGTGGTGAAGTTTTTAAATATCTCATGGCAAGATCAAATTATTTTATGATTGCAAATTTACCTATAAATTCACCTATACCGGGAGATTCAACATGATAAATGTAAAGTCCGGGTGCGACATCAAGGTTATCTTTTGTTCTCAAATTCCAAGCGACATATCCTTCCGTTGAGCCATCGTGATATAATGTTTGAACAAGATCACCTTTAAGCGTGTAAATTCTTATAATGCTTTTTGCAGGTATATTTCTGAATTCAATTCTTCGTTCGCCTCTCCCGGATACAGCAAATCTCTCCGGCTCAAAGCTTGCAGATGCAACATATGGATTGGGGACGACATAAGGAGCATTTTGAGATTCAACTTTCGCCTTATCTTGATCAATCCTTTCAGCTTTTGTTGTGAAGACAAAAGAATCCTCAATTGTAAATGGTTTTTCAATAAAAACTTTGAATACATCTCCTCTGGTTGGTTTTATAATTGGACCAACTTTAGATTGTTTCGCTGTATCAATTTCAATTCTCCAGGTAACTCTTGGCGCTGGTGGATTTCCAGGCAAATATGTCACTATATCAATATATTCGCCAACGGCACCAAGTGTGCTGTCGTTATCTATGTCTCTAAATTGATATTTTAACTGTATATCTCCGGTATCAGTGTGAGCGATGACTTTAATTTTTGTGGGCTTAGCTGGTCTTCCAATTGCTGGCAGGGAGGTATCAAGTGGAACATCGTCAAATATAACCGTAAGGTTATAAGGGAAACCGATTCTTCTAAGGTTTATCGGAAGGACATTTTGATATGTGACTTTAAGCTTTAAATTTGTTTTGCTTTCCTTCGTAAATCCGGTGTTTACAGTATCAACCGCTACAGTTTGGGGAGTTGAAACAATCGCAAGAATCCCTGACGCCGATGGATTAACATCTTCCCCTTCAAGATTGTATCCCCTAACAAGTTTTTTACCGGTTGTGCTGTCGTAGATCTCAAAATAATCTGCTCTTACATTTTGTGAAGAGTTAACCCCGAATTTTATCACGAACAGATGGTTATCCGGGACAAGTTTTGAATTCAACACCTCAAGTTTAATTTCCCCTTTGCCATTGCCCGAGACCCTTTTTAATTGGTCAGTGCTTGCACGAACATAGCCGGGAACTTTTGGTTCAGGTCTTACTTCAACAACATTCTGGGGCAAGATCACACCACCTCTTAAAGTTCTTGACACTGAAATTGCGTTTTCAGATGGATAGAATCCCAATGAATCGGAGCCGTGATCGTATGCTGTAACTGCATAGTAATAAAGTTGTCCGTTTATTACGGTTGTATCAACAAACGAATGTCTAATCCCGGTATCATCGCCCAGATAGAAAGCCACACCTTCAACAGTTTGATTTGAATATCCCTTTATACCATTTTTCAGGTCAAATTGTGCTATTGGTTTACCATGTCCAACTGGACCTGTTCCTCTTGCGTTGAGTATAATTTTTGGATCAAGGAAAAACGGCTCAGTTGATCTGTAAATTTTATATCCTTCAAAATCGTTCTGCAGTGTCACCGGATCAATTCCTTTTTCAGCTATATCATCCCAAATTAATCTAACATAGCCATCACCGGATTCAGCCCAAACAGTTGGCGTTGGTGGTGGGACAGCAAACTGATAATTTGCGTTGTAAATTTGTTGAACTGTTTTGATAGTTCTTTTGAGTTCATCAAGATCGCCACCCCAGGCTAAAGCAAGACTAAATCGCTCTGTTTTACCGGCATAAAGTTTAAACGGACCTGATGCAAAGAGAAACCCGATGTTATAATTTGAAACAAGTGGTGGGTCAAATCTATCGCTGAAAACCGGGGCTGTAAATTGTTCATATAATCGCCTTGGCCAATCTTTGCCACCTTCCCAGAAGACGATATCGTCAACTTCCTGGCTGGGGTTTCCCTGTCCGGCTCTTATTCTGTTAAATTTAAAGCCGGTTAAACCAATTTGATCCGATTCGTGCAAATCTGTTTTATCAAAATTTGGTTCACCTGGAGTTGGTATTCCATCACCTTCGCCCGTGTCATTAGTTCCCCAAATTCCATCTGCTCCTGTATCATGTAAATCTGCAACCCAATCCATATCCTCATCACCGGTCCACCATCTTCCAGCTCTAAAAGCGGGTCTGTTTTCAAGTTTTCCATAAGTTGCCTCAAACTTTGCAATGTCATAATGTGAAAGGACATAATTTCTGATGTTATCCTGACCTATGATAAGTTCACCGGGTCCGCTATCCCTTTTTTCATCAGTTATGCCGTCATCATCATTGTCAATTCCATCAAATGGATTTCCTGGGGTTTCAAGATAAGCATAGCCGAGATAACCGGTTGGATAACAATTTGTTCCAAGCGCCACACCTCTTCCTCCTTTATCCCAGGTATATACAAGATTTAAGCCAGAAGATCTATCAAAATATGCGTTATCATCGTCTGACTCTGCAATTCCATCACAAGAAATCGCTGAACCACCAACGCCCGAATCCATGTAAATACCGAAGATTATATTATCAAGGTAATCAGTTGTTCCTTCGTTCGTTATATCATAATGCCAGAAGATAACATTTCCAGCTTGTGGGTTGGACCATTGAAATCCGCGAACTCCAACTTTAAGTGCAAGTCCTCTTCGTGTTGTATCTCTATAATCAGGATAAAAATTCCATGCATCGTAGAAATTATCGTCCATAACAAAGTAACTTTCTTGATCCGCAGCTGGACGCTTTCCAAAGTAGCCATTCCAACTTCCACTCCATCCCGGGTCATCTGGATCATTAAGTTTATCTATCCATTTATCGGGCCAGGTTCTCGGGTCATTACTAATTGCTATTGAGCGACCAACATTTACAGCGGGATTTTCCTGAAAATATCCAGGTCTTGGCTCAAATCTCATCACCTTATTTGTTATGGGACTTACACCCTGTCTTTCGCGATACCCGGTTTCCATGATATGGGCTATCACACCGTGTCTTTGCCTTATTCTCGCAAGCACAAATGGAGTGATTCCATCGCTGTAATTTAAGCCACTCCCTTTTGGGACTTCAACTGAGTGAAAAACGCTTAAATCAACATTAAGTGGATCTGGCGGATAATCGCCCACCATACCAAAGTTGTAGAGCATAGTTCTTATGTTATTTGCATCGTGAATACCCTTTCTTTCAGCATCAATCCTGCCCCTTAATTCGGGAGGAGTTACAGGTTGAAGTTGGGCGTATGCCAACAAAAAAGGCAACACCAGAAGAGACAAAATTAACTTGCCAAACTTTCCCAGCATTTTATTGAGCTATCTTTTATTTTTAACTGTGTAAAAACCGCTAAAATTAAAACCGACTTCAATTCTTCTTGGCTGATAATATCTTGATGGATCTATCAAAGTAGATGCATCCTTTGCTGGGGTTAAAGAGTAATCAGGACTTCCCGTATCTGTGAAGACGAAACCATTTACAAACCTTGTACCAAGAAGATTAAACACCCTGATAAAGGCATTTAATTTAGTCCCAAATATCTTGAAACTTCTTTCAATTCTTGTGTCAACCAAAATATAGCTTTTTTTCCTTGCGGAGTTTGTTTCAAGATTAGCTCCAAATGTCGTCCCTATTGTTGGAGTATATGGTTGACCACTACCGAATTTTACCACAGTGGTGAAAGACCATTTATCGGGATTCTGGAGAACTATAAAAGCGTTAAGTGTGTGACGCTGATCCCAGTTCAAGGGTATAAGGCGAGGTCTTGGGTCTTCGCCAGCCTCAGCTCTAATTGCCGTTTCTCTTGGATCGCTTGAATTGCCCATCGCAACTTGATAAGTATAATCAAGCGAAAAACTTAACATTCCAATTCTGTAATCAAGAGCAAGGACAAAACCAGCGACATTACCAAAATCAACATTTGTAAAACGTGCATACTCAGCTGCTGTATATGTTGAGACAAATTCAACCCCGAGAAGTTGTCTTATATCCTTATAATACAAACTCAGATCAACACCAAATTTTCTATTAAATTGTGTTTTGAAACCAAACTCGTACTGCGTTGTAAATTCAGGTTT
>CAZQJI010000061.1:2596-3945 GCA_964593475.1 uncultured Bacteroidota bacterium | reverse complement strand
CTTAACAAAAGCCAGGGTAATTCAATTTTATCCTGAACATAAGCTGAAAACCAACGGGGATGATAAGTTCTCACTCCGGGTATCTCTGGACCTTCAATTTTTGGCAAGAGAACCTGTTTCCCCTCTATGTTTGACTCAACTATGACGCCCGGGGGACCGAAACTAATTTTAGATAGTTGAAATTCTGCACCTGCCTTGATCAGGTGATTTTTCAAAAGCTGATTCGTTAGAGAAAACTTTAAAATATAAGAATTTGTTTCCTGCAAAAATCTTGACAGGTCAACACCCTGAATCACAGCGCCATACTCATAATTTGGATCGCCGATCGGTCTGCCCGCTTGCAAATACCGTGGATCAAAAACATCCTCGTAAACATAATCAGTATATTTGAAGTAATTCTGGCGTAAACTCAATATGTAAAAAAGATTTGGGTTAAGCGTATGTGTGATCTCAAAGCCATGGATAAAGGAATATGTCCGCTGCGTCTTTGTTCCTTCTGGATTAAGCCGGAAAGCGTGATTGTAAGTTTTTCCTTTAATCCGGTCCCAAACCGCCTGATAACTCAACTGGACATTTGTTATTAATTTATTCGTCAATTTGATATGACCTGTCCATTCATCTGTAAATGAAAGCGGGACAAGTTTTCCATCGCCAGTTGGTCTAAAAATTCTTTTTTCAAGATCAGATGAATCAGTTGGCAAAAATTTTCTCACCCCGTATAAATAACCTTCGTTATAATACCGTCTGAAATTTACGAGAAAAGTTGTTGATGGGATAAATGTTGGACCGCTCAAGTTAAATTGAAAATTTTGGATTGCTAAAGGATTAAGTTTATCAATGTTTGGATAATACTTTTTCTTGTCCGGGGCGTAGAAATCACCCCCGTAAATCTCCGCATTCCACTCAAATCTATCCGAATTCCCGGATTTTAGGATAACATTCACAACTCCGCTCATCGCCTGTCCATATTCAGCATCAAAAGTCCCACTTACTATTTCAACTTCTTCAATCAGTGATCTATCAATTTTTAAATTTGTCATATTTGTAAATGGATTATTAACGCTGACGCCATCAAGCTGATACTGAACCTCGCCAAGGCGACCGCCTCTAAAATGACCATCAACCACACCCGCCTGTAGATTTACTATATCTGCCAACTCTTGAACAGGCAAAATGTTAATTTCACCTTTATCAAGTATCGTAACAGAACTCGTTTGTCTCACATCAACAATGGGTCTTTCAGCTGTCACAACGATTTCTTCGCCAAGTTCAATTACGGTTTCCTCAAGTGTTTCATTCAAAAAAGTAGTTTGCCCGGCTGAAATTCTCACACCTTTAACAATCTTGGT
>CAZQJI010000061.1:0-2496 GCA_964593475.1 uncultured Bacteroidota bacterium | reverse complement strand
AAGTGAATCAACAAGATATTTCAGATAGCCATCAACTAATGGCTTACCCGTTGAATCAAGCCGTAAAACCAGATCATGCTGTTCAAGAACACCATCTGGATTAACCTTTTCACGATCCTCAATCACAAATCTAATCCCATCCCATTTATCATAATCGGGTCTTGATGTTATAACCTGATCAAGTATTTCAACCCCGATATATAATGTATCTGATTTATAAAACATCTTGACAAAGGCTTTGCCGGAATCAAGAACTTGTCCAGTACCCGCACCATCGGGTTTAAAGTAGCCACTGCGATATGGTCCTACGCCAGGGTATGAGAAGATAACGGTTGTATCACCGTAAGCAAGTTTAATTGTCTTGGTGCCAAGATTTTTCCACACGCTCTCATTAAGCAAACCATCAATCGTCGGCGTAGGGTGTAATCTCCCGTTTGGGATGACAAAATCAGGTGGAATTTCCGGAAGCTGTGCATTCAGATCAACATCGGGTCTTGCGTAAATTCTTGCAACATTATACCAGGATGCATTTCCCCAGGGTCCCTGCCACCAAGAACGATTGCCACTATATTTATCCTGGTTAAAAGGCCACTGCCAATCAGCGTCATAGATTGAAATGTTGAACTCAATTATATCACCCTGTGGTCTTGTGACATCGTAACCCCTTGGAGTTAGATTGATTCTCATTTCAACAACATATCCTGTATCAGGACTGAATGAGCCATTAGATGCGGTGTCGGTGTTTGAAACCCCGAGCACTCTTGTTACTGCATACCATATATTTGCAAGTGAATCACCTTCATTTCTTGGGCCTCCAGCCCAGCCGAAGAAACCAGGTGAAGCACCGACAAGTCCAGTATTAGGATCAGCCCAGGGTTCAGTTACCCACCCATAGAAGTACTCAAACGGTGGTGCTTGAAAGTAATGTCCCGCTGGATCTCTTCTTGTAGCGGCATGATTTCGCATATTCATAAGGAAACCGTCAAACATATTAAACAAGCCACCACCAACTGAGCTATCTGGAACCCAGGCCCCTATGTAAAGATTATTACCGCTGACCAGAAACTTCAAAACCGCTCTTGTTGGATCAGACGGTTTAACGCCTGTTTCATCTTTCCATCCGCTTCCCGGTATTCCGGAACTTTTTCCGTAGTAAACGACAACTGACTCGGCTTTCGTCCAAGCAAGCTCATCAAGTTTTCCATCAAGTGTAATCGTTCCGGGCGGAACTGTTCTTGCCCAGATTGCATCTTGCCTTTTAATCATCTGCCCGATGGCAAAATTTCCCAGAATAAGGGAAATTACTAAGAGAATAAATAATTTTTTCATGGCTACTCCTATAAATTTTTGTTTTTAATTTTTGTTAAAATTGTGTCACCCGTGATCACCTATCAAAGCATTTTACACCGCCATCGGGACTTAAACACTTGCTCGTTTGAGATTCTCAAAAGTTTACAATGGATAAGGATAAAATGTTAATTTGTTCCCACCTCCTTTTTAGTTTTATAAACAACCGCAGGATTCCCTTACAACAAGCCTCGTTTCAAGAATTGTCTTTGTAAATTTTGCTTCCGTTCCTTTCTCTATTCTTTCAAAGAGCTTTTCAGCTGATAAGATTGCAACTTTATCTATCGGGACATGGACAGAGGTCAGGCTGGGATGGATATAACCTGCCATGGGAATGTCATCAAAGCCTGCAACTGCAATATCTGAAGGTATTCTAACCCCCATTTTTTTAGCGCATTGAATTACACCAATAGCCATATCATCATTTAATGCAAAAATTGCTGTGGGCTTATTTGATTTTGAGAGAATTTCTTTCATTATCTCATAACCGGAAGTTTCTGTAAAATCACCATGATATTCAAATTCAGGTTGAAAATCTATCCCCTCTTCTTTCAGTGCATCTTTAAAACCCTTTAATCTCTCTATTGAATCGTAGTTATCTAATGGACCAGTTATAATCGCAATTTTTCGGTGTCCATGTTTTATCAAGTGTTTTGTTAAGTTGTAAGCTCCTGTATAATTATCTATCAAAATAACATCTGCGTTTTGTATATCACCGCAGCAATTTAATAAAACAACGGGCATTTTCTTCAGCAATCTTGACTCAATATAGCTAGATCGCAAAGTTGGATTCATAATTATCAATCCATCAACTCGCCCATTCATAAGGGATAGCAAAGCTTCATCAAGTTCCTTAAGATTACTATGTGAGCTTGTCAAAAGAACATGATAGCCGTAGTCCCTGGCTTTTTTATCAATGCCTTTAATAATTTCAGAGAAGAATTCCCCGTGCATATCGGGTAAAACGACACCGATGGTGTGGGTTTTCTTCAAAACGAGCGATCTAGCAATAAGATTTGGTGAATAGTTAAGTTCTTTAATTGCCTTTAAAACTTTCCGTTTAATTTTATCACTTACCGGATATTTTCCTGACAGGACTTTTGAAACGGTTGAGACCGAAACCCCCGCTTTTGTTGCCACATCTTTGAT
>CAZQJI010000060.1:0-13459 GCA_964593475.1 uncultured Bacteroidota bacterium | reverse complement strand
ATTAGATATGCAGGCGGTGTCTTTGATGCTGGAGTTAAGGCAATTTTCAGCGAAACGGATTATGAGATTGCAAAGACAAGCATCCCTGCAAATTTGAAACTTCTTGAGGCAATTTATAATGTTGATCCAACAAATGAGAAAATCGTTGTTCTTCTCGTTCAGGGTTATACTGGCTATGCGATGGGTTTTGTGGAAGATGAAGACCCGGGGCGAGCGAAATTGATTTATAAAAGAGCGTATGAATACGGTTTAAATTTTATCAAGTTAAAGAGCAGGAAATTTTCTTCTGCTTTAAACGGTGAATTTGAAGAGTTTGAAAAAGTTTTAAAAAGCGAGTTTGGTAAAGAAGATGTCCCAATTATTTTCTGGACAGCGATGGCTTGGGGAAGCTATGTTAATTTAAGCAGAGATGATCCTGATGCGATAAGTCAAATTCCGAAAATTGAAGCGATGGTCAAAAGGGCAATTGAACTTGATGAAAATTATTTTTACGGCTCGGGTCATATGTTTCTTGGCGTTCTTCTTTCAGCAAGACCGAAAATTTTGGGTGGAGACCCGGAAAAAGGAAAAGAACATTTTGAAAAATGTATAGAGATCTCAAATCGCCGGTATCTCCTTCCGTATGTTTTCTATGCAAGGTATTATGCGGTTCAGGTTCAGGACAGGGAATTGTTTGAAAAATTATTAACATATGTTCTTGATTCGCAAGTAGACCTTCTCAAGGGAGCTGAACTTTTAAATGTCATCGCAAAAAGGAAAGCGGAAAGATTTAAAGCCATGGCTGATGAATTGTTTTAAATTTGAAAATAAGGCAATTTTTGTATAGATTTTCAGCAAATATAAATGTGGCAATGTGATGATTTTAGTTATACCGGCAATTGAAATAAGGCAGGGAAGTTGTGCCTGCGTGGTTCAGAGTTTGCCGGAAAATCCAAAAGTTTATTCAAATAACCCGGTTGAGATGGCAAGATTATGGAGAAAAGAAAATGCAAAAGTTCTTTATGTTGTTGACCTTGACGGAAAGGACTCGGGAAAGCCGAAAAATTGGGAAACAATTGAAAATGTAGTCAATGCTGTTGATATTCCAGTTATTGTGAGTGGTGGTTTCAGGGAGTATGATGATATCAAAAGAGCGTTTGAGCTCGGGGTTTTGAGAATTGTGCTTGATATGGAAGTTTGTGAGGATGTCTCCGTTTTAAAGGAATTGATAAATGAGTTCGGCTCAAAAAGAATCGCTGTTAATCTTGAGGTTAAAAATAATGCGAACGCTCTTGATGTTGCTTTTAGGGTGAAAGATGTCGGGATTGAAAGGATTGTTTATAGAGATGTTCTTGAGAATGAAATTGTTAATTTTGTATCACTTGAGAATTTTGCAAAAGGTGTTGATTTAAGGATCACAGTGTTGGGTGAATTGATGGGTTATTCTGACTTGGTGCGACTTTCAGAGTTTGAGAAATACGGTGTTGATTCAGTTATATTGAGCAAGTCGCTTTATCAAAATAGGTTTCCGTGTCAATATCTCTGGAGGATTGTTGAGGCGGAGATTTTATAAACAAAGTTAATTTTTGAAATGAAGAAACCATTTCTTGAAAGATTGCTTGACGATAGACCTATTATATGCGATGGAGCGATGGGGACGATGCTTGATCTTTATGAGTATCCTGAACAACCAAGATGCATTCACAACATTTTGAATCCTGATATTGTTGCGAGAATTCATCGTGAGTATATTGAAGCGGGAGCGGAGATAATTGAGACGAATACATTTGATGCAAATAGATTTCGGCTTGAGTTTTATCATCTTCAGGATAAAATTAAAGAAATTAACAGGGCTGGAGTTGAGATAGCGAAATCGGTTGCGGGTGAAAATGTTTATGTTGCTGGTTCAATCGGTCCAACGGGAAAACTGCTTGAACCGCTTGGGAAGGTGAAGTTTCAGCAAGTTAAAGATGTAATAAAAGAGCAGGCGGAGATTTTAATTGAAGCCGGGGTTGATTTGATAATCCTTGAGACATTTGTGAGTTTGAATGAGCTTGACGCAGCAATTGAAGCTGTTAAAGAAGTTTCGGATAAAATTCCATTGATAGCACAAAAAACATTCCCCGAAGATGGGGCGATACTCGCCACTGATTTTCCAATTGAAGTGGTAAAACACATAAAAGAAAAAGGTGTGACAGTTGTCGGCTCAAATTGCACGGTTGGACCACAGCGCATGTTCTCAATAATAAAGGCGATGTATCAAGATGATGTGATTCTTTCAGCGCAACCTGCGGCTGGAATTCCAACTCTTGTTGATGGTAGATCGGTTTATCATGCAAGCCCTGAATATTTAGCAACTTATGCAAAGCAACTTGTTGAAGCAGGTGTTAAGATAATTGGCGCGTGCTGTGGTTCAACCCCATCGCATATAAAAGCAATTGCTTCTGCTGTTAAAGATTTAAGATTGAAAAGGACACAGGTTGAGATAAAAGTTAAAAAGGAAGAGAAGAAACATTCAATTCCGCCATATGAGGAGCCAGCAAAAGTTGCTGTTGAAGATAAAAGCTCAAATTTTGCAAAGAAAATCGGGAGGAAATTTTTAACGACGGTTGAGCTTGATATTCCACGGGGACTTGATATGAGTTCGGTAATTGAAGGAGCAAAGTATCTGAAAGAGAATGGAATTGATGCTGTAAATATAACCGATGGGGCGAGGGCAAGGTTCAGGATGGACCCTGTTACAATCTCTCATCTCGTTCAATCTTCGGTTGGAATTGAGACGATAACGCACATCGCTTGTAGAGATAGAAATTTGATCGGGTTACAGGGTTTGCTTTTGGGTGCGTGGGCGCTTGGCATTAAAAATATACTTGCGATAACGGGTGACCCAGCAAAGATTGGGGATTTCCCAAACGCTACAACCGTGCTTGATGTTGATTCAATTGGATTGATAAGAATTTTGAAAAATATGAACCACGGGCTTGATGCGGTTGGAAATACAATTGGTGAGCCAACACATTTCTTAATTGCCTGTGCCGTTAATCCGACAGCACAAAATCTTGATTATGAAGTTTCACGTCTTGAAAAGAAAGTTGAGGCAGGAGCACAAATTGTTTTCACTCAACCTCTTTATGAGATGAAAACGCTTGAACTTTTCATAAAAAAGATTGAACATTTGAAAATTCCTGTTATGCTCGGCATATTGCCATTGCGAAGTTATAAACACGCTGAATTTTTACATAATGAAGTCCCCGGGATAAACATACCTGACTGGGTCAGGGAGAAACTTTTTCTTGCCCGTGATGATGCAGGAAAAGTTGGAGTTGAGATTTCCGCTCAATTCTTGCGGGAAGCAAAACATTTAGTCCAGGGCGCTTATCTCCTTCCTCCATTCAAAAAGTATCACCTTGCGGTTGAGATACTTCAAAAAATTTAAAACAAACTTACCTTTCAGATGCTACCTCAGGAGATAATTCGCAAAAAAAGGGACGGCGGAAAACTATCAAAAGATGAAATCTCATTTTTCATCAACGGTTATTTAAATGGCAAGATACCTGATTATCAAATGTCCGCCTTTCTAATGGCAGTTTATTTTCAAGGTATGGATTTTGAAGAGACGACATATTTGACGGAAGTGATGTTAAGTTCCGGGCATATCGTTGACCTTTCGGATATTCCGGGTGTAAAAGTTGACAAACATTCAACGGGTGGTGTCGGTGATAAGGTCTCAATTATCCTTGCGCCAATTGTCGCATCAGCTGGCGTCCCTGTCCCGATGATCTCCGGTCGTGCCTTGGGGCATACGGGTGGAACCCTTGATAAGCTTGAATCAATTCCCGGTTTTAGGACGAATTTATCAATTGAAGAATATAAAAAGGTAATTTCAGAGATTGGGCTTGTGATGATAGGTCAAACACAGGAGATTGCCCCGGCTGATAAAAAAATTTACGCTTTAAGAGATGTCACTGCAACCGTTGAATCAATTCCTCTTATATCCGCAAGCATAATGAGCAAGAAACTTGCTGAAGGGATTGACGCACTTGTCCTTGATGTAAAAACAGGTCGTGGCGCATTTATGAGAGAATATGAGAAATCGCTTGAGCTTGCTCAGACGCTTTTTGCCATTGGGAAAAATTTTGGGAAAAAAGTTATTGCTTTTATAACGGATATGAATCAACCACTTGGATATGCTGTTGGGAACTGGCTTGAGGTTGTTGAGTCGGTTCAATGTTTGCGCGGGCTTGATGTCCCGGATTTAATGTATGTCACTTATGTTCTTGCTGGCGCGATGATTATGCTCGGTGGAAAAGCAAATTCAATTGAAGAAGGGATGAAAATTGCTCAAAAAGTTGTCCTCTCAGGTGAGGCATATGAAAAGTTTCTTCAACTCGTTGAAAGGCAAGGCGGAGATGTAAGCTATATTGAAAATCTTGAAAAATACCCACTATCAAAACATTCAATTGAAGTCAAGAGTATGTTTGATGGCTATGTCTATGAAATTGACGCCCTTGAAGTTGGAATGGTGTCGTTAATTCTGGGAGCAGGCAGGACGAAGGTCGACGATGTTATTGACCCTAAAGCCGGGATAGTTTTGAGAAAGAAGGTCGGTGATAAAGTTGAAGTTGGTGAGCAACTTGCGGTCTTTTACACGGATAAAGATGATGTTATAAAAATAGCGAAAGAGCGACTTTTAAAAGCTTTCAAAATAAGCTCGGAAAAACCGCAGATTCCAAAGCTTGTTAAAGCTATAATTGATTCCGAGGGGGTTAGGGAGTGGAAATAAAAAGGGCGGGTTTTAAACCCCGCCCTTTATTTTTTTATTCACAACTTATCCACAAGTGTGCAAAACTTACTTCATCAACACCATCTTCTTCGTCGCAACGAAATCATCCGCTGTTAATCTGTAGAAGTAAACACCGCTTGATAAACCTGTTGCGTTAAATTCAACTGTATGGACACCGGCTCTCATATACTCATCTTTCAAAACAGCGACTCTTTCGCCAAGCACATTGAATACTTCAAGTTTAACTCTCGCATCTTTTGGCAATGCGAATGCGATCTTTGTTGATGGGTTGAACGGGTTCGGATAGTTCTGATAGAGTTCAAAGCTTACAGGCATATCTGGTGTGTTGAATTCAACGCCGGTTAGCTTGTTAATTGAAAGTTGCAGTAAGCTCACAACATATTTCGGATTATGCACGCCGTGGCTCTTGTCTTCAACAACATAGCGATAGTTCCAGTATGCTTGTTTTAGTTTCACAGAGTCGGGTCGTGTTCTTATCTGTGTCCAATCAACAGTTGGTTGTCCCTCGGGTGGAAGTGCCATAGCAAGCATTTCAATTAATCCATCAATCTCTTTCATAAACGGTTCAATTGTTCCATCCTTATCATAGTCATATGAAGCCATGATGTCGTCAAATTTCGTTATTCCAGTATGGCACTTCACACAGCCAGTTATGTTGTCATATTCCTGACCATCTGGTGCAATATATCTCATCTTCCAGGTGTGCATTCCGATTTTATCTCTTGCTACATGTCCTGTGTCAGGAGTTGCTGACATATGGCAACCGACACAGGCATTTTCAACAAGGCGATGCCCAACGCTGCTTGGCAAAACTGTTCCCCAGGTATAACCATTTTGACCGAGATAAACATCGCCAGCACCTGCATGATGTGGTCCCCAAAATGCACTCAAATTTGTATTAACATATGTCAAAGCATTCCTGCGATATTTATGGCAGTTAATGCAAAGTTTCCCTTTCCCAAGGTCAATCTGTGAGTAATCAAATCCATTTGCCAGAGTATCCGCTGTTGCCGGTGCTTCTCTTAATTCCATTGAGTGCGGGTCGTGACAGGTCTGACAGGTTATCTTTGTGTGTTTAATTGCAGAATATCCCGTTGATGCTCGGTTATCAAATTGTTCATTTTTAACAAATGCGACAAATCCAGCTCCATCGTGGCAACGGACACAGGTGTTAAGATTGTATTGACCTGGCTGAACTGGTTGAGCTCCGCTTGCGGTGTTGCGGAAGCTATTTGACCATACCGCTTCAGCATGCCCTGAGTATTCCCATTGCACATAGCGATTATGTCTCCACGGCTCATTATGGCATTGCGCACAAACTTCGGCACTCATTGTCTTTGGTTGTGTTCCAGCACCGAAGTGAGCAGGGTTCTTTGGTCCATGGCAGTTTTCACACCCAATTGTTGCAAGCAGGCTTAAATTCTTCTTATCCGTTGTCAAAAGTGAATCAAACAGTCCGGCTCTTGGTGGTTTCCACTGGTTCCAATCAAATCCAAGTTGTGTTGCAACATCATCAAATCCACCATTATTTGCCATTGTGTTATATCCTGTTGTGTGGCATCTCCAGCAATTTGGACCCCAATATGGAGCAACTTGTCCATTCATTCCACGTTCAAACATAGTTGCATGTCCAGAGGAAACCCACTTGTTATAAATCTCAGGCGTTGCGCTCTTATGACAGGTGGCGCAGTTAAGAGTACTTGCTCCGATATTTTTCCAGTCAACCCCGGTGTAATTCGCAGCTATAATTGTAATCGTCGTATCATCCCCACCGGCAACAAGTTTAACCTGATAAGTTCCAGCGACATCAGGTATAAATGTCGTCCACTGCTCATTTGTGCTTGAAAGTTGAGCATTTGAGCCGCTTGGCTTCCCGATAAGTGACCATTCATAACTTGAAGCAACTTTAAAAGCAGTATCACCTGAGACATCCCATCCTGAAAGCCAAACGACTGTTCCGGTTCCGACAACGCTGAGACCGGTTGAACCAGAATCAAGATTTGCTATCCCCTTTTCTTCGTGAAGGCGGTGTGGGGACATACCTTCAATTTTGATATACGCCTTTTGGGCAAGCAAGGGCAGGGTCATAATCAGAAGCAGAACCACCAAAGTTGTAAATTTTAACCTCATTTTTGCACCTGAATTTTTGTTGTTGCGATATGTTGCAAAAAATAATGAAGCAATTTATGTGTCATTTCAAAAAATTTTAAAAATTTTTAATTTTTAAAGGTTCATCGGTCAAAGTTGACACAGAATGGAAGGATAGCATTGTCTTATTTTTCAACAGACCTTGCAATTAGATTGGTTTAGCAAGGGAGGGAATAATAAAATTTTCAAGGGGGCAAAATGCCCCCTCAAATTGTTATTTCTTCAAATACAAATCAAGCCAGTCAAGGACACTTGTCCACCACAGCCGGGCATTTTGTGGTTTTAAGATATGGTGACCTTCATCCGGGAAATAAAGCATTTTTGATGGGACGCCCATTCTTTGAAGTGCGGTAAACATCATAAAACCCTGACTTACATCAACTCTATAATCAAGTTGCCCGTGTATCACAAGAGTTGGTGTTTTGAAGTTTTTCACATAATTGCTTGGAGACCATTTTTTATACATTTCTGGATTTGTCCAGGGTGTTCCTTTAAATTCCCATTCCGGAAACCACAATTCCTCTGTTGATCCATACATACTTGGCAGGTCAAATACGCCAGCGTGGGAGACAAGACATTTGAAAATTCCTTTCTCATTATGCCCGGCTATCCAGTTTATCATATAACCTCCGTATGAAGCACCAGCTGCGCCGATTCTTTCCGGGTCAATGAACTTGTAATTTTTAATAACATAGTCAACGCCTTTCATCAAATCAACGAAAACTTTTCCGCCCCAATCACCACTTATTTCATCTGTGAATTTTTGCCCATATCCTGTTGAACCTCTCGGGTTTATCATCACGACGACATAACCTCTTGATGCAAACATTTGCGCATTCCATCTGTAGTGAAAATTATCTGCCCACATTGATTGGGGTCCACCGTGGATTAAGAAAACAGCAGGATATTTTTTGCTTGCGTCAAAAAATGGCGGTTTCAAAATAAATCCGTGAACTTTTGTCCCACCTGCCCCATCAAACCAGAAATCTTCAAGCGAGTTCATCTCAATCTGCGATAAAATCGTATCATTGTGATGCGTAAGTTGAACTGTCTCAAATGTTGAAAGGTCAAGACGGTATATTTCGGCTGGTTTATTTATTGCCTCCCTTTTGAAGATTAAAAACCTTCCGTCCGGGGTTATTGAAATTTCCGTGTTATAACTTTTTTCAGTTATTTTTTTGATCTCCCCGGTTTGAATGTTAATTCGGTAAATTGAATTATATCCTTGATCCTCTGCTGTAAAGTATATAAATTTTCCATCAGGTGACCATATCACTTCTTCAACAGAGCGATCAAAATTTTCTGTTAAGTTCGTTATTTTACCTGTTTCTCTTTCATAAAGCATCAATCTGTATTTGTCTGATTCAAAGCCAGCTCTAAATTGTGCTCTATATGCAATATATTTCCCATCGGGCGAGTAAACGGGTTGATTGTCATTTGCCTTGTTTGTTGTTATTCGCTTTATCATTCCACCTTCTGGTGTTGTGATGAAAAGATCATTGTTTGTGCTTATTGCTATCATTGTGTCAGTATTTCTTACAAAGCATATTTCCTTTCCATCTGGAGAAAATGCATAATCTATTTTTCCGCCAAGATCAATTGGTGGTGTGTCATAATCTCCAGGTGTGACATCAGTAAGTTTTCCATTATCAAGATTAACAACGAAGAGATGGCTTCGCTTGTCATCAATCCATCTGTTCCAGATTCTAAATGGCAATTTTGTGAAAACTTTTGCTTTGACTTTGCTTGCTTCTCTTTCTTTTTCCCTTCGCGCGTTGCAATCATTGTCAGGGCAATCGGGATAAACCTGTGATGTGAAAGCAAGATATTTGCCATCCGGAGACCATATCACTCCATCTGCGCCCAGAGCAATATCAGTAATTTTCTTAACTTCCCCGGTTTCAAGCGACATGATATAAACCTGCGGTTCACCATCACGTGTTGAGATAAAAGCAATTTTTTTACCATCAGGAGACCACGCTGGCGAATAATTTGAACCTTCGCTTTTTGTGAGTTGTTTTGTTTCTTTGCCGTCAATTGAGACAAGATAAATATCTCTTTGTCCCTTGTTCTCTTCCATATTGTATGATGTCACAACATAAGCAATCCATTTTCCATCGGGAGAGATAACTGGATTTGAAACTCTTTTCATTGCCCAAAGGTCTTCAACCGTTATGGCTCTTTTCTGTGCATAAATTGGAAGTGAAATTAAAATTGCAAGGATCATCAAGATTATAAGGTAGGATTTTTTAAGCATGGCTTTTACGGTGCTTTTGTTTTAAAAATTGACAGGTAAATTTTAATCAAAAATGCAAATTAATTCAAGATATTGAGTTTTTGGCAGAATGTGTGAATTTTGCATAAATTTAAATTGAAAAATTAAATCCACAGAAAAATTGCTGACTTTTGAAATAGCAAATAAGAAAATTTTGATTGAGACGCCAGTTGACCCGAAAGATTATCTAAAATCAGTTGATGATGTTGTTGAGAAATATTCAAGTGATTATAAAATTCCGTTCTGGATTGATGTCTGGCCATCTGCTATTGCCCTTGCGGAATTTATACTTGAAAGCGATGAATTTACAGGGAAAAAAGTCCTTGAACTTGGCTGTGGGCTTGGGCTTACAACTGTTGCACTTGGATTTAAAAACGCAATCATTACAGCGACAGATTATGAAATGATGGCTTTACAATATGCAAGACGAAATTATCTGAAAAATCTTGGAAATGAAACGAATGCAAGATTTGTCTATCTTGATTGGAGATGCCCGAGGTTGTCTGAAAAATTTGATTTTGTCATCGGCTCGGATATAATCTACGAAAGAGATTTGTTCCCGAACATAGTTAATGTTTTGAAAATAGCGATGAACCCCGATTCAATCTGCTATCTGGCTGACCCGAACAGGATATTCACACAGGAGTTCTTTAAAATTTTAACGGTGGAATCTTTTGACTCTGAAATTGTATCAAGAAGAGAGGTCTTTTATAGGGATATGAAGGCAAATGTATCAATTTACAGGATAAAGAAATCCCAAACGGATAGATGAAGAAATCGCTTGTTTTTTTAACTGGATTTATGGGCTCGGGGAAAAGCACAATTGGACCATTGCTTGCAAAAGAAATCGGATATGACTTTATTGATGTTGATGAACTTATTGAAAAAGTTGATGGACGAAAAATTGTTGATATATTTCGTGAAAGTGGAGAAATTTATTTCAGGAATCTTGAGAGGCAAATTTTGATTGACACAGTTTTAAAACTTTCAAAATTCGTCATTGCCCTTGGCGGTGGGACGATAACTTTCGCAGATAATCTTTTTCTCGTTAAAAAATTCGGAATTTTAATCTATCTTAAAGCGAGTCCGGAAATTCTTCTGCATAGGATAAAATTCAAAACCGACCGACCTTTGCTACTTGACCCGATGGGGAATCCACTTCCCGAAAATTTACTTTTTGAAAGAATAATGACATTACTCAAAATGAGAGAGCCGTATTATTTACAAGCGGACTTTCTTGTTTCAACTGACGATAGGGATATTGAAGAAACAGTTGCGGAAATTTTAAAGAAACTTGAGGGGAAAATTGCGTAAAATTTTTCTGAACTTAAAAAATGTCAAGTTGCCAATTTATGTTGGAAATGGAATTTTTGAAAAGTTTCCTGAAGTTTGCAGGAAAAACAGGATTAAACCGCATCTTGCAGTTATAACTGACAAAGTGGTTGCAAATTTGTATCTTGATGAATTTATCGGGTTGTTGAAAAGAAATGGATTTTATCCAGAACCGATAATTGTTAACTCTGGTGAATCAAGCAAAAGTTTATCTGTTGTTTCAAGAATTTACACCGATTTAATTGAAATGAAATTGAGACGAGATGAAACCATTGTCGCTTTCGGCGGTGGAGTTATAGGCGACCTTGCTGGATTTGTCTCCGCAACCTATCTCAGAGGTGTTAACTTAATTCACTTCCCAACAACATTGCTTGCTCAGGTTGATAGCTCAATCGGTGGTAAAGTTGGGATAAACCACAAGCTCGGGAAAAATTTAATCGGTGCTTTTTATCATCCCCTTTTCATCTTTACAGATGTCGCTTTTTTGAAGACATTGCCAGAGCGAGAGCTAATCTGCGGACTTGGTGAAGTCGTCAAATATGGAGTTATAATGGACGGGGAAATTTTCAAAACGATAGAAACTAAACTTAACAGAATTTTAAATTTTGATCTTAAAATTATTGAATGGCTTGTCCTTAGATCAATCAAGATCAAATCTTCAATCGTTGAGAAAGATGAAAGGGAGAAAAAATTGCGAATGATTTTAAACTTCGGTCACACAATCGGACATGCGATAGAAGCCGGATTGAACTATAAAAAATTGAAACACGGCGAAGCAGTGATGCTTGGAATAATCGGTGAAGGTTTTATCGCTCTTGAAAGGGGGATTTTGAAAAAGGGTGATTTTGAAAGGATAAAAAAATTAGTTTCTGAAATCGGGGTTAATTTTCCCAAAAAAATCCTTGCTAAAGATGTCGTTTTGAAGCATATTGGCTATGACAAAAAAATTTACTCGGAAAGATTGAACATGTATTTGCCCGTAAGAATTGGAAAGATGAAATTTTTTGACGATGTAAGTTTTGATGAGATTGAAAAAGCGATTGAATTTTTGTTTAATCAAAATTAAATCAGAATTTCACATGCGAAAAATATACTTTCTTCTTCTCTTTGTTAGCTCTGTTCTTCTCTCACAAATTCATCCCAAAAGAGAGGTTCGTGCGGTCTGGCTAACAACCGTCTACGGTCTTGACTGGCCAACTGCGAAAGCCACAAGTTCAAGCGGAATTCAACAGCAGAAAAACGAACTCATTCAAATCCTTGACAATTTAAAATCAGCAAATTTTAACACCGTTATAATGCAGGTTCGTGCACGTGGAGATTTGATTTATCCAAGTCAATACGAACCCTGGGCAACATCTCTTACTGGAACGCTCGGAAGAAATCCGGGTTATGATCCGCTGAAATTTGCCATTGAGGAAACCCATAAAAGAGGTATGGAATTCCACGCTTGGTGGAATGTGGTCAAAGTTAAAGATGACTCAACTCTTCCACCAAACACAAATCCACCTCATATAGTTTTGCGTCATCCAGATTATGTTAAGTATTACAGACCGAACAATGAATGGTGGCTTGACATGGGAAAGCCAGAAGTTAGAAATTATTTGATAAGCGTTGTTATGGAACTTGTCCGAAATTACGATATTGATGGGATTCACTTTGACTACATAAGATATCCAAACCCTGATTTTCCAGATAGCGATACATATGCACTTTACGCAAGCGAATATCCAAACAAAGATGAATGGAGAAGGGAAAACATAAATAAATTTGTTAGGGCGGTCTATGATAGCATAAAGAAAGTGAAACCCTGGGTAAAAGTTGGTTCAGCTCCAATTGGCATTTACAGAAACATTTGCGATTCGTCTGGAATTTATATCTACAGCACGAATTGCAATTCCTGTCCCGGTGGAACAACACCTGTTGCAACCGGATGGCAGGCGTATTGCTCAATTTATCAGGATTCAAGAAGATGGCTTATGGAAGGAAAACATGATTATCATTCGCCACAAATTTACTGGGACATAGGGAGCAATCCAAAGTATAATGTTCTCGCTCGGGACTGGAAAAATAACAGTTTTGGAAGACATATTTACGCTGGCTCTGCTGCTTATAGAATGGCAAGCGGTTCTGGAGATTGGAGTGCTTCAGAGATACTTGCGCAGATTGATACAACAAGAGCAGTTGGGGCGGAAGGGAACACATTTTTCAGATATAAATCTTTGCTTTTGAAAGGTTTAATTGACAGTTTGAAAAATTCAAGATACAAGTATTACGCTTTCATACATCCAATGCCCTGGCTTGATAACATAAATCCAAATCCACCTGTTAATCTGGCTATAAGAAAAATTTCTGATAAAAGTTTTGAACTTATATGGGGCGTTCCAGAAACACCAGCGGATGGCGATACCGTAAGATATTATGCAATTTACAGATCGGAAACCTCACCAGTTGATATAAATGATATGAAAAATCTCGTTGCTGTTGTTGATGGAACAAGGATAAGTTACACCGATCAAGTTCCCGATGCGAACAAAGTTTATTATTATGTTGTGACTGCATTTGATAAACTTCATAACGAAAGCATCCCTTCAAATCAGGTTTCAACTATCGTGGTTTTTGCTGAAGGGACTCAAGAAATTCCGAAAAAGTTTGAACTTTATCAAAATTATCCAAATCCGTTTAATCTTCAAACCACAATTGAATACGAACTTCCGTATGATTCCTGGGTTAGTTTGAAAATTTACAATGTCCTCGGTCAGGAAGTGAGAACACTTGTTGAAGGATTTAAAGAAGCGGGAAAACATAAAGTCATCTGGGACGGGAAAAATGATACAGGTCAGGTTGTGACTTCTGGAATTTATTTATGCAGGATGGTCTCTGGGGCTTTCAATAAAACTGTTAAAATGATTCTTACGAAGTAG
>CAZQJI010000059.1:0-13862 GCA_964593475.1 uncultured Bacteroidota bacterium | reverse complement strand
AACTTTGAAGAGGTTCAGAAGAAAATTAACATCTTCATTGAATCAGGACTTGGAAGCATCCGGGTGAGATGGATTGATTGATTTCAAAATAAAATTAAAAAATTCATCAACCTTTTCACTCACATTACTATTTTCAATTTCCCTCCGCTTGAATTTCTCAAAAGCGAGCACTTCAAAACCAAAACTTTCAATTTTTTGAACTAACTTTTTAAGATAAACATCCTCCCTGAACCCGCCGTATGTTAAAAACAAAGAAATTTTCGGCAAATTTTTCCCACTTTCTGAAGTTTTGAACCCGCCGAACTTTCCAAGTTTATAAATAAACGATGTAACAGGTGGACAGTTTAATGTCCATTTTGGAGTTCCAAGGATCAACAGATCAAATTTTTCAAAATTTAAAGATTTCAAATTTTTTATCGGGAAAGGCAAAGACGGGACAAAAGAAAGCAAAAGCCATAATGGATAAGGCAAATCAAAAATGGGTTCAATTTTAAAAACTTCACACTCTATTTTCTTTGCCTGGAATCGCTCAAGAATTAAATCCGCCACTTTCTGCGTATTTCCGGTGCGAGAAAAATAAACAAGCAAAACTTTCACTTAACCGAGTAATTTTAATAACAATGTGGCAACACTTAGATAAGTTGCCGAGCTTAAAATATCAGTTCCGGTTGAGACAAGAGGTCCAACAGCAGTTGCCGGGTCTCTTTTGAGTTTTATTAGAATAAATGGCTCAATCGTCCCCATAATTGAAGAAAAAGTCATTGAAGCAAGACATCCAACCCATGCTGTCAGAGGTAAAATAAAGGAATACTTGAAACCGTAAACAAGAATAGTTATCAAAGCAAGTATCAATCCATATGTAAATCCCATAATTGACCCGGCAAGGGTTTCTTTGACGAGAACCCTTTTTAAATCGCTCATTTTTATGCTTCCCGTTGCAAGACCACGAACGCATATCGTTGATGCCTGAGTTCCAACATTTCCACCCATTGCTGCAATAAGTGGCATATAAGATGCAAGAGCAATAACCTGTTGAAGTGTCGGCTCAAAATGTTTGACGATGAAAGAGACAAAAATCTCACCTATATAAGTCAAAATCAACCATGGCATTCTTAACTTCGCTGATTTAAACGGCGAAAGCAATGTCTCAATATCCTCAAGCTGAGTTCCAACCATTTTAGCTATATCTTCCGATGCCTCTTCGTGTATGACATCAATTATATCATCAACGGTGATGATTCCGAGAAGTTTTCTGTATTTATCAACAACTGGAATAACGGTCAAATTATATTTTTTCATTATCCTCGCAACTTCCTCCTGATCTGTGTCAGCTTCAACGCTTATAACTTTTTCATCCATAATATCGCTTATCTTCTTTCTCGGGTCAGAAAGAATTAGATCTTTCAACTGCACAACCCCGACAAGAACGCCTTTTTCACTTGTGACATAAATTGAATAAATCGTTTCCTTATCAGGCGCTGTCATCCTCAGAAAATCAATCGCTTCACCCACTGTCATACTTTCAACGACCGAAGCAAATTCAGTTGTCATCAATCCACCAGCGGTCTCAGATGGATAAGCAGTTAAAATCTCAACTTCACGCTTTGCTTCCTCGGTCATCAAGGACTCATACTCACGGCTTTTCTCATCTGTTAATTCCTCAAACAAATCCGCCCTCTCATCCGGGGACATCTCGTTTAAAAGGTATGCTTTGTCTTCAGGCGGGAGATTTTCTAAGATAAAAATCTGCGCGTCCTCATCAAGTTCATCAAAAACTTCTATCGCCTTATCCTTGCGTATCAGTTTAAATAAAATTACTTTCTCCTCGTCTGGAATTTCAGAAATTATCTCAGCTATATCCACAGGATGAAGATCATCTAAAATGTCAATTAACTCCTCATTTCTCCCCGCTTGAATTAATTCCCTTATATCGGGTATCAAGATGAGCATCGTCTTCATTTTCAATTCTCCTTATTTACTTTTTCATTGCCCCTTTCTCAAACTCATAAAATTTTATCTCCGGAATGAACTCTATTACCCCGTAATAAAAAGCATATGTGAAAAATTCCTTCATCCCGTTAATTTCTGCCTCGCCAAGCTCATAGTGTAAATTTTCTGTCAGATAAGATTTGCAAAATTCAAAATCAACTCCGTATTTTTCACTTGCTTCATCGCAGATCACATCAATGTTTTGAAGTCCGTATTCTTTTGCATTTATCAACGCATTTATGTCATTTTCACTCAAACTATCTCTGCGACCAACCCAGAGAGCATAAACAAAAGGCAAACCCGTCAGATCATCCCACTCATCTCCAAGGTCAATATATGCCTCATAACCCGACTTCTCAAACAATGCGTGATCCCCAATTAAAAGAGCTGAATCCGCCTTTGAAAGCATCTCTTCAAGATCCGGCTTCATAGCGATAAATTTCGGATGGACATCATATTTTTCGGAAAGTATAATGCGAGCCAGGATAACAGATGTCATTGAACTTATATCCGTTGCAACTGTTTTTATATCTTTCAGATCTTTTTTGAAATAAAGCCGAATGCTATTGACCGCACCATGTGAAGCGATGCAAATCTCGGGGACGATGCGATACTTAACAGAATATTTTGCATAATGAATTGATGGAACAAGTCCGGCGTTAATTTCTTTATTTAAAAGTTTCACAGCGACCTGTGAAGGTATATCATAAATCAGTTCAAAATTATGAGCGATTTTATTTCTCTCAATCGCATATATCAACGGTTTAGCGTTTAAAAAATCAAACACGCCAAGTTTTGCTTTCACCTCATCAACATAAATTTTATTTTCACGGCAGGTTTAACGGAAATTTTAAATCTATTCTCTGCGTAAATTTTGAACCAAGTTTGGCATACCCATTTAAAACATCGCAGACATTTTCTCCACTCATCAAACCTCGCACGAGCTGGATATGTAATCTCTCAAAATTATAACCATATTTTTTTGAAATTTCAAAAATCTTTCCAAATTTTTTCTCCGAAATCTTTTTACCCGTTAAATAAGCAATTTCAATTTTCCCGAGTTCGGTGTAAATAAAACCTCTTTTATCCCCTGTTTCTTTGAAAATTTTTTCAGCAATTGAAAACTTTTCAATTGCCGTCTCAAAATTTCCAAGCATCTTCGCCAGCGTTCCCTCGCCCCAGAGAGTATAAGCGTAACTTATTTTATCCCCGATCTTTTCGTAATTTTTCGTTGCGAGATTAAAATAATGCTGTGCCTTTTCAAAATTTCTGAGCATTCTATTTGCATTTGCAATTCCACAATAAGAGTAAGCAACACCAAATTTATCTTTTAAATTTCTTAACACATCGTTTGCGTTCGTGTAATATTCAAGCGATTCCTCAAAATTCCCCATAATCCTTGATACACCACCAAGCCCGCACAACGAATATCCAATTCCGGATTTATTTCCCAATTTTTTATAAATTGAAAAAGCATCTTTAAACATTTCAAAAGAATCTTTCAAAAAGCCCATAAACCTCAAAGTCCCACCCTTCGCCCAGAGGATATAAGCAAGCCCTTCTTCATCTTTAATTTTTCTGTAAATTTCCAGCGCGTCCTCAAAATTTTCAATCGCATCTTTCAATCTTCCGATCGCCCTTAAAGCAGTTCCAAGCCCGGCATGTGCGTCGGCAATCGCCCTTTCATCAATTCTTTTTGCAATTTTCAGAGCGAGACGATAATATCTGATTGACTTCTTAAACTCTCCCGCCAACCTCGCACAGTGCCCTTCGCTCAAACGAAGATAATAAAACCATTCATCATCAAAATCATCTTTTTTCAGAACCTTATCAATTTTCTCATAAATTGAAATCGCTTTGGAAAATTTGCTTTCCCTCTGGAGTTTCTCCGCTTTCTTAATCTCATCAAGAATTTTCATCGCCCCCATCGTTTCATTCTCTCTACAAGTTTTTCAAGTTCTTTCTTCACATCACTTTTTGACAATTTCACTCTCTGACCATGCCCCGGAAGAATCCACTCAAAATCAAACACAATCAACTTCTCCATTGACTCAATCTGTCTTTCCCACGAATACCAGCAAACATCCCTTCCCGCATCAAGATGTTTTTCATCTCTATCCCACCAGAGATGATCTCCTGTGAAAAGAAATTTATTTTTGTAAAGTAAAACACAATGACCTTTCGTATGTCCCGGCGTCGGAATAACAATAAATTCTGGTTCTATCTCAATCGGATTATTCCCTTCAATCACAATGTCAGCATTTTTAAATCCGAACAAATCATCTTTATGAATTATAACGCTTGAGTTGAAATGAGAAGCAAATTTTCCTGCGTCAGCTACATCATCACGATGGGAAAGGAAAATATATTTTATCCCGCCCATTGATTCAAATTTTTTAACGAGGTGCAAAACAAATCTCGGGGAATCAACAAGCCAGTTTCCACTCTGATTTTTTATAAAATAACTATTTGCCCCGAACGATTTTTCAGAGTTAAAACCACAATAGAAAACATCATCTTCAATCAAAATCGGGAAATCATTGATCACACTTGAAATCAAAAATCTTGAATTATCATTTATAAAACCAATTGCGCCAACAGGGCAGGAAATTAACGCTTGAACAGCTTTTCTTTTTTCAATCTCATTTTTCGGCTGAGAATAAACATAAGAATATCCTCCCGAGTCAGCGAAAACTTCCGGGGCAATTTGTCTGCACGCATCACAATCTATGCAAGTTGAATCAACGAAAAATTCACCTCTGGTATTTATCTTTAAAATTTTAGTTAAATTAGCCATAATTAATACTCTGCAATGACATTGTAGTAAGCGTCACGCTCAACGGGGGTTCTCCCGGCGTCTTTGATGAGCTTTATAAGTTGATTTTTTGAAAGATATTGCGCTGTATCTGCTCCAGCCATATGGTAAATTCTCTCCTCACGAACTGTCCCATCAAGATCATCAACTCCAAAACTTTGTGAAACCTGCGCAACTTTGACACCTGTTGAAACCCAGAAACATTTTATATGCGGGAAATTATCAAGCATTAATCTCGCAACAGCAAAACTTTTCAAATTTTGTAATCCCGTTGTCCAATCTCCGGCAAATTTATTATTCTTCGGATGATAAGGCAATGGTATAAATGTCAAAAAACCACCTGTCTCATCTTGTAACTCCCTTAACATTATCAAATGCTGAACCCTTTCATCAATTGTCTCCATATGTCCGTAAAGCATCGTTGCGTTTGTCTTTATCCCGAGTTTATGTGCGGTTCTGTGAACTTCAAGCCATTCCCTCGCCCCAATTTTATCAGGAAATAACCTTTGCCTTACCCTTTCACTGAAAACCTCTGCACCACCGCCGGGCATTGTATCAAGTCCCGCTTCTTTTAATTCAGATAGAACCTCTTCATAACTTTTCTTGAACATACGGGCAAAGTAATCAATCTCAACCGCCGTAAATGCTTTGATGTTGATGTTCGGATTTATCTCTTTTATCCCACGCATCATATCAAGGTAATAATCCCACGGCAATTTCGGGTCAAGCGAACCAACTATATGAACCTCAACGATCTCATCTTTCAAGGGCTTGATTTTATCAAAAATTTGTTCAAGTGTAAATCTATAAGCCCCATCCTGTCCCTCTTTCCTGTAAAAAGAACAAAACTTACAATCAAGCTCGCAAATGTTTGAATAATTGATAATGTGATTCTTAACGAAATAAGTCCTGTTCCCGTTCAATCTCTCCCTGACGATATTAGCAAGAAACCCGAGCGAGAGAATATCGTTAGTTTTGTAAAGTTTCACGCCATCATCAAAACTCAACCTTTCACCGTTCAAAACTTTTTCAAGTATATCAATCAATCCCGATTTTTGAATCTGCTTCTCCTGAACTGGAAAAATTTCTATCTCCATAAATGAGCAATCTTTGTTTTTAATTTCATTTAAAAATTTTATCAAGAACTTCCGAAATTTGCCGGTGATGATTTGAAACCTTTACTTTATCAATCACATATGCAACTTCTCCTTCCGGATTTATGATAAATGTAATTCTCTTCGCAAATCCAAAAAGTCCTGAAACACCGAACGCTTTGATTATTTCACCTTTCTCATCTGCGATCATCTCATACGGAAAGTTATATTTCTCCTTGAATTTTCTCTGCGTTTCAATATCATCTTTGCTCACACCGAAAACATTTATATCATACTTTGAAAGGAACTCATAACCATCACGGATATTGCAAATTTCCCTCGTGCAACCTGGCGTAAATGCTTTCGGATAAAAAAATAAAACAGTCCACTTCCCCTTTAAATCAGCCGGGGTTATAATTTTTCCGCTTGTGCATCTGCCAGAAAAATTTGGAATTCTATCTCCAACTTTTAGCATTTTCAATTCATTTTGTTTAAAAAACAAAAAGAGACACGCAAAAGCGTGTCTCTCAAAATTACTCTGATGTCTTCTGTCTGACTTGCTTTGAGCTCATCTCACGCAGATAGTAAAGTTTCGCTCTCCTCACCGAACCACGCTTTTTCACCTCAATTTTGGCAATTGAAGGTGAATGAATCGGGAAAATCCTCTCAACACCAACACCATCGCTAATTTTCCTCACAGTAAATGTCTCATTCAAACCGCTACCTCGCCTTGAAATCACAATCCCTTCAAATTCCTGAATCCTTTCCTTATCACCCTCAACAACTCTGACATGGACAGAAACAGTATCACCTGGTTTGAAGTCCGGAATGTCTGTTTTGAGATATTTTGATTCAAAAAGTTTCACCTTATCCATTTTTATCATCTCCTGTAATTTTGTTTAACAAATCTTTTCTCCTTTTCATCGTTTTTTCAAGTGCTTTTTCATACCTCCATTTTCTTATCAACTCATGATTTCCGGAAAGCAAAACCTCCGGAACTTTCATCCCTCTGTATTCCGCAGGTCTCGTGTAATGCGGATGATCAAGAAGACCTGTTTGAAACGAATCCGTCATCGCTGATTCAATATCGTTTAAAACTCCGGGAATAAGACGAATCGTCGCATCTATAACAACAAGCGCCGGCAATTCTCCACCGGTTAAAACATAATCTCCGATTGACACTTCCCTCGTAACGAGTGCTTCCCTGACTCTCTCATCAACTCCTTTGTAATGTCCGCATAGCAAAATTATATTGTTAAGTTTAGCAAATTCATTTGCCATCTTTTGATTGAAAAGTTCTCCATCCGGGGTCAGGAAAATTATCTCATCATATTCTCTTTCGCTTTTCAATTTCTCAATGCACTCAAAAATCGGTTCGGGTTTTAAAATCATTCCTGAACCACCGCCATACGGATGATCGTCAATTTGTCTGTATCTTCCAATTCCATAGTCATGCAAATCGTGGACATAAATTTCAACTATTCCCTTCTCACGAGCTCTTTTTATTATGCTTGAATTCAATGGACTTTCAAATATCTTCGGAACAGCTGTTATTATATCTATTCTCATCCTCTCATCACCTCCAGAGAAATCGTCAAATTAAACCTTCTATCAGTTCAATTACCATCACCCTTTTTTCAAGGTCAACTTCTTTCACGACATCTTTTATAGCTGGAATTAAAATTTCCTTCCCTTTTGACTCAACAACATAAACATCATTTGCCGGGAGTAGCCACACATCCGTTATAATACCGATCTTATTCCCGTTAGTATCATAAACTTTCAATCCAATTAAATCATGAACATAAAAAGAGTCCTCGGGAAGCGGAACAAGTTCCTCTTCGGGAATATAAATAAACTTTCCAGAGAACGATTCAGCAGTTGTTCTATCATTTATTCCTTTAAATTTCAAAACTACATCCGAATCCCTCAAAAATGAACTTACAATTTGATATTCTTCAACTTCAACCGGGTTATCACCGACATATACACGCTTCAACTTTTTAAATCTTTCAACGAAATCAGTGATCGGCTTAACACATACTTGCCCTTTGAGACCGTAAGGTCTCAAAATTTTTCCGATTATACACAAATCACCCATGAACTTTAAAGCAGAAATTATTTCATAGGTAATGTCGGCATATTGAAAAACTCCTTCGGCGGATGCTTCCAGATTCGGATGAAATACTTCTTGTTGCCAACTATCAAACCGGTGTCGTCAAACCACTTACCTGCATCCACAAACTTCGGCACAACTATCATCTTCAAATCTCCTTTCTCAAGACGCTTCTTTAATTCTTCAAATCTTTTTTGAAGTTCCTCCGATTTTTCAATCATCTCACGATACTTTTCCATCATCATCTCACTTTGTCTTTGCAACTCTTTTGATTTCTCAAGCAACTCTTCAAGTTTTTCACGCTCAATAAATTCAAATTTTTTCCTGCAAACCGAATCTGGAAGCGAAAATTTACCTTTTAACACATCGTCATCAGCAAGCGCAATTCCAAACATAAAAGCAAGAAACGAGAACACATATTTTAACAACATATCCACACCTCATCTTTAATGAGAAATTCACTGCAAAATCTCAAGCACAGCTCTTTTTCCTTCTTTTGCAGCGACAGCACTTAACAAAACACGCATAGCATTTGCAGTTCTTCCTCTTCTGCCTATAACTTTACCAACATCGCCCTGTCCAACCTGCAATCTGAATATCACACGATTCTCTCTGTCCTCCATAGTTATCTTGACATCTTCTGGCTTGTCAACAAGATGCTTTGCGATAAATTCCAGAAATTCACGCATTTTTCAGCCCTCCATAGTGTTTCAGTTTATATATTTGGAGGGCGTCACCATCAAGAAATTAACTTTCCTGAGATGGCGCCTCTCCCTGTCCAGAACTTTCCTGTGATGCTTCTTTTTGCTTCTTTCTCAATCTCCTGCGTTCCTTCTTCTCTTTCTCTCTTTTCTCTCTTTCAATTTGAAGTTGAAGCCACTTCTCGTATTCTGCTTGAATAAAAGCTTCATCCTTACCCTGCTTCATCAAAGACCATTTTAACCAGATTCCCTTTCTCCTCAAAAGAGCTTTGACCGTATCGGTTGGAATAGCACCTTTCTTCAACCAGTGGATTACTCTGTCCTCTTTAATTTCAACCTGCATTGGTTCCGGCAACGGGTTATACCATCCAACGGACTCAATATACTTTCCGTCTCTTGGTTCTCTTGAATCAGCAACAACTATCCTGTAAAAAGGTTGTTTCTTCTTTCCGAACCTTTGCAAACGAATCTTAACAGCCAATTCTCTCCTCTTTTTGTTTTTAAATTTTCATAAATTCACAAACCATTTACCAATTTTTAAGCTAAAAAGGAATTTTAAAACCTTTAAATCTCCCACGATTCAATTGCTTCAACAATTTTTGCATCTCCTCAAACTGCTTCAACAATCTATTTACATCCTGAACTGTTGTTCCACTGCCCATAGCAATTCTTCTCTTTCTGCTTGCATTTATAATCTGTGGTTTTCGCCTTTCCTCAGGCGTCATTGAATTTATAATAGCTTCAACTTTTACAAGCTCCTTCTCATCTATATCAACATTTCTCAAAGCACTTCCCACTCCCGGAATCATGCTCAAAATCTCCCGTAAAGGTCCCATCTTCCTAATTTCACGAATTTGATCTCTGAAATCTTCAAGTGTAAATTGATTTTTCTTTAACTTTTCTTCAAGCTTGCGTGCTTTCTCTTCATCAACCTGCCTTTGAGCTTTTTCAACAAGCGTGACTATATCACCCATTCCCAGAATTCTTGAAGCCATACGATCGGGATAAAATGGCTCAAGAGCATCAAGCTTTTCACCAACGCTTACGAACTTTATCGGCTTATTTACAACTGCTTTAATTGAAAGAGCAGCTCCACCACGTGCATCGCCATCAAGTTTCGTCAGAACAACACCATCAAAATTTAATCTATCGTTAAACTCTTTGGCGACATTGACCGCTTCCTGACCTGTCATTGAATCAACAACGAATAAAATTTCATTCGGTTTCACCGCTTCTTTTATTTTTTCAACTTCTCTCATCATCTCTTCATCTATGTGCATCCTCCCGGCGGTGTCAATTATCACGACATCTCTGTAATTTTTCCTCGCATAATCAATTGAACTAACCGCTATTTGAACTGCATCAGCGTTTGAGTCAATTGAAAACACAGGAACTTGAATTTGTTCCCCAAGCTGTTTTAATTGCTCAACTGCAGCCGGGCGATGTATATCCGCAGCTACTAAAAGCGGGTGTCGTCCTTTGTGTTTTAAGTGATTGGCAAGTTTAGCGCAAAATGTCGTCTTACCTGAACCCTGCAATCCGACAACCATTATCACAGTTGGCGGATTCGGTGAAAATTTTATATCCGCCCGGGTTGAACCCATTAGAGAAACGAGTTCATCATAAATTATCTTTATAAGCATTTGCCCGGGCGTAATGCTTCGCAATACTTCCTGACCTATCGCCTTTTGCTGAACTTTCTCCGTGAAATCCTTCACGACCTTATAATTCACATCCGCCTCAAGAAGAACACGCCTGATTTCACGCATCGTCTCGGCAATGTTTGACTCCGTTATACGCGCCTGACCACGTATTTTCTTAAAAAGCAATTCAAATTTTTGCGTAAGCTCCTCAAACATTTCTCAAATAGAAATCACTTTTCTAATTATGCTTTGCAAATTTACAAAAAATCAAAAACTTTTCCAATATAAAGCCAGAGACAAAACTTGCAACACCACAGAAAACAAAATAAGATAAAAAATTGAGACCTCATACAATCCTCCCATCAATAAACTTCCAACAAACCAGACAAAGCCAAATAACCCATGAAAAATTCCGAATGCGAATCCTCTCCGCTCAACAGGTATCAACTCCGCAATTGCCGACTTCATAATTGTTTCGTGGAATCCCATCACAATACCCCACAAAATAACCGAAAAAATAACCGCAACTAAACTATCAAATCCAAAAGCAAGAATCGTAATCGGCAACGAAAAAAGCGGAATTAAAAACAAAATTTTTAACTTGAATCTATCAAATAAAAATCCAGACACAATAGCGGTCAAAGCATCAACCCCCATCGCAACCGCAAACAGAACAGGTATGATCTCATCACTGACGATTTGAATTCTCTTAAAGTGATACGAAACAAGTTGAAAGTGTGGATATCCACAAACCGTCAATGCTATGAACAAAAGATAAACTAAAAAAATCCTGTCAAAGCGAGATTCTTTCTTTCTCTCAACTTTGACTTCAAGTTTTTCGGGGTTTGGATAAATAATCATAGTCGTCAAAAGACTCAGAAGAGAAAGCACAGCGGGTATTGCGAGAATTAAAAAAGCATTTTCGTATGATTTATTTGCGTAAATTACACCAGCA
Source organism: uncultured Bacteroidota bacterium (assembly GCA_964593475.1). GTDB lineage: Bacteria > Bacteroidota > Ignavibacteria > Kryptoniales > Kryptoniaceae > Kryptonium. Next base: position 2,549 of record CAZQJI010000059.1, on the reverse strand, counting down.
ACGATTAAAGGTCCGACTATAGCCCCGATTTGATCAAGAACCTCATGCAGTGCAAAACCTTTTCCATATCCAATATTTGATGAAGCGTAAGAGATAATCGTATCCCTTGCCGGAGTCCTTACCGCTTTACCGAATCTTTCGGCAATTATCAAAGCAGAAGCTATTTCCCATCTCCCGGCAAAAGCAAGCAATGGAACTGAAACAAGATTGATGAAATATCCAAGAATGGTCATTAACCAGTATCGCCTGATTTTATCCGAGACATAACCTGAAATCAATCTGACGCCATAACCTGTAAGTTCACCCAAACCGCTGACTAATCCAACGACACCAGCACTTGCGCCGAGAGTGTAAAGAAATGGACCTGTGATCCCGCGTGCTCCTTCATAAGTTACATCAGCAAACAAACTTACAAAACCAAGAAGAACCACAACTTTGATTGCTTTGCTTCTGTCTGCGTTCATATGTTTTTTAATTTTTATTTTCGTAAGTTTATGCGAAATAAATTTAAAAACAACTTTTTACAATTCATCGTCTGGATAACTGATGAAACTTCTTGACTTTTACCGCACAGGAGATTAAATTTTATCAAAAAAATAAAGTCAAAGTAAAATTGAAACTTAAAACCTTTGCTTTAATCACTATTCTACTCGTTGCAAGCTGTTCCAGAAAAGATGATTTATCACTTCTTGAAAGAGCAGACAGCGAATACAAAAGGAAAAATTTCAAAACAGCAATTGAACTTTACAATCTCTTTGTTCAAAAGCACCCGAAAAATCTGAAATCAGCCGAGGCACTTTTCAAACTCGCGCAGATTTATTTAAGCGATTTGCGAATGCCAAAAGAAGCAGTGAAAATTTTTGAGCGAATTTATGAAAATTACCCCGATACAAAGGAAGGAATGAATTCTTTATTTATGCTTGGATTCGTCTATGCAAATGAATTGAATGATTATGAGAAAGCAAAAACTTATTATCAAAAATTCATTGAAAAATACCCGAACTCTGAACTTGCGATTTCCGCAAAATTTGAGATTGAAAACCTTGGAAAAGAGCCGGAAAAAATCATAACTAAATAAATCTCATAGATAAACGATTTGATGGTTGAAATCAAAAGCGTCAAACTCACCGAACAACTTCTCAACTAAATCAAAACCATATTTGTTAAGAAAATAAGTTATGTTTAAAACCCTCTCTTGTAGCTCCGCCTCAGGGAAGAAATTTATCTTCAACTTTTCAATTTGCTGTGCGATAACTTCATTTTTTTTCTGATGGGCTGAAAGCGTCTTCTCATAAATGTTATTTATATGATAAAAAATTTTCATCGCAGAATTATCAACTGCACCAGAAAGGTTTGGATCAATTTTTGAGACAAAATCTTTCATCTCATCAATCAACGCCTCAAAACGTGATCTCATAACATTGAAAAATCCATCAATGTCAATATCGGAACTTTCAAGCAAAATCTTCTTTGAAACCGAGTTAATGTCCGAGAAAATTTCCCTCACATCAACATTATACTTTTCAATGATTTTTTTAACCTTTGGCTCAATCAAAGTTGCACTTATCCTCGGGAATATAATTGGCATCGGAACATTGAAATAAAAATATGCTGGTTTAATCTGCGCAAAATATGCGATTTCAGATGGACCTGCAACATAAGCAAGCGTTGGGAGGAGAACATCTTGGCAGATCGGTCTTAACACAACATTCGGGCTTAAAAGTTGAGGATTTGAATCAAGTATGTTTTTCAATTCGCCTTTGCTGAATTTAAATCGCGCACCCTTCAATCTGAACATTCCTTCTTCATCAGCTGGCTCTATCGGATATCTTCCGCCTTTGTAAAACATAAAAAGATTTATCGGTCGTGGTTTTACCTGCGCATGATACTTTTCCTCAAGTTCAACGCTCACATCAATTATAAGAGTGGAAAGCTTGGGATGTTCATCTATCTCTTTTTCAAAAATTGGAACGAGAAGTTTTTTAAAATCAGCTTCATTCGGATTCAAAAAAATCAACCCCCAATTTTTAAATAACTCGCCAACAAATTTAACGAACGCCTCTGTAAAGTTAGCTCCTTCATAATATGATGAGCGAAGCAAATTGAACAGATCATTTTTGAACTCCGTGTCTTGAAGTTCATTTTCAAGATTTTTAATCACATCATTAATTTTTTCGTTAAACTTAATTTCACCAACAGGACCGTAACTTTCCCTTTGAATGTCATCTGGATTGAATTCAACTTTAACAAGTTCATTTTTTGAATTGAAAACTTTTGCATTATTTGACTCAAAAAAGTCATGATCTTCGGCTTCAAGATAAAAAACCGGAACGAAGTTAAAATCCGGGAATTTTTCTGAAAGAAAAGAGGATAATTTTATCGCTGTTATGATTTTAAAAATTGTGTAAATTGGACCGCTGAAAAGCCCGACCTGTTGCCCCGTTACAACCGCAAGCGTGTTATCTTTTGAAAGCAATTCAAGATTTTTCTCGGATGAAAAATTTCCATAAGAAAAATTTTGCTTCTTCAGGACATCAACAACTTTTGAA
>CAZQJI010000058.1:13474-14556 GCA_964593475.1 uncultured Bacteroidota bacterium | reverse complement strand
TTCACAAATTTTTCAAGTGTAAATCTTTTTGATTTTTCAATCCCATTTTTTGAAAAGGTTTTCCACAAACTTTCATCGTTCAAAATTTTAATCACATTTTGCGCAAGTTTTTCATAATCGCCAACATCAAATAAAAGCCCGCATTCAAACCCCGGCTCATTCACAAGTTCCGGAACTCCACCAACGGCGGATGCGACAACCGGAACACCGGATGACATTGCTTCAAGCACAACAAAAGGTTGCCCTTCACTTACACTTGGAAGCACAAGGACATCCGCAATCTTTAGGTAATCAACCGAATTTGCTTCTCCAACGAAAGAGACATCACCTTCAATCCCGAGCAACTTGGCAAGATCAAAACATTCACTCGCATATTCAAAATCCTGACTTAAATCACCTACGATAAAAAATTTTACATTTTTTATCTCTTCAAGTATCAGAGGAATTGCCCTGATAAATGTCTTCACATCTTTTATCGGAACAACCCTGCCGATGAAAACTACATTCTTAACATCTCTTCTTCGCCTGAACCCGTTGAAAAATTTCTCATCAACAAAATTTTCAATCACTCTGAACTTTCGTTTCAAATCTTCAACCAGTTCAGATGGAATTAAACTTAACTGCTGTTCAAGATTATACCTGCAAACTGTTGTCACGATATCCGCTTCAAGATAGCATCTCTTCGCAATGTCTTTGAAAATTTTTAAATACTCCCTTCTTGCGGTGCATAATTCATCTTTAATTTTTTCATCTTTGAAAATTTTAAATCCGCATTCAACCTCATTCACACCAAATTCAAGTTCCTTCCAGTATAATCCGTGTTCTGTTAATATGAAAGGTTTATTTCGCACCTGTTTTATCTGCAATCCCATAAGCCCCGCAAAACCCGTTGATAAACTATGATAAACTTTCGCATCAGGAATGGAATTGAGATAATCTTTAAAATCAAATTTAAATCCAAGCCCATCTCTCACATCAATTTCAACGATTGAATCAACATTTTTCGGTATTTCAAATTTCATTTCTCTTTTTTCATCAGCATAAAGATGGACGATTGAAAATTCAAGATGATTCAGATTTTT
>CAZQJI010000058.1:0-13374 GCA_964593475.1 uncultured Bacteroidota bacterium | reverse complement strand
ACATGCATCAAAACATCTCCCTCCTTTTCTTTGTAAGAATGCTTATAAACATTCGTTAACATCTCACTTACAACGAGTTCAATATCCGATGCAATTTCGTCTTCAACCCCATTTGCAAGCAAAAAATTTTTTAACTTTGTCCTCAACTCCGAAATTTTCACAGCATTAATTTTATCTTTTAATTCAAATTTCATCTGTAAACCTTATTTAGTTCTATCGTTGAAATATATGACGTAAATCCGTAATTTCTGGAAAGATTTTGAATAAAATATCTTCTCCTGTCACCATCGGGCAAAAAATCAAGCGTGAAAATTTTCTTTCCTGTGCCCTTCAAAATTTTTACTCTATCACGATATTCCCTCTCAAATCTGACGAAATATCTCTTCTTCACGAAATCATATCTTGTGAAAAGACCTTCAACAAGAAAAGCATCAACAAAATTTTTCAAAGTGTCAATTAAACTCCAGCCGTTGTTTGCAATCACTATCTTATCCTCATACCTTAATTTTATAGATTTAACCATATTAATTATCGTATCCCTAAATTGCGGGAAAATTTGAACGATGTCAATCATATCAATAAAAAAGCCATCAAATCCTTTTGATATTATTTTCGGAATTATCTCGTCAAAAATTAACCTTTGCCAGATTTCCGAGCGAACCTCCACATAAAAATGACCTTCCCAGAATGGATTTTTACCAATTATGAGTGATTCCGGAATTGAATAATTTCTGTATTCTTCAAATTCAGCGATGTTAAGATATGCAACTGTGATTATTCCAAGATTTTTAAAATTTAAAACTTCGTCCCTGCTGTAATGCTCTGGATCAACGATTAAAAGTTCAAACCCTTTGACTTCATCTGGATTTACTTTTGAATAGCAAACCGCATATTTATTTACATTTTCAAGTTTTTTCCCCTGTTGAGGTGATAAAAAATTAAGAAGCAGAAGAAAGAGAATCAATCGCATTCATCTTGAGAATTTAATTTGAAGTTTTCAATCACATTGTTTAATTTTTTCAAAAGTCCTTCCACTTCTTCGCAGGAATTTTGAAGACATTTTTCCTCTATTTGTCCGGCGATTTCCGTGACCTCGTTAAAGCCAAAAGATGCACCCGAACCTTTGAGTTGATGTGCATAAAGTTGAATGAGCGAGAAATTCTTATTTGAAAACGCCTGTTCCATCAAATGCAATTTCTCAGAGGCGATGGTTAAAAAAACCTTTTGTAAATTTTTCCAGTCAATTTGGGACATCTATTGTGTAAAAAAGTTTATTTTTGATTTTAAATTAAAAAATTTCAAAGCCAAATTCAATAAAACTTGCTGAGCTCATCTCATATGACGATTCACCACATAAACACCGCTGAAATAACCAATTGCAGAACCAAGAAACACATCCGAAAACCAGTGCTGATTGTTATAAACCCTTGCAAGTGCCGTCAAAACCGCCGGCGTGTAAATTAAAACCTTGACAAATCTGTTATCAACCTTTGAAGCGATAACAGTTGATATAGCGAAACTCAAAGTCGCATGACCCGATGGAAGCGAATAAAATTTGTTGCCTTCAAAACTAAACGGATGAAACCTGAATTTATCATTGTTCACATAAGGTCTTTCCCTCCCAAAAGCAACTTTCAAAATCGTGGTTGTAATCCCGGAAAAAACCCCCGCTTCAAAAACCATCAAACCTGTTTCTCTTGTTTCATCACTTCCGAACAAAATTCCTCCAGCGTAAAGCGAACCGCTTATCAAACCAAGCATCCAAACAGTTCCATAGTAAGAATCAATTTTCATAGCGGAAGAAAAAATCTTGTTATCAATTTTTTGAAAATCTTTATTCAAATGGTCAACTCCAAAAAGCAGTGCTGTTCCTGCTCCCACCGCTGAAACACGAATAATATCTCTGCTTTTAAAATGAAACGGAGCAGAGAAATAATTGACGGAATTTTCCACAAATGTTTTTGCATCGGAATTTAACCTGTCAAATAAACTTTGTGAAGTCGCAGAAAAATTGAAAATTAAAAACGCAATCAACGAAAGCATCTTAACTTTGAGCATAATCCAGAGGTCAACTTGTTTTTGCAAAAATTTTATTTAATATAAACAAAACTAAGGAAATTTTACACGAATTTACAACAGACGGGCATTTGACACTGATAAAAAAGATTTTTTATTTTTTAAGAGATAAAAAACTAATTCACAAAATTAAAGATGAAATATCTGCACGAAAAACACTTTACAATTGAAGAAGCAAAAAATTTACTTGAGAAGATGAAACCACTTGTTGAGAGAATGATACAACTTAAAAAAATTCTTGATGTAAAAGGTTATGATATCTATCGCCATAGATACTTCACGGGAGGTCCAAATGGAGAGAAAAATTATCCACCTGAACTTGAGGAACTAATTGCAGTAATTGAGAGAATTGAATCAATGGGTGCGCTTGTGAAAGGGATTGATCAGGGTCTCGTTGATTTCCCGCACATAAGAAAAAATGGTCAGGAAGTTTATCTATGCTGGATGTATGGAGAAGATACGATCAAATTCTGGCACACGATAAGCGAAGGATTTATGGGGAGAAAACCGATAGAAGAGATTTAACTACCTCACATCTCTTAACCTCTCAAGCCAGAGTTTCGCTTCAACTGACTCTGGATTTATCCTTAACGCTTCATCAAAATAAAATTTTGCATTTTCAATTTTACCAAATCTGAACTCGTAAATTCCACGATTGATCACCATCCTCACGATTAAATTCAAAAGATTTTTTGAATAAACATCAAAACAATGCTTTGACACATCAATAGGAACATAATCATAAGTTTTATATTCAAAATCAGAATACAACCTGAACATAAATCCTTCTGGAACTTTGTTATATTTTGCTCCAAATTCTGGTTCAATTTCAATACCAAGATAAATTGGTCTATCATTAATGTTTTTGTCAATAAAACTGTTTATCATATTCACAAATCTTCTCTCAATTTCCATCGGGTCATAGGGCAAGTCGTGTTCAAATTTATAAAGTTCAACAAGGAACGCTTCAACCTCATTTTTTGATTTTTCAATGAGCCAGGGATAATTTCGCTGAAGTTGTTTAATATACCACGAGCGACGCAAAAGTTCTTTATCAATTATCACGATGTCATTGCGGACTTTTTCAACAAGTTGGAAATACAAAGACGGGGAAACAAAATAATCCCATTGATATGAAATTATGATGGCATTGGGTTTGACATTTTTGAGAATGTGAAGCGTGTAAATTTCAGGAAGGTAATTTTTTGATTTATCAACTTTTTTGAAGTTAAACGAAATTGGAAGTAGAAGACACAGCACACCGATTGTAACTGCAAATGGTTCAGGTATCTTCCTTGGTAAATGTGTTAAACCATAAAAAATCCAGATTGATGTCATTACAAGTGCAATCAGAAAATATGCGTTTATGTCGTGAATATCATAATTTGACGAGATGAAAACGCAGGTTAAAAACGAAAGAAAAGCGAAATAAAAAATTTTTCTGTTCAGTTTGAAAATTTTCCAGAATCCGATGAATGCCGGGAATAGAGCAAGGTATCCGAAGTTTTCCGGAAATTTTGAAAGGAAATATGAAAATTGTTTCGCCATCACTTCAAGTGATGAAAACGCCCAGACCCTGTATTGTTTGCCTGTTATATGGTTGATAAAATTTTCAAGCGTTGACGGATCGCCCCAGTTTAAAACAACTCCGGAACTTGCACGAATCGGAAGATAAATAAAAGGTGTAAGACCTAAAATGAAGAATAAAAACATAAAAGCCAGAACCCCTGGCTTTATTCTTTTGACAAAGTCGGTGAGAAAAATATAGACAAGTGAAGGGAGCAGGAAAACAATAGTCAAATGATTTGTAAATGAAAGACCCAGCAAAAAGGAAAAAAGCAGTAGATAATTTACATCGTCTGTCGCTTCAAATTTGAAAATTGAAAATAGAAGTAGTGAAACGAGCAAAATTTGAAATGAATAGACCTCAAAAGTTATCGCTTGTTCCCAGAAAAATTGCGTAAAGCCGAAAATAAGTGCGGAAATAGAAGCGAAAAAATTCACACTTTTTGATTTTTTATCCGAGATCAATATCAACGACTTTGTGAAAAAATATAAAGCAAGCGAAGAAACAATAGATGAAAATAAATTCGCCTTCAAAATCACCTTCAACGGGATCGGAGATAAAAGGAAAAGATGTGAAACAATTGTAAAGAGAGGATAACCCGTTGGATGCGAGACACCAAGCGTATAAGCCACGGCGGTTAATTCGCCAGAGTCAATGAAATCAACCGACGGATTAATTGTGATAAGATAGAAAAAGAATGAAATAAGTCCAGAGATGAATGGATAAATTTTAAATTTTATTTCTGAATTCCTCATCTTGCAAGTTTGCGAAGCATTGTTAAATTCATAATGTCAAATTCATCGTTATGACCTTTTGGTGTCTCAATGATTTTCGGGATATTTTTAAAGATTGGATTTCGCATTATAAAGCGAAAAGCAGTTTCGCCAATGTGACCTTTGCCAATGTGATAATGCCTGTCAACTCGTGAATTTAACTCCCGTTTTGAATCATTCAAATGAAAAACTTTTATCCTTTCAATCCCGATTATTTCATCAAATTCCTTGAAGACATTTTCACATCCTTTTTCACTCCTCAAATCATAACCTGCTGAAAACAGATGACATGTATCAACGCAAACACCAATCCGTTCTTTTTCTTCAACAAGCTCAATTATCTTTCTTATTTGCTCAAATTTATAACCGACGACAGTTCCCTGTCCTGCCGTTGTTTCAATTATCGTCAGAGTTTTAAAATTTTTTGTCTTTTCATGTGCCAGATTAATTGACTCCGCAATTGTCTTTATCGCCCAATCCTCACCTTTTCCAAGATGCGCACCCGGATGAAATACAAGACCCAATGCTCCAATCATCTCACATCTTTTGAGTTCCTCAACAAAAGATCTCCTTGACTTATTCAAAATTTCTCTATCCCTTGCACAAAGATTTATGAGATATGAACTGTGAACGACGACGGGATGAATTTTAAACTTCGCAAGCTCCGATTTGAATTTATCAACTTCATCAAGAGTTAATTTCCTTGCGCTCCATTGAGCATTGCTCTTTGTGAAAATTTGAATTGTTTCACATCCAATTTTAACAGCTCTGAAAACAGATCTATCCAGTCCGCCTGCGATTGATACATGAGCTCCGATGTTTAACTTTTTAATCTTGCTCATCTTTTCTTCAGGATAAGATAAAGCCCGAAGATGATAAGCAAAACAGGCCAGAATTTTTCAATGCTTTCCCAGAGTTCAAACGAATAAATAACGCCGAGATTTGTAAGCAGAAATAAAACCCCGAGCCCAACAAAAGCAATGGCTGGAAGAAGCAATGCAAAATCATTTGGACGATTCACAAACGACATAAGGAAAGCAAGCCCTGTGGTTATCAGCACAACAGGCCAGAAGAAATGAATTTCAGGATTCAAAAAACCGAATGAATCAACGAAAAGATAAATTCCAAAAAAGAACAAAATTGAACCCCAGAAAACTTTACTGTTTGAATTTAAACCGAAGCCGGAATATCCAAGATAGGCACCCGAGACCACAAGCAAAACGGAAATAATTTTTTTCCAGTTCAAATACCAAACTCCCATCTTGTCAAGTAAAATCACCAACCCAAGCAGAACAAGTATAATTCCAAAGATTAGTGAAACTTTGCTTTTCTTTCTTTCATCTGTCATCTTGCAAATGGAAATTTATGTTTTTGCTAATGTAGTTTTACTCAATAAATCATCAAAAGTTTCACGCCTGCGTATAAGATAATAATTTTTTCCGTCAATTAGAATTTCAGCCGGTCTTAATCTGGAATTATAATTTGAACTTGCAACAAATCCATAAGCGCCAGCGGTCATAATAGCGATCAAATCCCCGGGGGAAAGTTTCAAAACTTTTCTATCCCGTGCTATGAAATCGCTCGTTTCACAAACCGGTCCGACGATGTCAGCAACTTCAACTTCATCAGTTTTAATTTCAACAGGAACTATCTGATGATAAGCCCCGTAAAGAACCGGTCTTATAAGTTCAGTCATAGCGACATCCACAACAACGAAATTTTTAACTTTACTTTTCTTCGTGTATAAAACTTTTCCAACGAGAATTCCAGCATTTGCAATTATAAATCTTCCCGGCTCAAGAATTATCTCACATCCTGTTTGTTTTAAGAGTGGAGAAACTTCCTCAGCAAAAAGTTTCAAGTCCATTGCTCTGTCATCGTTTTCTTCAAATGGTAATTTTTCGTGTGTTATAACATTTTTATATTTCACCCCGAGTCCGCCACCGAAATCAATGTGCGTAATTTTGACGCCCAACTTCTCAAGTTTTTCAATAAACCTGAGCAAGAAATTTGCCGTTTCAACGAACGGCTCAACATCAACAATTTGAGAACCAATATGCGTGTGAATTCCGAAAAGATTTACATTTGAAAGATTTAAACTTTTTCTGAAAACATCAATCGCCTCATCTGAATCAATTCCAAACTTGCTTGTCTTTATTCCTGTTGAAATATATGGGTGCGTTTGTGCGTCAATATCAGGATTAACTCTAATTAACACATTTGCTCTTTTGCCCAGTGACTTAGCAATTTCATCAACGAGAAAGATTTCCTGTTCCGATTCAATGTTAAGAGCAAGTATTTCTTTCTCAATTGCAAATTTTATCTCCTCTGGATACTTCCCGACACCAGCGAAAGAGATAACATCAGGCTTAAACCCCGACGCAAGAGCGATGAAAATTTCACCCGCTGAAACTGTGTCAGCGCCTGCTCCGAGCTCAGAGAGAATTTGAAGGATGGAGGGATTTGAATTTGCCTTTAAAGCGTAAAAAATTTTGAAATCGGGAAAAAGTTTTTTCAAAGTGATAAAATTTTCAATTAATTGTGCCTTGCTGTAAATGTAAACAGGTGTCGCAAATTCTTCAGCGATTTTTCTTACAGGGACTTCTTCACAATAAAGTTCATCACCTTTGTAATAGAAATATGCCAATTTTCAAAATCCACTTTTTTGATTTTAAGATAATTTCACATTTACAAATTTACAATAAGAGAGGAGGGAAAAATGCGAAAAACAAAAAGGGACACCGTTAGGTGTCCCGAAGCATAAAACAAAGCAAATTTTTAAACGAAGATTACTTCAATAAACCAAGACGACGATATTTTTCAACATATTTTTCGTAAAGTTTAACCTGCCTGTTGGTTAGATCAACCTTTCTGCCCTGTATAAATTCATAAACAACCTGAGTCGGGATTTCAAGCGGGTCGCCGGTTGTAACAATTAAAGTCGCGTCTTTCCCCGGTTCAATTGAACCGACTTTATCAGCAACTCCGAGAATTTCCGCAGGGTAAATGGTTATAGCTTTCAATGCTTCCTCTCGCGGGAGTCCGAAAGCCACACATGTCCCCGCCTGATACGGAAGATTTCTTTCGTTGTAATACCCACCCTCACCAGCGATACAGAACTTAACACCTGCCTTATAAAGTTTATATGCAATTGCAAAAGGTTCGTCATAGTCCAAATCTCTTTGAGATGGCAGGCGATGGATATTTGTTAAAATCACGGGGATATTTTTATTTTTCAAGACATCAGCAACTTTCCACGAATCTTGACCACCGACAATCACAATTTTAACTCCTTCGCTTTCCGCCCACTGGACAGCGGATAAAATTTCTTTTGCAGAGTTTGCGTGGACGAAGACAGGAACTTTACCTTCAAGAACCGGGATCATCGCCTCATATTTCAAATCTGTGTCGTGATATGGAATTCCTTTTTGAGTTTCCGCTTCTTTTGCTCTTTTATAAGCTTTTGCTTTTTGAAATGTTTCTCTAATAAGCTGAAGCCGTCTTTCGGTTTCTTTCCGCAATTCCTCCGGGTTTTGCATTGCAAACATAAATCCTGCTCCTTCCGGGCGAACCATCCTCGGCCAGTAAATGTGAAGTCCAACAGGTGCTTTCAATGTCATCTCTTCCCAGGTCCACCCATCAAGCATCATAAGCGCAGATTGACCCGCAATGAGGTCTCCGGTTGGAACAACTAAAGCCATCGTTATACCATTTGCACGTGTTACGGGCGGATGTTCACTATCGGGATTGAATGCGACTTCTGCACGAACATTTGGATTGATAAGTCCAACCTCTGTGACATCACGTGTTGCTCTAACGGCGCCAATCTCAATTAAACCAATTGTTGTAAAAGCATTTATCAAACCAGGGTAAACATGTTTCCCTTTAATATCAATAACCTCTGCATCTTTTGGAATTTTAACATCTTTTCCAACTGCGATGATTTTTCCCTTATCAAAAAGGACAATCCCATTTTCAATCGTTCCATTCGTGATTGTGTGAACTGTCCCATTGACAAGAGCTATTGGTTTATTCTGTGGCTTACCCGGAATTATATCGGAAGCATTTGAGTTTACCGCAAAGATTAGAGTTAAAACAATGATCAACGAAATTATTTTTGTCTTCATTTTCAAACCTCCATTTTAATTTGGTTGTGTTGCAAATTGCGGTTGCGTTCTTGCACTTGATTTAACTTCAAAAATTTTCTGAATGATGAAATCTCTTAACTTCTTTGCTTCCTCACGCATTTTCAAATCTTCATTTCTATCAAAGTATTTTCTCCCTTCTATCCACGTTTGCTCACAAATTGTATAAGTTGAAAGTGGATTGCCACTCCAGATCACAAAATCAGCTTGTTTGCCGGGTTCAAGTGAACCAACATATTTGTCAATTTTCAACTGCTTCGCCGGATTAATGGTCACAAGTTTAAGGGCTTCTTCTTCGCTCAATCCACCATATTTAATTGCCTTTGCTGCTTCAAGATTCAATCTGCGTGCAAGTTCATCACTATCAGAATTAAATGAAGTTACAACTCCAACTTTTTCCATAAGAGCTCCGTTATACGGGATTGCGTCGTAAACCTCAAATTTATAAGCCCACCAATCGCTAAATGTTGAAGCGCCTGCTCCATGCCTTGCGATCGCCTCTGCAATTTTGTATCCCTCAAGAACATGCTGGAGTGTTGCAATTCTGAAACCGAAATCTTCTGCGACTCTCAAAAGCATCAAAATTTCATCCTGCCTGTATGAATGAGCATGAACCAGACGTTGACCTTTGAGAATCTCAAGGAGTGCATCAAGTTGTAAATCTTTTCTCGGTGGGATTAAAATTTTTTTCTTGCTTTCTTCTTTGTAAGTGTTCCAGGCTTTTTCATAATCAAGCGCAGCTTTGAAAGCATCTCTTATGATTTGTTCAACCCCCATTCTTGTTTGTGGATATCTTGTCGTGTATCTATCACCCCAGTTACTTTGCTTAACATTTTCACCGAGAGCAAATTTAATTCCCGCCGGTGCTTCTTTGAATATGAGTTCATCGGGTAACGAACCCCATCTGTATTTCAAAACAGCATTTTGCCCACCAATTGGATTTGCCGAACCATGCAGGACATTTGCAACCGTCACCCCGCCAGCGAGTTGCCTGTAAATGTTTATATCATCACTGTTTATCACATCTTGAATTCTCACTTCTGCTGTAATCGCTTGAGTTGATTCGTTAACACCACCTGATATAGCAGTATGTGAATGTGCGTCAATTATTCCGGGGGTCACATGTTTCCCCGTTGCATCAATCACAACTGCTCCTTTTGGTGTTTCAAGATTTTTCCCAATTTTTTCAATTATCCCACGACGAATAAGCATATCTGCATTTTCAAGTTTACCACGATCTGAACAAGTCCAGATAGTTGCATTTTTAATCAAAACATACTCTGGTTGTTCTGGCGGTTTTGAAAATCCAAAAGCTCCATCTGGATAAGTGACGGGAATAGGTTCAAATTTAACTTTTTTCAACTGCCGGGGTCTTTCATCCTTTGGTTCGGAAACTTTCACCGCAGAAAAAGTAAATCTTTCACCGCCGGAAATTTCGGCATAACCCTCCATCGTTCCTTTTTTAACGAAAGCGGAAATTCTAACAATTCCTTTTATGCCAACCGAATCACCATTGAAGGCAAGGGTTAAATTGTTATCAAACAAACTCACTTTGGTCAAATTAACAGATTTATTCCCGCTTCTAACCCTTCCTCTCAGATTTTTAATTTGACCGCTTATGCTTATGTTTAAGGTATCGTTATTTATCTTAGCTTTCCATTCACCCCTTGGATCAAACTCCGGCATTCCTTCAACATCATATTTTTCACCGGAAATCCAGACCTGAAGTATTTTTGAGTCCTCATCAAAGATATTTTTATCTGTGATGATGAAATTCGCCATTTTCCCCGGTTCAACCGAACCCAAAATTTTATCCAGCCCGAGAAGTTTTGCAGGTGTCAATGTCAATGCAGATAAAGCAACGCTTTCAGGAAGTCCTCTCTCAATTGCTTCACGAACTTTTTGCAAAAACTCAGATGGATTTTCAAGCCGGTAAGTTGTAAATGCAAATGTTACACCGATATCATTCAATCTTTTCGGATTTTCCGGGGCATTATACCAATGTTTCAGGGTTCGCAAGTCAATTGCATCGGCGTCATCTGGATTTTCAACATCTGGAGGTTTCGGGAAATTAACGGGTAAAATTACGGGGTAACCTGTATTTTTGATCGCTTCAGCCCTGCGATATTCATATCCACTTCCAATAATCCAGGCATTTAAAGAAAATTCTTTCGCAATTTTCGCACATCTTAAAAAGTCAAGTTCATCGCTTGTTTCAAATGTAACCGGCTCACCTTTTAACGAACTTTGCAATGCTTCAAGGGAAGAATTCACTTCTGGTTTTTGAAGCGACGGATTTTTTGAAAAGGCATCCCAGGCAGAGGCATACCACTGTGCATCATAAAATGTTTGTCTTATCAGAGCTATATTCCCCATTAACGAGTTCGGATAAACATCTCTTCCGAAGCCACGGATAAAGGCAATGTGTTGTGCAACTGCGGGTTTTATCACAACATCATTTGGAGCTTTCCCATCAGCCAGCGTTACAAGCATACTTTTACCTCTAAAAATTCCCTCTTGCGGAACTGATAGAACAACCGTGAACCCCTGCGATCTCAATTTTTCAGCTTCTTTTTGATCCGGTGCAAACTCATTCAGAGCAAGTTTGTTTGACAACACATTTGGATTCCAATTCTCAGCTCCTTTTTTAACCTCGGCTTGCTGTTGTTGAAATCCAGCGGTTTGAGTTTGAGGTTGTTGTCTTTCCCTTCGTTTCGGCAGACCGTAACTTGTGTAAAGATCAATAAATCCGGGATAGATAATTTTGCCCGATAAATCAATCACTTGAGCATCTGATGGAATTCGGACATTTGCCCCGACCGCCTCAATTACGCCATTTCGTATAACAAGCGTTCCATTTTCAATAACTTTTTCCGATGATTGAACAATTTTCACATTTGTGAAAGCATAAACTTTAGGAGGGTTATTTCGCAGACCTTCAACTGGTTTGGTCTGCTCCTGTGCAAGGATTAGAATTGGAATCAAAAGCAGATAAAAAATTTTTCGCATATCTTTAACCTCAAAATTTTTTTATTTTTAGTCGCAATTGACAAAAATTATGTTTCAAAATAAAAAGCGGTGAGGGGCGGGGGAGGGACCCACTCACCGCTGGGGGATACCCTGGGCGGGGATTAACCCAGGGTGTGGGGAAATCTAAAATTATCCATTAACTTTTATTTCATCAAGCTTGCGTTTTAAGATCTCATTCACAAGTTTCGGGTTTGCTTTCCCTTTTGTTAATTTCATAACTTCGCCAACAAAATATCCAAAAAGTTTATCTTTCCCAGCAAAATACCTTTCAACATTCTCTTTGTTATTCTCAAGAACTTTCACAACCGCCTCCTCAATAAACTTCTCATCGCTTATCTGAATAAGCCCTTTGCGTTCAATCAAAGATTCCGGCTCCTCACCTGTTTCAGAAATTTCCTCAAGGACTTTCTTTGCGGTTGTCTGGTTGATTTTACCATCATTTATCAAGTTTATCAACTTCGCAAGATATTCCGGTTTGACCTTAAAATCTGTAATGTTGATTTGTCTCTCATTTATGATTTTCAAAACCTCAACCATTATCCAGTTGCTTGCAGACTTGAAATCACTTGTGAATTTTACACATTCCTCGTAATAATTCGCCAATTCTTTTGATGATGTTAAGATCTCAGCATCATATTTCGGAAGTCCATACTGAGCCATGAATCTGTCTCTTTTATCATTCGGCAACTCAGGCAATGTTTCTTTGATTTGATTTATCCATTCTTCCGAAACAATAACGGGGACAAGGTCTGGTTCGGGGAAATATCTATAATCGTGAGCTTCTTCTTTTGATCTCATCGGTCGCACAACTCCAGCTCCGGCATCCCAGAGCAAAGTTTCTTGAACAATTGTGCCACCACTTTCAAGAATTTGAATCTGACGATTTATTTCATATTCAAGCGCCTTTTCAACATTTTTAATTGAATTCATATTTTTAACTTCCGTCTTCGTTCCGAGCTTTTTCTCGCCTTTTAATCTGACCGAGACATTTGCATCACACCTTAGCGAACCTTCCTCCATATTTCCATCGCATATATCAAGGTATTGAACAAGTTGTCTTATCTTTGTTAAGTAAAGAGCAGCTTCTTCTGGGGTGCTTATGTCCGGCTCTGTTACAATCTCAAGCAATGGAACACCGCATCTGTTTATGTCAATCAATGTATCCACATCTTGATCATGAATTGACTTACCAGCATCTTCTTCCATATGAATTCTTCTCAACCGGATTTTCTTTTTGTTTCCATCTTTAAGTTCAATCTCAACATAACCATCGTAGCAGATTGGTTCTTCATACTGTGAAATCTGATATCCTTTTGGTAAATCGGGGTAGAAATAATTTTTTCTCGCAAAGATTGAATAATCTCTAATTTTACAATGTGTTGCAAGACCAAGTTTAATTGCAAATTCAACGACTTTTTTATTTAAAACGGGGAGTGTTCCAGGCATTCCTAAACAAATCGGGCAGACATTAGAGTTGGGTGGGAGACCAAATTTAGTTGAGCAACTGCAGAAAGCTTTTGAGTTTGTTAATAATTGAGCATGGACTTCAAGACCTATGACTGCTTCATATTTACCTTGGAAAAGCATAGCGTTGCTTTTAAGATTCTTTTTTGTAAAGATAACAAAAACATTAAAACAACGCAAGCGGTAAGATATTTAGGAGGGAATAAAACGGGGGGAAATGAGATCAAAGCAAAAATCTTAACAGAATGGTTTCAGAAAGATTTAAAAATAAAAAACCCGGCAGCGACCTACTCTCCCGGTCGCTCGCGCGACCAGTACC
>CAZQJI010000057.1:0-15237 GCA_964593475.1 uncultured Bacteroidota bacterium | reverse complement strand
ATTTCCTCAACTTCAAAAAGTTCATTTATGTCAATTTTCATCTCTTCACAAATTTTCAAAATTGAGACAAATTCATCCTCAAAAAGTTCTTTCAAAAGTTCAACTATTGCATTTCTTTCTTCACCGCTTCTGCAAGTCGTCCAGATGAAACGACCCTTGAAATCTATCTCAACCCGTGTAAATTGTTCATTTAACTTTTGCAATCTTAATTCAATAAATCCAAATTTTTTCTTTTCAACTTTCTGCATTTTTCATCAGAATTTTGTTTTTAAATTCCCATTGTCGGTTTTGTCTTCAAACTCTTTTTGTAAAGTTCACCGTAAAGATAATATTGAACCACACTTGCCCAGAATCCGGTCAAAAGGATGCCAACGAAACACAGGACAATCCCAAGCGACGCAAGAAGTTGAAGAAAGACAGTTAGAAGAAAAATCACAACCGCATCGCCAAAGTTATCTCTGAACATTGACAGAATATCCGAAATCGCAAACGCATCATTTATTGATTCATTTTCTGAAAATTTGCCCACGATAAAAGGCAAAATTAAAATAAACAAAACGATGTAAATAAGCGAACTAAAAAAGAACAAGAGCGAAATTCCCGTAAACTCACCCCTAAAAAGAAAATTTGAAACAAGCATTGGAATCAATAGAACAATCTCCCTGCTTCTCATATTATCAAATTCAAAATCGGTAAATGGGATGCTTAAACCAATTAAAATTAAAAATGGTAAAAGATAAACAATAATTATCACAGCAAGTTTAAATCCAAGGGCAATCTTATGCCCGATATTATCCCACTCCGGTAAAATTTGTTCTTCGCCTTTCACTGTTCTTTTCGTGACCTCAACAAGGTATCCGTAATAAATTAGCAATGGAATTATCAAAAAAGAGAAAAGAATCATTAAACCACCGACGACAATTTTGCCGAGCCAGTTTTTCTCCTGAAAAACAAATTTAAACCCTTTTTCAATATTCATTGCTTGTTCCTCCTTTTTGTTTTGCCAAATCAATTATTCTCCCTTCAACTTCCGACTTTATAACTTTTTGCTTTTTCACCGCTTCAATGAAAACATCCCTATCAACAACACCGAGATTTTTAAGTTCAACGCTGTTTTGCGGAATCCCGAACAAATCATAAAGATGATCGGCAACCCAATTGTTTGTGACGATTGAATATTTTTTGTTCTCATCAAGTGGCTTTCCACCAACTTCAATTGAAATAACTCTTTCTCCAACTTTTCGTCTTGAATCAATCACAATTTTGATTCCAGAAACCTGCATCAATTCCGCTTTTCCCGACGCCTGCCACTCAATCATCTTTTTCAAAGTTTTACCATCAACTTCAAAGACAACAAATGTATTTCCGAACGGATTAATTTCCCAGATATCCCGAACTTTTATCTCCCCCTTTGGTAAATCCTTTCTCAATCCGCCCGAGTTCTGAAATGCGATATCTGTCTTCGCAAATTCACGCATAACATCAGCTTCCCAGTTTCCAAGGTTACTTTCCCCATGGAAATTTCTCTTCCAGTCAACCTCAAGCCAACCGATGACCTGACCGAATTCCTTATCAACGATTTTCTCAAATTCTTCAACTTTCCTTAATGCGATTTTATCTGGCTCAACTATTCCATTTATAACCCGAATTAACCTCCCGCTGTAAGAATAAACAGAGTCACCATCAAGATCAACTTCAACTGAAAGATACCCGAGATATTCACCTCTTGAACCCGCCTGACATATTATCACGCCATTTACAACTTTTGGCTCAAACAACGCCGTGTGGCTATGACCCCCAACTATGACTTTTATATCTGGAAATTTCGTCGCAATAATTGAATCAGCTTCAACTCCGATGTGAGTGAGTGCAATTATTAAATCAACTTTTTCTTTGTTTTTGAGTTCAAAAATGTATTGCTTCAAAACTTTTTCAATGTCAAGAAGTTCAAGATCTTTTAGATTTTCCCTCAAAGAAAGTTTAAAAAGTTCGGGGGTTGTAATCCCAATTATTCCAATTTTTGCTTTGCCAGCTTTTTTAACAATGTATGGTTTAACGAACAATTTTCCTTTTCTTTTGTCCCAGATATTTGCGCTTAAAACATTGAATTTTGCCATCTTCAAATTTTCTTCAAGAGATTCTCTCCCGTAGTCAAATTCGTGATTTCCCAGCGTCATCGCATCTGGCTTTATTATGTTCATTAACTCAATCTGTGATCTTCCCTTTGTGATTGATGAAATAGGAGTCCCTTGGAAATCATCTCCCGCATTTAAAACGATAACATTTTTCTCTTCGCTTCTGAATTTATTTATCAAACCAAGTAAATTTGCAGTTCCCCCAACATAGCAAGTAGAATCGCCACATTTTGTTTTCATTGGCGTGTTTTGAGCGTGAAAATCATTCCAGTGGAGAATTAAAATTTTTTCAAGATTTTGCGAAATCAGAAGTTGAAACAGAAGAAGTGAAAAGAAAAGAAGCAGAAGAATTTTTCTCTTCATTGACCAAACCAGATTTTTTATTTTGGTTTTAATATAACAAATTAAAACCTGACAATCAACGGGGAATGCAAACTTGACTTTTTTGCAAAAAATTTTCAAAATAAAAATGTAAAACAAATTTTGGAGGACTTTTTATGACTCCCGAACTTGAAAAATACTGGCAGGTGGTTCAAAATGTCGTGTGCAGGGTTTGTATTGATAGCGATCCTTTTGGAAATGGTGTTTGCAGAGTATCTGAAGATTCAATGTGTGCAGTAAAAATGTATTTTCCGAAAATTGTTAATATAGTTCTTTCCGTTAAAAGTGATAAGATGGATGACTATATAATTGCTTTGAGGGAAAATGTTTGTAAGGAGTGCAGAGAAACCCCAGATGGCGTGTGCGAGTTGAGAAACTCTGTTGAATGCGCTCTTGATAGATATTATCCGCTGATCGTTCAGGCAATTGAATCAGTTAATAAGTAGTTTTTTTCTTTTAAAGAAATATAGTAGGTTGTTAATAAGCAGTGTGGATATGTTGATAACTTTTTTGAAAAAATAACAGCGTTGGTTTGAGTTTTTATTTGTTAAGATGATTTTTAAAAAAGTTGTTGTGAATTAATCTGTTTGTCGTCTGAAAAATACTATTGCGGGGTGAAGTTTTTAGGGTTTAAAAGGATTTTAAGTAATAACGAGTGTTAATTTGATGTTGATAACTTTGAGTTTATCCACACTCTTAAGTTATCCACATGCCAAATGTTGATAACTTTATGGCTTATCAACACACAATCCACATGAATTCACAACTTATCCACAATTTTATCCACAATGTTGGCAAAAATAATCATCCGTAATTAAACTCAATCTTTCGTCTCAAAGATTCAACAAGGTTTCTTAACTTTTCACTCTTTTTCATATCTTCTTCAACTGACTGGCAGGCGTGAATGACTGTGCTGTGATCTCTACCGCCGAAATGCAATCCTATTGTCTTCAGAGATGAATCCGTTAATTCTTTACAAAGATACATTGCTATTTGCCTTGCGAGGACAACTTCCTGTTTTCTGGTTTTTGCTTTTAACATATCTGGCGGAATTCCAAAGTGTTCTGATACTATCCTTTGAATTTCTTCAATTGAAACTTTAACAGATGTATCCTTGACAATTGTTTTGACGACTTCCTTTGCAAGTTCAATGTCAATTTTCCTGTTTTCAAGCGATGATTTTGCAAGCAAACTTATAAGGCATCCTTCAAGTTCTCTGATGTTTGATGTTATGTGAACCGCTATGTATTCAATTACCTCCTGTGGGAGTTCAACTCCGCTATCTTCTGCCTTTTTCTTTAAAATTGCAATTCTCGTCTCAAGGTCAGGAGGTTGAATGTCTGCAATGAGTCCCCATTGAAATCTTGAGATCAGTCTATCATCAAGACCTTTTAACTCTTTTGGCGGTCTATCACACGATAGGACGATTTGTTTTCTTGCCTGATGTAAAGCGTTGAATGTGTGGAAGAAATTATCCTGTGTTTTTTCTTTCCCGGCAAAAAATTGAATATCGTCAACTATGAGGACATCAATGCTTCTGTAAAAATTTGAGAAGTCACTTACTCTATCTTTTTGAATTGCTTCAACGAAATCAATTGTGAATTTTTCGCTTGAGACATAATAAACACGCAGTGATTTTTTATTTGCAAGAACATAATTTCCGATCGCCTGAATTAAATGTGTTTTTCCGAGCCCGACGCCACCATATATAACAAGCGGATTAAATGATGTTCCACCGGGATTGTTTGCAACAGCAAGAGCAGCTGCTCTTGCAAGTTGATTGCAGTCACCCTTGACGAAATTGTCAAATGTATATCTCGGGTTAAGGTTTGACTCAAAAGGTTGTTCGTATGTGGTTTTTACCTGAATTGGGTAGGATGGCTTTGATGTCGGTTTTGGTGCTGGAGGAAGATTTATCGTCGTTTTTGAATCTGCAGAAGAATTTTCCATCACAACTGAATAAACAAGTTTAGCGCCTTCACCTAATACCTTTGTCAAGGTTTTCTTAATCAAGCTATAATAATGTTCTTCAAGCCATTCATAAAAAAATTGGCTTGGGACCTGGATTGTAAGCTGTTTACCTTCAACTTTCAGTGGAACGATTGGCTCAAACCATGTCTTAAAACTCAAAGGGTTTACATTATCCCTGATTATGGCAAGGCACTCATTCCATATTGCTTTGGCATCGGTTATGGTTTCGTTATCTTTGGATTTTAGAAGTTTGATTTCTTCAATTGATTGCTGATTTTCATTTTCTTTTGGTAGATTATCAGGTACTGGTTCGCCTGTTTTGAGCAAATTTTTCACCTGTTCTGATGGTTTGTCCATAGCAAATTCCTGATTTAATTTTAAACTTATCCACATTTTTATTAAAATTGTGGATAACTTGTGGATAAATCACAAAGTCATTTTTTGAAGTTATCAACACTTATCCACAAAATTATCCACAGGTGTATAACTAAAATTTTTATTGATTTTCAAGTAATTTTCTCCAAAAATCGCCGAAGTTATCAACACGGGTCTAAAATAGGCAAAAATTGTCATTTTAAGGTAAAAATTTTATTGTAAAAATTTTATGATTTATCAACAAGTTGTTCACATCGGTAAATTTTCTCTCCAGTAATTTATAAGCAAAGTTTTTGGAAAAGTCAAGGGGTATCTCTAAATTTTGGCAGGTTAAAAAATTTTATGTCCCTATCGCAATGTGCAGGTCAACGCCAACTTCGTTTATAGTTGAACCCGGGATGAATGTGCTTCTTGAATCGGATTTTGATTTTGTGAATCTGTAGAAGAGCGAGCCAGTGACTTTTGTGCTTAACATATATCTGAATCTAAATTCCATGGTGGTTCGCAGGATTCCATCAAGAGGTATTGCTTCGGAGAGATTGCGTGCTTGATATGTTTGTCTTGAGTTTTTGGAGGACGAATAAGTTATCATTATATCAACATCGTTTTTAAGTGAAAGTCCAAAAAGCGGGAGGTTGAAACCTCGTTTTGAGTAACTCAAGTTTAATGAAATCTCTCTCCTGAATGTTTCAACGATTGCTTTGGCTGAAAAGTTAAGGTCATAATATGTTGATGTTATGTATCTGAAACCGCCGGTTAAGTTCCCGTTCCACAGTGGTTTGAAAGTTATGTTCAATCCGATAAGAGGATTGAAATCATAGCCAGTTCTTTCCCCTTCAAATGTTTGTCCCTGTCCGATGAAAGTTCTCCATCTTTTTTCAAAGTTTGATGTGTAAGCGTGTTCAAGGGAGACACGCATCGCAAATGATTTAAAAATTGAAAACTTTTCAAGCCCATCCCATCGCAATCTCCAGTTAACACGTGGGAGGAAACCGCCAAGAAGTTTGCTTAAAAATGGCAATGTTTCAAATCCTTCTTCAAACGCCTGTGCAAGTTTTTCATCATCAGTTCTTTTGTCGGTTGGATCAAGTTTCAATTCGCTATATTTTGATTCAACTGATTTTATACCGCTTCGGAATATGCTAAATATGAATACAGGTGGAAGTGTAAGAAAAGACCTCCCGAGCGAACCTGAGCTTGTAAATGATGTAACTCTTGGAACACCAAGCGAATCGGTTATAATTCTTTGATTTCTTTGAAAACCCCAGCTCAGGTTCCAGCTTAAATCAAGATATGCACCTTGCCAGAGGGGACGCGATGTCGTGAGAGTTATTTTATTTGTTTGTGAAAAGTTATCATCAAGATTTCCATTTGGTGCACGCAAGCCCATGCTTTGTTCAAAGCCGAAAAATGGGAACCCTTTCTTTGGAGTTAATTTCAATTCACCATTTGGATAAGAGACAAGTCCAAGCTGGTATAAAAGCGAAGGTCCATATTCAATTTTGTCAGTTGCAAATGGAAGCCAGGACCATAGATTACCCATCCCCGGTCTTTCGGAATAAAGCCCGGTGTTCATCGCTGTGTTCGTCTGTGTAAATGTGATTTGAACATTATCGTAATCAAGAAATGGCGTTTTTATAAGATATTTTAAAACTTGTTTTGGAGAAAGCGTTGATTCAGATTTTTTTGTTGTGTCCTTTTGAGCTCGTGCACCGCGACCACTTGTTCCGGTTTCTTCACCGAACCAGGAATCAGCAAGTGATTTTAATTTTATTGAAAATCCAAGGTTTAAATTTGCTGAATAGCCAGCGCTCCTTCCAAGTGTCCCCTGTTGAAAATTATTTTGCCATCTATAACCGGATGAATAACTGAAGTTTATGTTGATATACTTATTCAGTCCAAAAATTGGTGGTATTCGCGGATTTGTCCCGATGCTTATCTGTTGATTTAAACTTGCAGTTCGCCCAAAATTTATCAATCCATCTTTGAAGAAAATATCTCCGAGAATTTCTCCGTTGCTTCTCTGTCTCCCGAGAGAATCAGTTTCAAGATGAACGAGATTGCTTCCGATGTCAACTTGATATCTTAACGAAGGATTTAAAAGACCATTGTTTGAGATTTTCCAGTCAAATGAGAAACCTCTTTGAGCATTGAAAACACGTGTTGTCGGTTCAAATGCTGTCTTTGTTCGGAATTTTCTATTTTCCTGTCCACGGTCAAATCTCATCATTCCGGAGAACGCAGATGGTGTAAGTTGTATTTCCCAGTCCTTGTAACTGTCAAGAAATGGAACCCCATCAAAAATTGATTTGAAAGGTTTTAAAGTTATCGGTTTTATGTTTGTTGAATAGCTTGATTGAAAGTTAAAACTCCATCTTTTGCTAATTTCAGTGTTTATATCCCTTGAACTTGCACGGTTGAAGCTAAAACCAAGGTTTATTTTGTTTATGACATCTCTCACATACCATTTTTGAGAGTTGATTGTGAAGTTGAGTGATGGCACAGCCCAGGTTTCAGAAATGCTCAGCTGTTGAATCACCGTTAATAAGCTGTCCGCCTTTCTATTTGCATCTTCTTCAGTTCCACCGCTTTCAAGCACAGTTTGACGCAAACGATTTGCTGCTTCTGTTGCAAGTATATCTTTTCCGGGTATGTATTTTGGAATTCCGATATTTTCAGCTCTTGAATAAGAAAGTGGAATTTGCAAGGATGAACTCAGAAAAGATGGAAGAATTTTTTCAAGGTTCAAATTTGTTGAAAGAGTCCAGTTTGTCGCAAGGACGCGTGCAGATGAGTTGACGAATCTATCCGCAAGTCCTCTGAATTCAGGACTTCGTTTTGCAATTCCAAAGTTAACACTTAAAAGTTCGGGAACATTTAGTTGAGCAGAGAAATTATACGCCCATCCAAGCGCATCATTCGCTTTTAAAAGTCGCAGTTCATTTACCCATACATCACCTGAGAGAAATTGCGGTCCCTTACCTTTTGGATTTGTAACTCCAATTGCGATAAAAGTGACATTCGTCAGAGATGGATTTCCTTTGATCCAGTATGTTGCCCCAGGTGGTCCATCTGGAACAGGAACTCTCTTGACCGACTGATTAAGGGAATCGCGTGTTTGTTTTAATGCGGTAAGCTGGTCAAAGACAATTTGAATATTGTTTCTTATATCCCAATCTGGCCAGATTGGTTGGCGATATTCGTAATAATTTGATGTGTCGGTTCCGATCCAGATGAAAATTTCACCTGCATAGTCAGTTGTATCCCTGACATAAAAATTTCTATCGCCGTGGACGAAAAGACGCATAATTTTATAGTTGAAAAGGTCAAGTCGTTGTGGGAATCTTCTCATCGCAAGTCGCAATGTATCATCGGGCAAGTTTCGGATTATGAAGGCAAGCGATTGTTCGTTTCCCTCTATTTGCTGATCCGGTCTTGTCCTGTCTCTTGGTCTTTGGACCCCGGGTGGTGGCGAATAATCGGGATTATCTTCAACGCTTACAACTGTAACTTTGAAAAGTTCATCATTCTTTACGAGTTCTTCCCAGTAATTTCCAACAAGGTTAAATTCAGCAATTCTAACAATCGCGTCATTATCAAAACCTGTGAACCAGACCCTCACAAATTCAATCAATGTGAAACTTGGATTTCCAATTGTTCTCGTGTATGATGAAAGTGGAATTTTAAGCTGATACCATCCATTTGAACCACCACCGGCGATAAATGGATTGTTTGTCGTGTCAAGCGGGATTTCGTATTCAAAATAATTATTTACAAGGTCAAGAATGTGATTTCTGTTCAAGTCCTCCTGGTCCGGCTCGGGATAAAAGTTTCTGTTTCCTTCTGTTCCGTTTCTCAATAAAAGATTTCCATAATCAAAGTTATCCTGGCTCGGGTCGTTGCCAAGGTATGGATATCTGGCTTTTTCTTCGTTGTCATCCATTCCATCAAGCCCGACATCTTCATCCGGGTCAAGTCGGTAATTTCCGTTTTTATCTTCTGTGTCAAGTTTTTTATTCGGTATCACATCTTCGGAAATTTGCCCGAGGTCTATGAGCATTTTTGCATTTGGTCCGGGGTTTCCGACAATTTTGAACCAGATTTCAATGTAAGTTATGTTTTCAGTTGTCAAATCAGTTGAAAAGTAAGGTAAAACTCTCATCATTCCGGCCCAGTTCTGGCGCGGGAAAAGTTTTATTGAGTCCCATTTCGTCGTGTAGTTATATTGACCTCTTTTATCGGGAAAGAATTGAATGTCAAGGGGTGTGATGAATTGTTCCTCTTGCGCAACTCTTTTTTGTGGCCATATTTCTTGAACTTGAACCGATTGGGGTATGTTGAACCACGCAAGATATCCTTTTCTTTGAACTTTTATTGTATCGGGAATTTCTTCTTTTCTTGTTTCGCCAAGCAGAGGCATAAATGCAGGCGAGCTCGCAAAGTGCCAGTGGCTTGAAATCAAACTAAACGATATAATCCTTTTTGAGCCCTCAAAATCGTCTATATAAACGATGCTTTCGCGATTGTCCCCGGCAATTGTGCTTTTCCTTGTGTTTGGGTCGGCAAGTATAAAAGCTGATTCACCACGGAGTGAGAAAACCGCCTCTTGTTTTGCTTGATATCCGGGCAAAATGTTGAAAAGTTCTGAAAATCTTCTTGAATTGAATCTGCTTGAAAAATCAACTCCAATCATCGTGTTGCTTATCGGTTCTTCTCCCAATCTCACTTTATCGCTCAAACTTTGCTGTGCATAGTTCATAAGTGTGAAGCCAAGTTTAGTATTCTCCCACAAATCAAGGTCACCGCGTGCGCCGAGAATTGTTTTTGATGCAAATGAGAATAAATCGTTCGTCTCATATTTAATTTTTAAATTTGCACCCGGGAGAAGGGCATCACGATTTATAATTGTAAGTTGACCGAGTATGTAATCAACTCTGTAGTCAACACCCTCAACCAATCTTCTCTCATTTAGATAGACCTGAACGCTTCCTTCTGCGATATTGAAGCCGAGGTTGTAGGTTGCCTGAACATCACTTGTTAACTTTGCGGAGATTATAAATTTTGATGCTTTCGCTGTGTTGTTTCTCGCTGCAACTTGATTTGTATCGTAGATGTCGTCATAAGCGATTGAATTTATAAAATCATCGCTTTTATCGGGGAAAAGTTTTTTGAGCGTTTCTTTGCTGAATGGTTTAAGATATGGAAAAATGATTTCACCGCGTGCTGAATTTATCGTCAATTCTGAAAAGTCAAACTTGTTATCTGGTCCAGGTGAACCATCTTCGTGGAATTTATCAAAGCCGAAAATTTCAAGTAAGTTCTTCCCTTCAATATCCTCTCTTGGCTCTTGATCCGGGCTTGGTTGGTAAAGGAGTTTTAAATCAAATCCCTCTTTCTTTATGTTTCTTGCTCCGCCAAGCGAATAAATGTTTCTTAATTGCAAAGCCCAGGCTTTTTTAAACGATGGTTGTGGTGATCTTGGTCTGACAAGCTTTAAAATAAGCGTTGCTGATGTGTCCGTGAGCGAATTTACAAAATCGCCGTAAACCGTGTCGTCACTTGCAATTTGGGTTGGTCCTTCAACTCTATATGCGACCGCAATCGCTTGATTGTCCTGTAAGCTTATATTTAGTGAGATAACTCCTATGTCTGGATTTATGGTATAATCTTTCCCCTGTTCAAGTTTTCTGAAAAGTCCAACCTCAATTCTACCCGGATCGCTCTGGAGGACCTGGGTTCTTAAACTATCGTAATAAGATTTGTTGGTTATCGGAGGTAAATTTATATCTGCAACCACAAACCTTGTCAATCCCGGTTCCGGTCTTTCAAGTTGTGAAACCCATACTTCTATATCTTTGACTTGAAGTTCCGGTGCGATTCTCAAAGGCGGGCTATTTTGATAGTATGGCTCAAATGTCGGAATATATTTTTCATCAATGAAATAATGGTTTTGAGAATACTGGTAAAGAAAAACTTTTGTCTCCTGCGATTGCGCTCCACCTGTTAAAACTCTCTCCTGTGACTCACCTTTCTTCTGGCTTGCAACTGTTGTAAGTTTTAAAGGACCAAGTTGTAAATTTGCTTTTATCCCAAATAATGCCTGACTGCTCCCGATTAAAGAAGATGAAGTTTGAAGTGAGACATTTCCTGCTTCTATGCTCTGGATTATCTCGTCATCATAACCTTTGTATCTTATTTTAAGTTGATTTTCAAATTCAAATTGTCTCTGGGTATTCCAGTCGGCTGTTATGTTAAGTTTATCTCCAATTGTCCCACCGACATTTATCTGAACCTGTTGTGAAAAATCCGGTTCATTTCGCACGCTTCCAAGTCGTGAGACAATTAATTGTTCTGTTTTCTCATTTCTCCATGCTCCTGTTATATCAACTGCTCCCGAGATATGAAGATTTATCACCGGTGGACCAAATATGCTTAAAATCGGGTTTGCGGGGACAGGGATCTGTATGTTGGTTATGCTTCCAAAAAGTTTTTCAATGTCGTCTTTTTCTTCTTTTTTCTCATATTTGTGGGCAAGTTCAATCCAGGATTTTCGCCTCGCTTCTTCAAGACGAATCTGAATGTATTTTTCAAGAGGTATGACAAGCGGGAAAGCATATTCTGAGCCAGCGATTTTTTCTACGACCCTGACAAATTTTCCAGTTGAATCAATTTTTACCTCACGTGTGATTAGATTTGAAGGTGCAAATAATAGAGGATGGGGATTTCTATCGTTAAGTTGAATGTAAGGTTTCAAAACAAATTTCTTTTTGAAAATCTTAATGCGAGCCGTTGAATCAACAGCTGTTGAATCAAATTTTGTTAAGCTTGTGTCAGATGGAATTGTGTCAGTGGGAGCAAAATAAAAATTTGAATGATTCGCATAAGCGATAAATTGAAAAAGTGCGACAATTAAAATAGCATAAACTCTTGAAAACATAAAGATCATTCATCTGCGATTATGTTTAACAGCGTAACAATTCAGCTATACCAGACCTTGGCTTTGTTTTTCAACCGCTACTTAAAAATATAATTTTCAAAGTTTAATTTCAACTTTTTTCTTATCAAGGAAACAAAAAGGGCGTGCCAAGGCACGCCCCGAAAATTTAAATCTAAAAATTATCTCTCGGTGAAAAGTTCAACGACATTTTTCAACGCTTCAGCCGGGATTTTGGGAATTAGATATTTCCCCTCTGCAACGGAAGCGGATGGAAGTTGTATTCCGGGCAAGGACATCACATCAATATACGGTATGTTTGAACCAAATTTTGAATTTATCGCTTTTATGAATTCGTTCGCAATTATACCATGCCCACGGTTTGATGGATGAACCCCATCTAAACTAAAAATTCCGCCGGTTATATAATCCGTTGTGAATTTGACGCCTGAAATTTCAAGTCCATGCGCTTTGACTTCGTTTAGCCTTGAATAGATGTCAACTCTTACGACCCTTCCAGCTCTTGTGGGGTTTGAAACAACAGTGTCAATTATAAAGTTAAATTTTTGAATTGCAGCTTTTGCTGTCGCAACTTCATTTGAGTCAAGCACATATTCATTGGGCAAAGGTTTCCCGGCGTTTGGAAGTTGATTAAACGGTGGAACATTTGGAAGTCCGTAACCTGTTGCGATAAGTGAACCTGCTGGAAGTAAAACAAGGTCCTGCGGGGTCAGTTGTTCTGGTGCACCGCCTTTGATGCCGATCAAAGGTATTGGTCTACCTTGCTGGTCAAGAACCGGTTTGCCTGTGTTTGGATCAACGATGAACCACGGTATGGTTGTGAAAAATGGTATAACAGTTACATCGGGGATATTTGCAACCGCAATTTTAACGGTTGAATTAATCTTCAAAAGCGAATCAATAGTTCGCCTGAATAAAAGCTGGAAGATTACATCGGGGGTTGGAAGTTTTCCAGTTGGGTCTGTTCCTCTTGTCCCACCGCTTGAAGCATAACCGAGGACATCGTTATTTCCCATCCATAAAAACACAAATGTCGGATTCAACGCCTTTGCTTGATGAAACATCGTCGGTCCAAATGCCTTTCTCCTCAAAATGATTTGGAAGAATGGATTGTTTCTCTGAATTGATTTAGCTGCATAGTCCGTTGTATCAAAAACATCATATAAAATTGCACCGGGGACAGCGAGGTTATTGAATGGGGCTTGATAAGTTGTATCCTTTGGCGCTCCTGTCACAAGTTGCTGTTGAATTTGCAACGGCGAAAGCGATTTTAAATATAACCTTTGTCCAATCCCCGGTTCACTTATCAACGGCTGGACAAATGTAACATTTTGACCGAGTGAGTTAATTTGCTTGACGATTAAATTGACATAGGAATACTGTTGGGCTCCCTCAAATAGAGCGCCATCCTGAAATCCAGCTGTTATTGAATTGCCAATCGCTACAATTCTTGAAAAGTCAACCTGTACACCGAGCGAAGGAGGAGTGCCAACTTCTGAAAATTCCTCGCAGGCGTAAAAGATGAAAGCAAATGAGAAAATTAACAGAACTGCAAAAATTCCCGAAAGTTGAATTTTTCTTTTCATAGCACAAAACCCTGTTTTAGTTTTGAATTAAAAAAGTTTATATGTGAAGTTTATCCCAAGCAGATGGGCGCTTGAATTATAAACCCCGTCAAATCCGACGACAGTCCCGATGACTTCCCTCTGTTTAAATCTTACAAACATATAACCAAGGTCAATTGTTAAGTTCCCAAATGTGTATCCAGCTCCAAATGTGAATTCCCATCTGTCGGCATCCGGAAGAGATGGTTCAACATATTTGTCATCAATTGGATTTTGATCGTATGCTATTCCCCCTCTCAATGCGATGTTTCCGAAGCGATACTCCAGACCGGCTTTGTAAATTGAGACATCTTTGTAATATCTTTCAAGTTTTTGATCTGTTTGAGCGCTTGTTTCTGTTTCAAAATCAATCTCAACGACATCGTAAGAAGACCATCTTGTGAATTGATAGCCAAGTTCAAAAGTTATGTTCTCATTTGAAAATCCAATTCCAGCCATAACAATATCTGGCATCTTAACACTTGTTTTGATATTTCCACCCGGGAGAAGGGGATCAAGAACGGGTGATTTTTGAAAGTCCGCAGTCCCTGAATAATTAACTTTAACCTGTGAGCGATATGAAAATCCAACCGAAATTGGATCAAGTTTTAACAATGCACCGACATTGTATCCGACGCCTGTTCCATCACCTGATAACTTAACACTCACTTCTGGTGTAAATGATGGAATTTTTCTTGAAAGCGTGACAGTGCTATAGACATAGTCAAATCCTAAAGCGATTGAGAGTTCATCTGCAAGTTTGTAAGCAACTGTTGGATTGATGTAAAATGTCTTTAGATCGGACTCAACCGTGATCGCACGTCCAACCCAATCCTCGGGCCATTTTGAGCCAAGTCCATAAGGATTGAAAACCCCGATTCCGAATGCAAGTCCGAATTCAGTCGTATGTGTTAAGTAAAGATTGCTCGGGTAAAAAACTTGTTTTACCATTTTTGTCTCTCTGGTCGTGTTAAACTGATATGGACCACGGAATCTCGCTGACGGGAAGATAAGCGTTGTTCCAATTGAAAGATTTGTTCCTTTCAAATAAGTTAATCCAGCGGGATTGTAGAAAATACTTATCGGGGCGTAAGATGTTGTAAAAGCCCCTGCCATTCCGGTGGCTCTTGCTCCGTGTTCATTGATTTGAAAGCCACCGGAGAACAAAGCTGTGGAAAGAATTAAAAACAGGGATAAAAGAGTCAAAATAAAGCGCATATTTCCTCCATATTTTGTTTAATTTGTTGAGATTTTTAAAAGAGATGCGTCTTTTTCCACCGCTGTTCCTTCGTTCACAAGCACTTCCTTGACAACACCTTCAACATCGCTTCGTATCTCGTTTTCCATTTTCATCGCTTCAAGAATCAGGAGTTTGTCTCCGACTTTGATTTTTTCTCCGGGCTTTACCAGGATTTTAGTTATCAGCCCGGGCATAGGTGATTTCAGGATTTTTTCTTTTTTGATTTCCCCTGAAAAGGTGCTTCGGTAGGAATCTATCAGGGCTTGATACTTGTTTATAGATTTACATTGATAATCACGAATTGTGTCGGAAAGGATGATTGAATCTTTATTGGGTGTGAATGCAAAGGTGAAATTCTTATTACCGATTGACAGTGTTATCTCACGGTCTGAAATTTTCAAAACATTTACTGTAAACTTTTCACCCCCGATTTTAGCTTCAAAGCTACCGTCGCTTGTCCTGTTTAAATCAATTTCAACTTCAAAATCGTTGACAATTACCTTCATAGCGAACCATTTGTGAGTGTTTTTCTGGTTTTAAATATAAATCAAAAAATTTTCTATTTCAAGTGCAGTT
>CAZQJI010000056.1:0-15287 GCA_964593475.1 uncultured Bacteroidota bacterium | reverse complement strand
GTATTCTCAGTTTTAACTTTCAGAAGGTGCGAACCTTCGCCAGTTATTGAGTGACATTCAAGAATTTCATCAACCCCCATAACTCTTTCAATAAACAACGGATAATTTTTTGATGAATCAATGCTCACGAAAATAAATGCGATTATATCTTTCCCGAGTTTTTTTGAATCAAGCAACGCAGTATAACCTTTTATCACACCCTCTTCTTCAAGCCGTTTCATTCTCTCACTTACAGCAGGAACCGAAAGCCCGACTATCTGAGCAAGTTCATTTAGTTTAATTCTTCCGTTTTTCTGAAGTATGCTTAAAATTTTAAGGTCAATATCGTCAATTTTAAACATAAATTTAAGTAAAATTTTATTTTTGCCTAAAACTTTTACAAAAAAATGAGAACGAGTTGAATATAATAAACAAAAACTTAATTGTCAAATTCAACTCCAGGAATTTTGCTTTCGGCGTGGTTTTTTGAGGAAGGTTTTTTATAAAAACAAAAACCCCGACGGGTCAAAACTTAACCGCCGGGGTTTAGCAGACAAAATCAGTAAAAAATCACTTCGCAAGAACCATCTTCTTAGCGGATGTGA
This sequence comes from uncultured Bacteroidota bacterium, assembly GCA_964593475.1. GTDB lineage: Bacteria > Bacteroidota > Ignavibacteria > Kryptoniales > Kryptoniaceae > Kryptonium. The sequence continues at coordinate 14,703 of CAZQJI010000056.1, read as the reverse complement.
ATCCACCAGCCGTCAACCGGTAAAGATAAACCCTGTTTGTTTCTAATTTATCTCGCTTAGCCAATTTTCTAATATTTTTTTTGCTCTTGCAACATATTCGTCAAAAGAATCTTTCACTCGGTTGCTCAACTTACTTCCAATAGTCAAGACCTTATCTATACCCATAGCAAGAATTTTTATTTCAAGCGCTGGGTTTAACTCTAAAATTTGCGCTATCTTTATTGCGGTTGATATACTAACATAATGGGGTGAGGGTAATGAAAATGATTTAAAATCCTTATCAAAAACATACTCCCTAATTTCTCCAACCTTATTTTCCCCAACAAATGTTGAATCTAAAATTAAAACCTTATTATAGTTAAGCAGATAATCAATTATTCTCAATCCAGATTCGCTCGTTTCTATAACATCAATTTTATCCGAAAATATCTTTTTAATTTCTCGTGCACATAAAATTCCAACTGCGTCGTCCCCCAAAATTTCATTTCCAAGACCCAGAACTAAAATTTTTCTCACATATAGCTAAATTCTTTTATTTTTTCCCCATTATGGTCATATATCTCTATCTTTAATGGATAATTCCCGGGGAAAGCATGCGTTCCACAAGCATGGCATGGGTCATATGCTCTAAAGGTTATTTCAACTAAATTAAGGATTCCTTCATCTATATTCCCCTTTTTTATCCACGCCCTTGCGGATTTTTGAATCCCCATATTAATAGCAGCTGCGTTGTGTTGTGTTGCAACTATTATATTTGCTTTCTCAATTATTCCATTTTCATCTGTCCAATAGTGGTGAATTAGGAGTCCCCTAGGTGCTTCAACTACCCCAACACCTTCCTTTGGGGTAGAGGTAGGTATAGTTCTAACCTTAGGATCAAGTATATCAGGATCGTTTGCCAATCTAAATATATTTTCAGCTGCATATAAAGATTCAATCAACCTTGCCCAGTGAAAAGCCAGTGTATAATGGACCGGTTTACCACCTAAAGTTTCATACATTTTTTCATACTCACTTTGAGCTAAAGGGGTTGCCATCCCATCACTGACATTTAAACGAGCCAAAGGTGCAACTCTATATATTCCGCTATCCTCACCGTCAACGAAACCTTTCCATCCTATCTCCTTTAAAAACGGGAATTTTATATAGCTCCATTCCTCAACATGCTCAGCTATATAATTTAGATAATTTGGAGCTTTAAATTTTGCATATTCTTTTCCATTTGGATCAACAAACCTTATCCACCCATCGTAAAAATTTACCTTGTTGTTATCATCAACAATTCCGCCATAATAAGTACGGTTATGGTAAATCTCGCTGGTTATCAAATCAAAATATTCTTTCTTTTGAAGGACAGCGTTATGAAAAAGCGAAATTACAAATTGAACAAACTCAATGCTCCTTTTTGACAAATCTTTTATTCTTTCAACTGTCTCTTTTTTCAATGGCTTAACAACACCACCCGGAACACAGAGCACGGGATGTATAGCCTTACCACCCATTATCTGGAGAATTTCTCTAAGTTCTCTTCTAATTTTTATAACTTTACTCCCTATTTCAAGTCCGACTTTTTTTAAAACCCCGATTATATTTCTTTCTTCCTTTGGTGCCGTTAATCCAACGATAAAATCTGGACCGCCAAGATAAAAGAAATGAAGCATATGATCTTCTAACATAAAGATAGAATAAAATAATTCTCTAATTTTCTTTGCTGAAATAGGTGGTTCAACTTTCCACAGATCGTCAAGGGCTTTTGCCGACACCATGTGATGCGCTGTTGGACAAACACCGCATATTCTTGATGTAATTGTTGGCATTTCTTCGGCAGGTCTACCTTCACAAAACTTTTCAAATCCTCTAATTTCCGGAACTTGTAAATAAGCATTCCTTACATCGCCCTCTTCATCCAAAAATATAACGATTTTACCGTGACCTTCAAGACGGGTTATCGGGTCTATTATTACTGTTCTTTGCATTTCCACCACCTCTTAATTTTTGTATTAATGGAGATTTTGAAAGGCTAAATCTATAAAATGTACCAACTGGATCAGGTATTGAATTTACAATTTTATCTATCTCTTCCTCGTCGTAAGAATCTATCAGCGAAGCAATTGCAGAAATAAATTTTGCACCTTGGTCATAAACTCTGTCAACGGGTCCCATACACCCTCTACATGGCATGTTCCCCATTATGCATCTTTGCTCGCATCCACTTCTTGTTACAGGTCCTAAACATATTAAACCTTGTAACAAGAAACATTTCTCAGGATCAATTTCTATTTCGTATGGCCTGTAAAATCTATTAATTTTGATCTTCTCAGGTTTCGTTTTATTTCTCTCGCAATCTTCACATAAAGTTTTGTTTGGAGCCAAGATAGAACCTTTTGGAGGTAAATTTCCAGATAATATTAAAGATACCGCTTCTTTAAATAGATTTGTTGGAACTGGGCAACCGGGTAAATAATAATCAACATCAATTACTTGATCAAGTGAATACACATGCTCAAAAAACTCAGGCAATGTTAAATTCCCTTCTTTTACTTTTACTATTTGACTTGGTAATGTCTTTTTTTCATTCACAGTTGTAGCGGTGTCAATGTAAACGGCATTTAAAATTTCATCCTTACTATATAAGTTCGCAATTGATGGAATTCCACCCATGTGTGCACAGCTACCAAAAGCTACAACCAATTTTGACTTTCTTCTTAAAAGTTTGACCATATCTTCCTGTTCAGACAATCTAACTGCACCATTTATAAAACACACATCTATTGCCAAGTCATCCAAAACCTCTATATCTTTTCTTTTTATATCAAGAGCAACAGGCCAAAAAACTATATCAACGGCTTCTATAATTTTCAGTATATCCTCTGCTAGATCAACGACTGCTTCCTCACACCCGCCACATGAAGCACACCAATAGAATGCTATTTTAGGTTTACTCATTTTCAACACCTGCTTTTAATTTTAAAGCTCCAAGATTTTTTATCTGTTCTAAAAATTCATTGCAAACTCTTTGAAATTTATCACCTTCTGAGGCAGATATCCACTCAAGTCTAAATCTTTCAGGTTCTATTCCAAAATAAGGAAGGATTCTCTTTAAAAGTTTAGCACGTCTTAGCATTTTGAAATTTCCCTCCTGATAATGACAATCTGACGGTATATGACACCCTGAAACTAATACCCCATCTGCTCCCTCTGCAAACGCCTTTATTATAAACTGACAATCTACCCTACCTGTACACATAACCCTAACAATTCTGACATTAGGGGCATACTTCATTCTTGAAGTACCTGCTAAGTCAGCCCCAGTGTAAGAACACCAGGTGCACAGGAAAGCAACTATTTTGGGTTCGAAATTTTCCGGTGATTTCATAAGTTTCCCACCTCCGAATAATTTTTAAACTGATAAAATACCTTCTATTTCAGCAAATATCTGCTCAGTTGTGAAATGTTTTTGATAAGCTGCTTCAGATGGACATGCAGCCACACAAGCACCACATCCCTTACAAAGCGCCTCATTTATTTGAACTTTATCTTCCTCGCTAATATAGTTAATAGCATTATAAGGGCATACAGAAATACAAATCCTGCAACGCGAGCAAAGTTCCTGAATAATATCTGCTGTTGTTGCTTCTACTTCAACTTCTCCTCTCTGTATAAGACTTAAAACCTGAGAAGCTGCAGCTCCAGCTTGCGCAACTGTATCAGGGATATCCTTTGGCCCTTGGCAAGCTCCAGCTATAAATATGCCATCAACAGCCGTTGACACCGGCGCAAGCTTTGGATGTTTTTCAATGAAGAAACCATCTTTCCCCAAGCTGCAACTAAACAATCTTGAGAGCTCTTTAGCGTCAGGTTGTGATTCCATAGCAAGACACAAGACAACCATATCAACAGGTATTCGTCTAACGACACCTATCAAAGTGTCTTCAACTCTCAAGATAAGTTTACCTTCTTCTGAGGGATCTAACGCCGCATCCGTTATCTCGGCTACTTTTCCTCTAACAAAATTAACTCCTTCCTTCAACAATCTATTGTAGAATTCTTCATAACCTTTTCCAAAACACCTCATATCAATGTAAAAATTATATACTCTGCAATTCGGGATTTTTTCTTTAATTAGATGTGCAAATTTCAAAGCATACATACAACATACCCTTGAACAATATTCATGATATTTTTTGTCACGGCTTCCAACACAATGTATAATTCCAATGCTTTCAGGAACTCGTCCATCTCTAGTTAAAATTTTCCCACCGGTTGGACCTGCTGAATTATTTAATATTTCAAACTCAAGAGATGTGAAAACATTGGGGTATTGACCATATTTATATTCAGATAATAAGAGTGGATTCATTAGCTTATACCCTGTTGCCAGTATTATCGCTCCAACATCAACTTCAACAATTTCATCTTTCATTTCATGATCTATTGCATTTCGCTGGCAAGCTTTCACACATTCCAAACACTCAGAGCATACCCCACATTCAAGGCATCTTAAAGCTTCTTTAAGGGCAAGTTCTTGAGTATAACCCAAATTAACCTCTTCAAAACTTTTAATCCTTTCATGCGGATCTCTTTGTATCGGACTTACTCTTGATTGTCTCTTAACTTTGTCTGTCTCCGGTTGGGCTATAATTTTACTTCTTGCCACTGATTCTTTATCGGATTCAATTACAGCTCCACTTAAATATCTATGAATTGCTTCAGCTGCTTTATGTCCAGCAGCTATAGCCTCAACAACTGAAGCAGGACCAGAAACAACATCACCACCCGCAAATACCCCGGGCATAGATGTTTCTAAGGTTAATGGATTTACTTTAATTGTGCCATCCTTACCTACTTCAATTTCATCGCTTAGAAACTCAGTAGCTGGAACTTGACCTATTGCTGTAATTACACTATCACACTCAATTATAAATTCTGTTCCAGGAATAGGTATAGGTCGCCTTCTTCCTGTCATATCTGGTTCGCCAAGTTCCATTCTGATACACTCTACACCACCAACTTTTCCATTTTTTGGAATTATTCTAACTGGTGCGACCAAATATAAAATCTTTACTCCCTCCTCTTCTGCTTCTTTAACTTGCTCTGGGTCGGCAGGCATTTCAGCTCTGGATCTTCTATACAAAATAATAACTTCCTTGGCACCGAGTCGTAATGCGGTCCTTGAAGCATCTATAGCAACATCACCGCCACCTACAACTATAACCTTATCACCAAGTTCAGGCACATCACCTTTAGAAACATTAACTAAAAATTCAAGCCCCTGATAAACCCCAAAGAGTTCCTCTCCAGGTATATTTAATTTTTGACTTCTCCAACATCCTATAGCCAAAAAGATTGCTTTATATCCCTGATCTTTTAGCTTAGACAAATTCTCTACCTTTGTATTCGTTATTATTTCAACCCCAGCTTTTTGGATTAATTTTATTTCAACATTAACAACATTTTTAGGAAGGCGAAACTCAGGAATACCGTACATCAAAATTCCACCAGGTTTCTCCTCTTTCTCAAACACTGTAACTTTATAACCCATTCTCGCAAGGTCATAAGCAGCTGTTAAGCCAGCTGGTCCTGCACCGATTATAGCGACTTTTTCTTTCTTCTCCTCACCTAATTTCTCAATTTCAATTTCATCAGGATGCGAAAGTTCATACTCAGCTGCAAACCTTTTAAGATACCTTATAGCTATCGGCTCATCAATTTCACCCCTTTTACAATATCTTTCGCATGGATGAACACAAACTCTTCCACACACAGCTGGGAAAGGGTTCGTTTTCCTGATCAACTGCACTGCTTCTCTTATTTTACCTTTTGCAATTAAAGCAATATAACCCTGAACATTTTGTGAAATTGGGCAAGCATTTTTACAAGCACTTATTCCCCTCTTTTCAATTACATACGCTGCCGGGATAGATTGCGGGAATGGCTTATAGATCGCTCTCCTTTCACTAAGACCCTCAAAAAACTCGCTTTTTCTCACAACAGGACAAACTTTCTCACAATCACCGCAACTCGTGCATTTACTAACATCAACATACCTTGCTTTTTTCTCTATTTTGACTTTAAAATTACCTACAAACCCGCTAACCTCTTTGACTCTGGAAAGAGTTAACAATTCTATATTTTTGTTTTCCATAACAGATACAGTTTTAGGAGTAAGAATACAAGCTGCACAATCTAGCGTTGGGAAAGTTTTGTCAAACTTTGCCATATGTCCACCAATGTAAGGTTCCTTCTCAACCAGATACACCTTATTTCCCGCTTGAGCTATATCAAGCGCTGCTTGAATCCCAGCTATTCCAGCACCAACAATCAAAACAGAGGGATTTATTTTCACATATCTTCTTTCTATAGGTTGATGCAAAGCGACCCTTCTTATAGCAGCCATTATGAGTGCTATAGCTTTTTCAGTTGCTTTGTCTTCATCCTCAGTTACCCATGAACATTGTTCTCTTATATTTGCCATTTGAAGATAAAAAGGATTCAAACCAGATTCCTCTATCGCTTTTCTAAAAGTCGCTTCATGCATTAATGGTGAACATGAAGCGACAACTATTCTATTAAGATTAATCTCCCTTATATCTTTCTTTATAAGCTCTTGCCCGGGTTCAGAACACATATATTTATAGTCCTTCACAACAGCAACATTTGCATTCCTCTGAATGAAATCAACTACCTCTGAAATTTTAACTTTTCCAGCTATATTTGAACCACAATGACAGATATAAACCCCTATTTTAACACTTCCATTTTCATTCATGTTTTTTTCTCCTATTTTCTTATTGGAGAAAATATCAAGGTATTAAAGCCCAATTTCTTGGGGTCAATCCCAAACGCATATCCAATTGCCTGAGTAAAGTGCAAAACGGGTATATTAAATTCTTCCTGAAACTTTGATTTCATTTTCTTTTGATATACCTCAAGATTAAAATGACAAAGTGGACAAACAGTAACGATTACATTTGCTCCCTTATTTTTTATTTCCTTTAAAAGAATATAAACAAGCCGCAGTCCCACCTCCTCAATAGTCCCGGTCAATGATCCGCCACAACATCTTGTCTTTAAAGAGTAATCTATCGTTTCCGCTCCAAGTGCATTCATAATTAGGTCTAAACTTTGAGGATCATATGGGTTATCAAAATTGCTATACGGTCTAACCAACTGACACCCGTAATAACACGCGACTTTCCAATCATGAAGAGGTATTTTTACCCTCTTGGATATTTCTTGAAGCCCTATTTCATTAATGATAATCTCAATAGGATGTATCACCTCCACTTCTCCATTATAGTCTATCCCCGCCTTTTCTAACATTTCACCAATTTTATCTTCCTTTACATATTCATTGCATCTTTTCAAAGACAAAAAACATCCAGCACAAGGAACAACCATACTTCTAAAACCACATTCTTTTGCTATGTCAAGATTTCTTGCAGAAATTAATAATGCTATGTTTTTATCAATTCCAAAATATGCTGTAGCACCACAACAGTTCCAATTAGGGATTTCTTTCAGTTTGATATTCAGAACTTTAAAAATCTCTAAAAGAGAATTTTCATAAGCTTTTGAAGTTCCTTTAAGTGAACACCCTGGATAATAAGCGTATTCAATCATTGCGCTCTCTCCTTTATTGCTTTGAAGATATTTTTCAGTTCTTCCCTTCCGTTCACTCTTTCTTTCCTTAAAGTTAAGCGATTTTTAAAAAGCAATAGTAAACCAAGCGGAATAGAAGCAAAAAGCTTTAATGGATTCGCTTTCAAAAATAATTTCAATAAGATCCAAAACTCCGAAACCCTCCCTTCATTTTCAATAGCGCTTGCGATTTCTCTGGCAAGTACAGGAATTGGAAATCGCCTGGGATAAACTTTTTCCTTTATAGCCATCCGCTTTAAAGAATACATTATGTCTGTAATTTTTATCCCAGCTGGACATAAAACTGTGCAGGAGTAGCAGGAAGAACAAAGCCAAATTGTAAAACTTTGCAAAACTTCATCTTTAAAGCCAGCTCTTATCATTGCCATCAATCTACGCGGGGTATAATCCATATAAAGTGAAACAGGGCAAGTGGATGAACAAACCCCACATTGAATACACTCAAAAATTTTATTTTCCCCCGATTCTAATTTGATGGTTTGAATTAAATTCTTATCTAATTCACTTTCATATTTTACAGTTCTTTTTACTTTCATGATTTATCCCCGTTTTGATAATGAACACCAAAAATGCCTCCATAAGAAGTTTTAGCAAATCATATGCCAGAGAGAAATCTTTTATCTTTCTTGCTTTTTAAACTATCAGAATAAGAATGTGCAAAACTTCCACAGATATGTCACACATCAAAAATGCTACACTTTTCAAAGTTTTCCTGTTTAAAATCTTAACATCGGGCTATTGAAATTTTCAACGCAATCAAAAACTTGATATTCAAGAATTTACTCACGAAAATTATTTTCGGGTGTTGAAATTTTAAACAGAGCAATAAACCCCTCACTCTTTAATGAATCCCCATTTTATTGACCATCAACAAATTTTATTCCCTCCAAATCAGCTGGCACTCGCTTTGCAATTAAATAGTATTGAGAAAAACAAAAACACTGGAGAAACTGCCATGGTAGCACTTTTCGTTATAACAACAATTCTAATCTGCCTCACAATTGATTACCTCGTCCAGAGAGCTCAGAAAAAGCGTGAAGCGATTCAACCACAAATTGTATTAAGCACAGAAAGCTTTGTTTTACCCCGTGGTTACTTTTTCAGTAAAGCTCACACCTGGCTTGAACTTCTCTTTACGGGCAAAGTTTATGTCGGGATTGATGACTTCATCGCAAAAGTTGCTGGAAAAATTGACGCCGTTGAAGTTCCCTCTATCGGCGAGAGGATAAAAAAAGGAGAACCACTTTTTAAAATCAAACAGAATGGAAAAACTCTCACATTTTATTCGCCGGTGAGCGGAAAAATATCAGCCATTAATCCAGTTATACTTGAATCACCAAACATGCTTCTTAACGATCCATATCTAAATGGATGGATTGTCATGGTTGAGCCGGAAGATGTCGCATCCGAGATAAAAAATTTATTAATCGGGAATGAGGCAAGTCAGTGGTTGAGAAATGAGATAAGAAGATTCAGAGAATTTATAAGCAGAGAAGCGCCGAAGTTTTCACCCGCACTTGAACCGACGCTTGCTGATGGTGGGCTGGTGATAAAAGGTGTCTTGCAAAATGTTGATGAAAAAACATGGGAAAAATTTGAGCAAGAATTTATCCAGCAACCTTAAAAACTAAATCAGGTTAAAAAAGATGCCAAAATACGGAATTTTAATTGACATCACACAATGTGTGGGCTGTTATGCGTGTGAGGAAGCCTGCGCACAAAGATGGGGAAATCCCATAACCGATACACATCAACTTTCTTCAATCAAAAACACAGCAGTTGAAGATCACGATGGAATTTATGTCCCACGACTTTGCATGCATTGTGAAAAACCAACATGTGCTTCTGTTTGTCCGGTCGGGGCATTTCAAAAGACAAAGCTTGGTCCTGTAATCTATGACCCATCAAAATGTCTCGGATGCAGATATTGTATGCAAGCATGTCCTTTCAACATACCGAAGTATCAATGGGATAAATTGAATCCAAAAGTCACGAAATGTGATATGTGTTTTGATAGAATTAAAAACGGTGAAGTTCCAGCTTGCGTTGAAGCTTGCCCGGCTGAAGCAAGAATTTTTGGAACAAGGGAAGAACTTATAGAAAAAGCAAGTCAAAAGATAAAAGAAAATCCAGAAACTTATTATCCGCACATTTTCGGCTTGAAAGAAGCCGGTGGGACATCAGTGCTTTATCTTGCTGATAGACCATTGCAAAAACTCGGGTTCAAAACAAATCTACCCGATGTTCCGCTCTCTCACTTCACCGAACAAATTATGTCAAAAATTCCAAATTACATCTTTTGGGGTGGAACGCTTCTTTTTGGAATATGGTGGATAACCAAACGAAGAGATGAAGTCCAGCGCCTTCAAAAGAAATTAAAAGAGATGGAAGAAAACAACAAAAAAGGGAATGAAAAATGAATGCAAGAATAAAAATACCAAAGATTACATTCTGGAGCGCTGTCTTCTGGATCATCGTTGCGCTTGGGATTTACTCAACAATTCTTCGTTTCACAAAAGGACTTGGTGCGGTTACAAATTTAAGCGATAAATTTCCGTGGGGTTTGTGGATTGGTTTTGATGTCCTCTGTGGCGTAGGACTTGCAGCTGGTGGATTTGTCGTCGCAGCTGCTGTTTATATCTTCAACCTTGAAGAATACAAATCAATTCTTCCATCAGCGATCTTAACAGCTTTTTTAGGTTATCTTCTCGTCATCTTCGCTCTGCTTTATGACCTTGGCAAACCGTGGAATATATGGCATCCGATAATAATGTGGAATCCTGAGTCAGTTATGTTTGAAGTTGCCTGGTGCGTTATGCTTTACACAGCTGTTCTGGCTCTGGAATTCAGCCCATTGCTATTTCAAAAACTTCGTCTTGAAAAACCGAGAAAAATTATAAAAAACATAACAATACCACTTGTCGTCGCCGGCGTTATACTCTCAACACTTCATCAGTCATCCCTTGGCTCACTTTATCTGATCGTCCCGGAAAAATTATATCCGATATGGTATTCAAGTAATTTGCCCTATCTTTTCTTTCTCTCAGCCGTCGCAGTTGGTCCAGCAATGGTCACAATTGAATCATATTTAAGTTCAAGAGCTTTCAAAAGAGAAATAGAACTTCACATACTTTCAAAGCTTGCAAAAGTCACCGCAGTTGCCCTGATGGTTTATTTCGTCCTGAAAGTTGAAGACATAGTCAATTATAAACTCTTTCCATACATCTTCAGCCTGAACTATGAAGCGATTATGTTCTGGCTTGAATTTATCCTTGGAGTTATAATCCCGATCGTTCTCCTCATAAACCCGAAGATAAGAGCAAGTAAGAAAGGTTTATTTGTTGCACAATTTATCACCGTCCTTGGCTTTATACTTAACAGATTAAATGTGAGCGTGACAGCGCTTGAAAGTTATACACAAGCCGGATACTTCCCGAAATGGACTGAAATTTCAATTACCTTATTCCTGGTTGCGCTTGGATTTGCAGCATTCAGATTCATCGCTAAAAATTTGCCTGTGTTTCCACCTGAAGTTGAAGAAAGAAAAGCAATTGCCGAAGGATTTGAGATAATACCCGTAACAGAAGTTTTTAAAGAGAAAAATTAACCTGTGTTCAGATGTCGTCTCAAAAACTTGAAAATACACTCAATGAAAAAACAATTGAACTGGTATCACGGCTTATTGAGAAGATTGAAAACGTAAATTTCCCCGAAGATAGATTTTATTCCCGTGATTACGCCTGGATAAAATTTGACGAGGAAATTGCAACCGTTGGCCTTAGTGATTTTTTAGTGTTTCTATATGCGCCTTTAATTGAAGTTATTTTTCTTTATTCGTTTTCAGCAGTTAACAGAAATACACCTTGTGCGTGGGTAAAGCACAGAGATGGGATTTTAACAGTTCGCTCGCCCATACGGGGTGAGCTTGTTGAAATAAATAAAACCCTTTTAGAATTCCCTGATCTGATAAATCGTGAGCCGTATTCAAGTGGATGGATTTTCAAAATAAAGACCGATAAAAACATCGCCAGATTAGAATTACTTACACACAGCGAGTTTTTAAAATTGCATCACGAGAAAGTTCAAGAGTTTAAAAACGAAATCATTTTATCCCTGAATCAAATGACTTTATCTGCGATTGAAACACTTCCAGATGGTGGATATACAGTTGAAACATTTAAAGATTTGCTCGGGGCAAAGCGATATTTCTCAATCGTGGGCAAAGTTTTTTTGAAAATCTGATGCTTCAATTTTGAGACAGAATTCAGTGGAAATGGCGACTTAATGCGACAAACGATATTTTAAAAGTTTCAAAATTTCAAAAATTTTCAATGGCACGGATTTTGAACTTCTACCGGGGTAGAAACAATTAATTTTTTCAATTGAAAATGAACTTCCTTCAGAGTTTGTTCTTCAAATTATCAGCGATGATTTTTATAATTATCCTCATTGTGACGGCAATTTTTTCAACCCTTATCGCCCGCTGGCAGACAAGGCAATGTATGGAAATGACACTTCAAAGCGCACTTAAAACAAGTGATCTTATAAGACGAGCCACCCATTACAGCATGTTGCACAACAGAAGAGAGGACATTTATCAGATCATACAAATGGTCGGAAAACAACCCGGAATTGAAGTTATAAGAATCTATAACAAGCAGGGCAAGATAACATTCTCAACGATTCCAGGTGAGGTCGGGAAATTTGTTTCTATGGAAAGTGAGGCATGCAATATATGTCATTATAATGGTAAGATAAAAGTTCCAGTGGAAGCAACTCAACTTGCCCGTGTTTTTCACTCGCCTAACGGATATGAAGTTCTTGGTGCTATCAATCCGATAAAAAATGAAGAATCATGTTATAACGCTGATTGCCACGCACATAAAAAAGAGCAAACGATTCTTGGTGTTTTTGATGTGATATTTTCTTTAAAAGATGTGAAAGAAAATACCACACGCCTTAACAAAATTCAATATACCAGCGGTTTTGTGATGTTTCTTGTGATATCTTTATTTGTGTTTGTTTTTATATGGAAATTCGTCAATGTCCCGCTTAAAAAATTAACAGCTGGAACAATGGAGATAACGAAAGGAAATCTTGATCTCACAATAGATATAAAATCAAAAGATGAAATTGGAATTCTTGCTGATTCATTTAACAAGATGACAAAAAAATTGAAGCAGGCGCATGAAGAACTTGTAAATTGGGCTAAAACACTTGAAGAAAAAGTGAATGAGAAAACAGCGGAACTTCAAAGAGCGCACGCTTACATGCTCCAAATTGAAAAAATGGCTTCGCTTGGAAAACTTTCAGCAACGGTTGCTCACGAACTTAACAATCCACTTGAAGGAGTTTTAACTTATGCGAAACTTTTGAAAAGAAAAATTCAAAACGGAGCACTTGAAAACGAAGGTAAAAAAGAAATACTTGACACGCTTTCTATAATAATTGACGAAATATCAAGATGCGGAAACATTGTCAAAAATCTTCTTCTCTTCTCAAAACAAAAACTTGGCGAATTCAAGGAAGAAGATATATGCCAGATAATAAAAAGAAGCGTCGCTTTGATCGCACATCACCTTGAAATGAATAATATAAAACTTCAACTTGAACTTCCAGAAAAACCTGTATTTATGGTATGCGATTCACAGCAAATTGAACAGATGCTTCTGGCTATGGAGATAAACGCAATTGAAGCGATGCCGGAAGGCGGAAATTTAAAAATTGAACTCAAAGAAATAAACGACGATAAAATTCAAATAAAAATTTCAGACACGGGCGTTGGAATTCCCGATGATATATTACCGCACATTTTTGAGCCATTTTTCACAACGAAAAAAGAAGGAAAAGGAACAGGGCTTGGTCTTGCTGTTGTATATGGAATAGTTGAAAGACACAACGGCAATATCTCCGTTGAATCAAAAGTAAACTCTGGAACAACATTTACCGTAACATTACCAAAAAATTTTAACATAAACTATGACGCAAAAATTTAGCATTCTCATCGTTGATGATGAATTCATAGTCAGAGATTCACTCTCAAAATGGTTTACACAGGATGGATATAGAGTTGGAGTTGCAGAAAACGCAGCGCAGGCGTTAAAAATGATGAACGAAGGTCCGTGGGACATAATCTTCATTGACATCAAAATGCCCGGGATGGATGGACTTGAACTTCAAAAGAGAATAAAAGAGATTGATCCATCAGCGATAATAATCATAATAACTGCATTTGCATCTGTTGATACAGCAGTTCAAGCGCTCAAAGAAGGCGCATATGACTATGTCACAAAACCAATTGACCCCGATTATTTATCTCACCTTGTAAAGAACGCATTGAAACAGAAAAAATTAACGGATGAAAACATCAAACTTCGTGAGCATGTATCTGAACTTGTGATGGGAGAGGAACTTGTCGGCGAAAGCCCACAGATTAAAAAAGTGATTGAACTTGCAAAAACCGTTGCACCAACAAACACGACGGTTATGATAAGAGGTGAAAGTGGAACTGGCAAGGAACTTGTTGCAAGACTAATCCACGCACACAGCCCGAGAAGATATTTCCCGTTTATATCCGTAAATTGTGGAGCTGTCCCAGATACATTGCTTGAAAGTGAATTGTTCGGACATGAAAAAGGTGCTTTCACAGACGCACTTTACAGAAGAAAAGGCAAATTTGAACTCGCAGACGGCGGAACAATTTTCCTTGATGAAGTTGGAACAATAAGCTTGAAAATGCAGGTTCAACTCCTGCGTGTTCTTGAAACAAAACAATTCACAAGAATTGGTGGAAATGAAATAATAACAAGCGATTTCAGAGTTATTTGCGCCACAAATTGTGACCTTGAATCAGCAGTTAAAGAAGGTAAATTCAGAGAAGACCTTTACTATCGTCTTAATGTCTTCACAATTTTTATCCCGCCCTTGAGAGAAAGAAGATCGGACATCCCGCTTATTGCAAATTATTATTTGAAAAAATACGCAACAATGATGCATAAGCCAATTACAGAAATTTCACCTGAGGCAATGGACATCTTAATA
>CAZQJI010000055.1:11304-15515 GCA_964593475.1 uncultured Bacteroidota bacterium | reverse complement strand
AATTCAAGAAGTTTAAAATTCAAAATCCCATTCACTATCTTTAACCCCAAATTGTGGAGTCCTGAATCACCTTCACTTTACATTTTAAAACTTATCTTGATGAACTCCGGAAAGGTTGTTGACGAATATATTGTTGTGACAGGTTTCAGGGATTTGAAAATTTCCGATGGAAATATCTATTTGAATGGAAAGAGATTAATTTTAAAAGGAATTTCAAGGCATGAAGATCATCCGAGGTTTGGAAATGCGTTAAGTTATGAGGAAATGGAAAAGGATATAGTTTTGATAAAGAATATGGGGGCTAATGCAGTTCGGCTTGCGCATTATCCGGCACATCCTTATGTTTTAAATCTGTGCGATAGATATGGGCTTCTGGTTCTGGAAGAAATTCCCGTCTGGAATGTTCCTGCTGATATATTGACTTCGGAAAGATTTATCCTGCTTGCAAAGGATTATATTTCCGAGATGATAAACAGAGATAAAAATCATCCATCTGTTCTTGCTTGGGGAATTGGAAACGAATTTGATTCGGCGGATGAGAAGGCAAGAAAATATGTTAATGAACTTACGAAATTTGTTAAATCAATTGACAATAGACCTGTTTATTACGCATCAAGAATGATAAAAAATGATTTATGCGTTGACCTTGTTGATTTTGCCTGTGTTAATGTTTATATAGATGACATTCAAAAGTTTGTTGAGAACATTTCTTACTGGGAGAAAAAATATAAAAATAAGCCCGTCGTAATAACCGAATATGGAAAAGCAGTTCAAATCGGAAATAGGAATGGATATTCCGATCCGCTTTCTTATGAGAGTCAAGCGAAGTATATACTTGAAAGATACAGATTGATTCAGGAAGAAGATTTTGATGGCTCATTTGTCTGGATTTTTGCCGATTGGCGTGGAGAAAGACCAATTTTAACTCTCCCAAATCCAGATCCATATCTTTACACTATGGGAGTTGTATCATATGAAAGAGAAAGAAGACCTGCGTATGATGTTTTGAAAGCACTTTACACCGATGGAAAAGTTCCTCCACTTGCAATTGGTGATTATTCAGAAAATATGCCTGCTATTTATACCATCGCCGGGATAATCCTTCTTTTGATTTTGTCCTACATTTACTATTCATATCGCTGGTTCAGGGAAAACTTAAATCGTGCGATTTTCAGACCTTATAATTTTTTTGCTGATGTAAGAGATCAATATCTTATTTCAGTCGGGCAAACTACGGTTCTTGCTTTGATAATATCGGCAACGCTTGGTGTTTTTATATCTGGAATCTTAAATCGTCTCAAGGAAAACGAATTTCTGGATTACATTCTCACACATTTTGTTTTTGTTGATTGGTTTAAAGTTAAGTTAATTTCAATAATCTGGAGTCCAATTTTATCTTCATTTTATTGTTCTTTGTTTTCATTCGTTTTAATTTTAATTTTAACTTTGCTTGTTCAATTTTTTTCAACTTTTGTCAAGGTGCGAGTTTTCCTTAACCATTCTTATTCTATTGTCGTCTGGTCATTTTTGCCAGTTATATTTTTGATACCGATTGATATGATTTTACACAGGGTTATAGTAAGTTTTGAATCAGGTGTGGTGATTTTCGGGATCGGTTTTATCGTTTTTCTAATTTCGTTTATTAGATTGATAAAGGGTGTTTCAATAATTTATGAGGTAAAGCAGGCAAAGGTTACGCTTGTTGCTTTGGTTTTGATTTTAGCTGTGCTTGGCGTGGTTTTGATTTTTTATGATTATGAGTTTTCATCCTTTGCATATTTAAAGTTTTTGGTGAATATTCTAAACAGTGTAAAATAAAAATCTGGCTGGGGTAAATGTATCTATCACGGCTTGAGATATTTGGGTTCAAATCATTTGCTAACAAGGTTGAACTTAAATTCAACGGTGGGATAACTGCAATTGTCGGTCCAAATGGATGCGGAAAAACGAACATAGTTGACGCAATAAGATGGGTTCTCGGCGAGCAAAGAGCAAGCGTTTTGAGAAGTGATAAAATGGAAGATGTCATATTTAATGGAACGAAGAACAGAAAACCTCTTGGAATGGCGGAGGTTTCAATTACAATTGAGAATACAAAAGGAATTCTTCCGATGGAATATTCCGAGGTGACGATAACAAGGCGAGTTTTCAGATCAGGCGAGAGTGAGTATTTTTTAAACAAAGTTCCGTGTAGATTAAAAGATATAGTTGATCTTTTTGCGGACACGGGGATGGGCGCAAATGCTTATTCTGTTATTGAGTTGAAGATGATTGAAGCCCTTTTGAGCGAAAAAGCAGAGGAGAGAAGAAAACTTTTTGAAGAAGCAGCGGGTGTGACAAAATATAAACAGCGTAAGAAGATAACTTACCGAAAACTTGAAGATGTCAAAAATGATCTATCAAGGGTCAATGATATAATAAGAGAAGTCCAAAAAAATGTCGCTTCACTTGAAAGACAGGCGAAGAAAGCCGAAAAATACAATCAAATTCTTGAAGAGTTGAAGAGGAATGAAATTGAACTTTTTGAGAGAGAATTTTCGGAACTTCAAAGAACATTGATTTATCTTGAGGAGACATTGAGCGCTGAAAGAAACAGGAAGACAAACATTGGTAATGAACTATCTCGTGGGGAACAGCTTCTTGAAGTTTTAAGGGGTGAATTGAGGACGCTTGAATTTCAACTTGAAGAGGTCCATTCAAAAATTGAAGCGAGGACGAGAGATTTAAATTCAATGGAGCAGGAGATCGCTCTTTTAAAAGAGAGGAAGAAAGCATTTATAGAAAAAATTGAGAAAGCATCAAAAGAAAAACTTGAACTCCAGCAACAACTTTATGAATTGAGCGGAAAAGAAAGCGAGAAGAGATTAACGCTTGATTCGTTGAGAACTGAATTATCAAATCTGCGTGAGCATTATGCTCAAAAGAAGAAAGACCTTGACAAACTCACTTTAATACTTGATGAGAGAAGAGCGAATGTTAAGAATTTGAACGAGTTTTTAATTGAAAAGATGAACGAAATAACTGCGAAAAGAAGCGAAATTGAAAAATTGAGAGCGAGGATGGAAAACTTCAAAGGGAAAATTGATCTTTTAACTGATGAAAAACATTCTTACGAAGAGGAGATAAGAAATGCGGATGCTGAACTTAACACACTGCTTGAGAGGAAGGCAGTCCTTCTGAATGAGCTTGCGAGTGCGGAGAGAATCTTAAGTGAAAAGGAAGCGTTGAAAGAGAGTTTGAGAGTTGAAATTGAGGAACTCAAGAGAAAATCGTTTTCAATTCAAAACGAGATAGCTAAGAAAATCTCAAAAATTGATTTTTTGAAGGATTTAATTGAGAAACATGTTGATTTATCCGAAGGGGCGCAATACCTCGTCCAAAATTATAATCCAAATTTTAAAAGCGTCTCAGATGTGATTGATGTTGAGCCGGAATATTCGCAGGCGATTGAATCTGCGCTTGGTGAATCAGCGGGATATTTGATAGTTGATACTGTTGATGAGGCGGAAAAAGCAATTGAAGTTTTGAAATCTCAGAACAAAAGCAAAGTCACATTCATCTGTCTTGAAAAAATTCCAGAAAATTACGCAACAAATTTACCGGTAAGCGGAAATGGTATCATCGGGTGGGCAAATGATTTGATAACTTGCGAAGATAAATTCAAAAAAGTCGTTGATCTTCTTCTTGATGAGTTTCTCATCGTGAAAGATAAAAATTCGGCGATTGAAGCATTGAAAAGTTATGGAAATGTCAAATGCGTAACTCTTGAAGGTGAAATTTATACCGATGAAGGATTGATAAAAGGTGGAAGCACAAATGGCTCAACACAAAGTGTTATAGGCAAAAGGAAGCAAATTGAGATACTTGAAAACGAAGTTAAAAAATTGAGAGATGAACTTGACGGGATTCAAAATTTGATAGATGAAAAAAATCGTGAGATTGAGAAGATAAATTTGAAAGAACTTGCAGATGCACTGAGAAATATTCAGGTTTCCATCGCAGAGGTTGAAAAGATGATAAATCAATCGGAGTATCGGAAGACAAGGGCGATGGAAAGCATAGCTGAAATTGAAAGAGAAAAATTTGAACTTGGGAATGAGATAAAAATGCTTGGGGAGATTCTGACAGAACTTGAGAGCGAAATTTCATTCCTTGAAAAAGAGAAAGAGGAAATTGAATATAAACTTTCAACTGCAACATTTGAATTTGAA
>CAZQJI010000055.1:2079-11204 GCA_964593475.1 uncultured Bacteroidota bacterium | reverse complement strand
TGCGATGCACGATCTTGAAATCAAGATAAACGAGATAAAGTTCAGGATGCAAACTTTGAAAGACAGGGCAAAAGAGGAGTATCAAGTTGAGATTGAGTATAAAGATTTTCCCGATCATGACACATTCAACATTGCGGTTTTAAAAGAAGAGGTTGAAAACCTTAAAGCAAAGCTTAAATCTCTCGGACCGGTGAACCTTCTTGCTTTCAGTGATTATCAAGAAGAGAAGAAACGGCTTGAATTTTTGATTTCTCAAAGAGATGATTTGATTGAATCGGAGAAAACTTTGACTGAAACAATTAACGAAATTAACACAACGGCTCAGAGGAAATTTATGGAGACATTTGAAAAGATAAGAGAGAATTTCAAAAAGACATTTGAAACGCTTTTCGGTCCAGATAGTGAGGCTGATATTAAACTTATTCCAGATGAAAATGGGGTCATTGATCCGCTTGAATCAAAAATTGAGATAATGGCGAAGCCGAAGGGGAAAAGATTACAATCAATTGACCTTCTTTCAGCCGGTGAGAAGACATTAACAGCGATTGCTCTATTGTTTGCTATTTATCTTGTTAAGCCGAGTCCTTTCTGCGTTCTTGATGAGGTTGATGCTCCACTTGACGATGCCAACATTGAAAGGTTTATAAATCTTCTGAAAACCTTTTCAAAGGATACGCAATTTATCATAGTCACACACAACAAGAAAACGATGGAATCAGCGGATACCCTTTACGGTGTGACGATGGAGGAGGAAGGCGTTTCAAAAATTGTGTCCGTAAGATTTAAACAAGAAATTGAACAATGAAATATGAACATAAAAGTATTCTGCGACTTTGATGGGACGATAACAAAAAATGATGTCGGCGATCTGTTTTTTGAAACATTTGGAGATAAAGAATTTTATCATAATCTTGTTGAGAAATGGAGGGATTACGAAATTTCTTCAAAAGAAATGTGGGAAAGGATCGCTGAAAGAGTAAAAGTTGATGAAGATGAAATGGAGAAATTAATTCTTTCACAGGAAATTGATCCATATTTTGCCGAATTTGTGAGATTCTGTCAGGGTAATGGGATAGAGATTTTCATTTTAAGCGATGGCTTTGATTTTTACATCAAAAGAATCCTTGAAAAATATGGTTTGTCCAGTGTCAAATTTTTTTCAAACAGATTATTTATTGAAAAAGATAAAGTTTTGCTTGATTTCCCGTATCCTGATTCTGTGTGTCGTATATGTGGAAATTGCAAACGAAATCATATGTTAACTCTTTCGGCTGACGAAGATATTATCGTTTACATAGGTGATGGTTATTCCGACAGATGTCCTGCTGAGTATGCTGACATCGTCTTTGGGAAAAAGGAACTTCTAAAGTTTTGTAGAGAGAAGAATATACCTGTTTATGAGTTTGAAACATTTAAAGATGTAATTGAACAATTTGTGAGATTTTTGAGCGGGAGGAAAAAGTTGAAAAAGAGATGGCAAGCGGAGTTGAAGAGAAAGGAAGTTTTTATGAGGGAGTGAAACAAAAACAAAAATTTATGAAATTGTGAAATCTGATTTCAGACAAAAAATTTTCTCTTACAGGAGTTACACGCCGATACCTTTTTTGATAGTTATGATTCTGTTTGCGAAGCCAACATTGTTAAGTTTGGTGATTGGTTTCGTGATTGCATTGCTTGGTGAGTTAATAAGAATCTGGGGCGTTGGGTATGCAGGCGGTGAAACAAGGACAACTGGACCTGTCGGGGGGAGCAAACTTGTAACGAATGGACCTTATGCTTATGTCAGAAATCCGCTTTACATCGGGAATATGTTGATGTATCTTGGTTTCGGGATTATGTCAATGGCTCTTTTCCCGTATTTTCAGATTTTCGGGCTGGTTTATTTTTTCCTGCAGTATTATCTGATCGTGACGCTTGAAGAGGAGTATTTGAGCAGGACATTTAAAGATGAATATAAACTTTATTTTGAACATGTGCGAAGATTTGTTCCAAAGTTGAGGAGATATAAATTCGCTTCAAATTTTAAATTTGACATTAAAGAAGCGTTGAGATCTGAGAGAAGAACTTTACAGGCATTTTCCGGTGTTACTGCGGTGAATGTTTTAATTTTCTTTCTTAAAAAATAATTTTTGAAAGTTGATGCTGAAATGGCAAAAAAGATAATGGTCATAGCTGGAGAAGCATCTGGCGATTTACACGCTGGAAAAGTTGTATGTGCTATTAGAAAAATTTCGCCCGACATTGAAGTTTTCGGCGTGGGCGGGGAAAGGATGAAAAAGTGCGGTGCTGAACTTATCTATGATATATCAAAATCAAAAATTTCATTTATTGGTTTTATTGATGTTGTTAAGAACCTGAAAAAAATTTCCGAGTTTAAAAATCGTTGTGTTGAAACTTTACTTGAGCGAAAACCAGATGCAGTTTTACTCGTTGATTATCCGGGATTTAATTTGATGTTTGCGAAATTTGCCAAGCAAAATGGTTTTAAAGTTTTTTATTACATTGCACCTCAGGTCTGGGCTTGGGGAAGGGGACGAATTAAGGATTTGAGAAATTATGTTGATAAACTTTTTGTGATATTTAAGTTTGAGGAAGATTTTTTTAAAAAATTTGGGGTTGACGCGGAATTTGTCGGTCATCCACTCCTTGAGGATTTGAAAGATATTGAAAGCGCAAGAGATGAAGATTTTTTTGATAAATATGGGATTGAGCGTAAACAGATAATTTCGTTTTTTCCGGGAAGCAGGTTGCAGGAGATAAAAGCGATGCTCGGAACTATGCTCAATGCGGGGAAAATGTTAAAGGAAAAATTTGATGTTGAAATTGTTTTCAGCAAGGCAAAAACAATTAGTGAGTTGGATATAAAAAGAATAATCGGGGATGAAATAAGCAATTTTAAATTTGTTGATGATTCGCATTTGCTTCTTCGTTTTTCTAAAGTTGCTGTTGTGAAAAGTGGGACAACATCTCTTGAAGCAGGGATTCTCGGCGTCCCGATGGTGGTCTGTTATAAAACATCACTTTTGAATTTTCTTATCGGAAAGATGCTCATAAAAACAGATGTGATAGAGAGTATTTCTTTGCCAAATATTGTGCTGGGGAAAAAACTTGTTCCGGAATTGATTCAAAATCATTTCACGGAAGAAAAAATTTTTGAAGAAGTAAGCAATCTTCTTGTGGATGAGAGAAGATATGAAAATCTGAGGGCAGAACTTTTGCAGATAAAAGATATACTTTCGTTA
The DNA here is from genome assembly GCA_964593475.1 of uncultured Bacteroidota bacterium. GTDB lineage: Bacteria > Bacteroidota > Ignavibacteria > Kryptoniales > Kryptoniaceae > Kryptonium. The sequence goes on along the minus strand of CAZQJI010000055.1, from coordinate 7,962 downwards.
AAGTGCCGTGAAAAATCAACATCGGAGATCGTTGCTGAAAAAATTATTTCAAGTTTATGAAGACGAACCTTCTCAAACTCTGGCGAAAATTTAGATTTTTTCTCCTGCCGTTTTCCTTTCTTTACGGGTTTGCTGTCGCATTAAGGAATTTTCTATATGACAGGGAAATAATCAAAGTTAAAAAATTGCCTAAACCCGTCATCTCTGTTGGAAACATAATTGCTGGTGGAACCGGAAAAACGCCGTTTGTTGAATGGATTGCGAAATATCTCTCAAATTCTGGAAAAAGGGTTGCAATTTTAAGCCGTGGATATGGGAGAAAGACAAAAGGTTTTATTCTCGTTACAGATGGAGAACAAATTTTTGCAGGTCCAGAAGAATGTGGAGATGAACCATTTCAAATGGCTTTAAAATCCGTTGAGAGAAAATTTAGATGGATCGTTGCCGTTTGTGAGGATAGATTTGAAGCAGGTATTAAAGTTTTTGAAAATTACGCTGTTGATGTTTTCATACTTGATGATGGTTTTCAGCGCCGGGATTTGCACAGAGATATTGACATAGTTTTGCTCTCGGGGGATGAAGCAAATGAGTTTCTGATTCCAGCGGGATTAAAGCGAGAGCCGTTGACTTCAATCAGAAGGGCTGATGTAGTTTGTTTTCGTGAAAATTGGGACTTTGAAAAGTTAAAAAAATATCTTCGTAAGGAAGGTTGCGTGGTTTGTAATTTTGGATATAAACTTCTTGAAATACGGAAATTTTTTGATTATATTTTACTTGAAAGACCATTTAAAGGTAAAAAAGCCCTGGTTTTTTCAGGCATTGGAAAACATACAGGTTTTATAAAGTTATTGAAAGACAATGGTTTTGAAATCGTAAGAAGTTTTGAGTTCCCGGATCATCATAATTACAGCAGGAGTGATATGGAGAGGATAATTGAAGCATTTAATTCAAGTGATGCTGAAATTGTTATTACGACTGAGAAAGATTATGCAAGATTATACGGGATGAAGGAATTGCGAAATTCGCTCTTTTTTTATGCTGAGATTGAAATTGAATTTCCCAAGGGGGATGAAGAAATCAAACAAAAAATTTCAGGGATAGTTGGATGATAAAAATTGGAGTTTCATATTGCGATAGCAAACTTGAAAATTATATAAACTGGTTGAAAAGAGCAGATGTTGAAGTTGAGCCAGTGATTTTGTCTTATAAAGAATTAAACTCAGATGACTTGAAAAATTGTGATGCACTTTTACTTACGGGTGGAGATGATGTTCATCCGGAATTTTATGGTGAGCCGGAAAGGGAAGGTGATAAATACAATCGTGATAGGGACTGGTTTGAGTTTAAACTTCTTGACATTGCTTTTGAAAAGGGAATTCCGATACTTGGAATTTGCAGAGGGTTGCAGATCACAAATGTTTATCTTCGTGGTAACTTAGTTTTTGACATTCAAACTGTGATCGGGACAAACCATCGTAAGGATGAAAATACAGGTGAAGATAGATTGCACAATGTTTTGGTTTTTGAAGATTCAAAACTTTTCAAAATCGTTGGTCAGATGCAGGGAGTTGTAAATAGCAGTCATCATCAGTCCGCGGACAGAATAGGTGATAATTTGCGTGTGAATGCGAAGTGTGATGATGGGGTCATTGAAGGTCTTGAGTGGGATGGAGATGATAGGTTTGTTTTGCTTGTCCAGTGGCATCCGGAGAGGATGAAGAATTTTGAAAGTTCATTTTCAAAAAATTTGCTTGAGGCGTTTATCAATGCAATTACTCAAAAATAAATTCGGGAGGTAAGAAGTAATGGCGAAAAAATATGTTTATTTTTTCGGTGGTGGCAAGGCAGAAGGAACTGCTGAAATGAAAAAATTACTTGGGGGTAAAGGAGCAAATCTTGCTGAGATGACTAACATCGGTTTGCCTGTTCCGCCTGGATTTACAATCACGACCGAGGTTTGCAGTTATTACTATAAGCATAATCAAACATATCCAAAAGGTCTTGAAGAACAGGTTAAAAAAGCACTTGCGAAGGTTGAAAAACTTGTCGGAAGGAAATTTGGAGACCCGAAAAATCCGCTCCTTGTTTCGGTTAGATCTGGAGCTCCTATCTCAATGCCGGGAATGATGGATACGATTTTGAACCTTGGTTTGAATGATGAAACTGTCAAGGGATTAATTGAGCAAACACAAAATGAGAGATTTGCCTGGGATGCTTACAGAAGATTTGTTCAAATGTATGGGGATGTTGTTCTTGGGTTAAAGCCGGAGACGAAAGAGGAAAGAGACCCTTTTGAGGTTCTGATTGAGAAAAAGAAGAAAGCGAAGGGAGCTGAACATGATATTGATTTGACAGCGGAGGATTTAAAAGAGCTTGTTTATGAGTTTAAGAGATTGATAAAAGAGCGTAAGGGTGTTGATTTTCCTGAGGACCCCTGGGAACAGCTCTGGGGTGCAATTGGTGCAGTTTTCAGATCCTGGATGAATCCAAGGGCGGTCGCATACAGGAAAATTTACAATATCCCCGATGATATGGGAACCGCTGTTAATGTCCAAACGATGGTGTTTGGAAATATGGGCAATGATTCCGGGACTGGAGTTGCGTTTACGAGAAATCCCGCTACGGGAGAAAACGAATTCTATGGTGAATTTTTGATGAATGCGCAAGGTGAAGATGTCGTCGCAGGTATTAGGACACCGCTTCCAATTTCAAAGTTAAAAGAAGTTATGCCACATGTTTATGAACAACTTCTTGAGGTGAGGAAAATCCTTGAAAGTAGATTAAAGGATATGCAAGACATTGAGTTCACGATAGAGCGTGGAAAACTTTACATGCTTCAGACAAGAGCAGGAAAGAGGACCGGTTTTGCAGCTGTGAGAATTGCTGTTGATATGGTTGAAGAGGGCTTGATTTCAAAGGAAGAGGCGCTTTTGAGAATTGAACCGGATGCGTTGAATCATCTTTTAAGACCAATTTTTGATGCTGTTGAAAAGGAAAAGGCAATTAAAGACGGTCGTCTTCTGGCAAAGGGGCTTCCAGCAGGACCCGGTGCAGCAACTGGAAGGGTTGTGTTCCATTCCGAGGACGCTGAGGAGTGGGCAAGGCGAGGTGAAAAAGTAATACTTGCAAGAATTGAAACATCGCCTGATGATATAAAAGGGATGTATTCGGCTGAAGGAATTTTGACATCTCGCGGTGGTATGACATCGCACGCTGCACTTGTTGCAAGACAAATGGGAAAGGTTTGCGTCGTTGGGTGTGGAGCTCTTGACATTGATTATGTTAAGAAAGAAATAAGAGTAAATGGTCAGGTTATAAAGGAAGGTGATTATATCTCAATTGATGGTTCAACTGGTGAGGTTATCCTTGGAAAGATAACAACGAAGCCGAGCGAAGTTTTACAAGTCCTTGTTGAGAAAACACTTGATCCTGAAAAAGCACCTGTTTACAAGCAGTTTGAAAAGCTGATGAAATGGGCTGATGAGGTGAGAAGATTGAGAATCAGAACAAATGCTGACCTTCCAAAGCAAGCTGAGGTTGCAGTTGCATTTGGAGCTGAAGGAATTGGGTTAACAAGGACAGAGCATATGTTCTTTGAAGGAGATAGAATTATATCAATGAGAAAAATGATCCTTGCGGATACAAAGGAGGAAAGGGAAGCAGCTTTGAATGAGCTTTTACCGCTACAAAGACAGGACTTTTACGGTATCTTCAAGGTTATGGGAGACAGACCTGTTACGATAAGAACGCTTGATCCGCCTTTGCATGAATTTTTGCCTCATACAGATGAAGAGATCAAAGAATTTTCAGAAAAAACAGGAATTCCGGAAGAAAAAATACGCAGACGTTTGGCTGAATTGAAAGAGTTTAACCCGATGCTTGGTTTTAGAGGTTGTCGTCTTGGGATTGTTTATCCGGAAATAACAGCAATGCAAACGAGAGCAATTATGGAGGCAGCATGCGATGTTGCGAAGGAAGGTATAAATGTAAAACCGGAAATTATGATCCCGCTTGTTGGGCATGTCAATGAGCTTAAGAATCAGGAGAAAATAGTTCGTGAAGTTGCTGAAAAAGTAATGCAGGAGAAAGGGGTGAGGGTTGAATATTCTGTTGGGACTATGATTGAGGTTCCGCGCGCTGCTATCACCGCTGATGAAATTGCAACTGTTGCTGAATTTTTCTCGTTCGGGACAAATGATTTAACACAAATGGGAATGGGTCTTTCAAGAGATGACTATGAGAAATTCATTTACAAATATCTTGATCTTGGAATTTATGAAAAAGACCCGTTCCAGACGATTGATGTCAAAGGTGTTGGTGAATTGATGAGAATCGGCGTTGAAAAAGGTCGCTCTGTGAGGCCGAATTTGAAAGTTGGAATTTGTGGAGAACACGGCGGTGATCCTGCAACGATTGAGTTCTGCCATAGAATTGGGCTTGATTATGTGAGCTGTTCTCCTTATCGCGTTCCGATTGCGCGACTTGCTGCTGCAAGAGCTGCTCTTTTATATGATGGGGTTAAGAAAACAAAAGTTGAAAAGACGGATAGGAAGCCGTCCAAGAAGAAAGTGAAAGCAAAAACCAAAGCAAAGACAAAGGTTAAACAAGCAAAATAAAAAAGGCGGGGGATAGATTCCCCCGCTTTTAAATTTTTCACAATAAAAAATTGTAAGATCATTATGAAGCTATCTGATTTCAATTATCAACTCCCGAAAAATTTGATAGCAAAGTATCCAGCTGAGCCAAGGGATAGCGCTCGCTTGCTTGTCCTTGACAGGAAAAATAAAACAATTGAAGATAGAGTCTTCACGGACTTAATAGATTATCTTGAAGAAGGGGACTCGCTTGTCATAAATAAGACAAAAGTTTTTCCAGCAAGATTAATTGGACGAAAAGAAAAGACGGGAGCAAAAATTGAAATACTTTTGCTGCGTGAATTAAACCCGGAAGAACACTTATGGGATGTCCTCGTTGAGCCAGCGAGAAAAGTAAGAATTGGAAACAAAATTTATTTCGGTGATAATAACGAAGTTTATTGTGAAGTCATTGACAACACGACATCTCGCGGTAGGACATTAAAATTTCATTATGAGGGCGATTTCTTTAAATTCATTGAAAAATATGGACAGGTTCCACTTCCTCCATATATAAAAAGACAACCGGAGGAGGGAGATAAGGAGTGGTATCAAACCGTGTATGCTGAAGTTGTCGGTTCCGTTGCTGCTCCTACAGCTGGTTTACATTTTACGACGAGGTTGCTTAAAAGAATTGAAAGAAAAGGAGTTAAAATTGTTCCAATAGTTCTTCACATCGGGATCGGGACTTTTAGAAAAGTTGAGGTTGAAGATTTAAGCAAACATAGAATGGATTCGGAGTATTTTGAAATCCCAGCGGAAAGCGCACGTTTGATAAATGAGACGATAGATAAAAGAAAAAGCGTGGTTGCGGTTGGGACAAGCGTTGTGCGTGCTCTTGAATCAAGTGTAAGTGCAGATGGACATGTTAAGCCATATAAAGGATGGACGGATAAATTTATCTATCCGCCTTATGATTTCAAAATCGTAAATAAACTTATTACAAACTTTCACGCGCCCGAATCAACACCTCTTATGCTTGTTGCTGCGTTTGCAGGGCTTGATTTCCTGATGCAGGCATATAAGCATGCTATAAAAAACGGTTATAGATTCTTAAGCTACGGTGACGCAATGCTTATAATCTAAAATTAACTTTCCAATCTTCCCACTTATGAAAACATTGGCTTTTATAGTTGTCAATCTGTTAATTTTTTTAATTTTCCTCAATATAGTCCGAAAAAAGAACCTTTTAAGCTATTTTGAAGCCGGCAGATGGTGGATAACTTGGCTTGCGGTTTCAATTATAACT
>CAZQJI010000055.1:0-1979 GCA_964593475.1 uncultured Bacteroidota bacterium | reverse complement strand
AATCTAATAATTGGGGGAATTTTCAATTTTGATTCATATGCTATGTCAAAAGTAAAAGAGAGTTTCTCCCTTTTTGTTGCAGATTTAAATGACACATCAATTTTTGAATCATATGCAAATCTTGTCACAGGAATTGGAAGTTGCATACTTGCTTATTCCGGCATAGAATCGGTTCTTCAAACCGCATCGCTTGTCAAAAGCTGGCACGATATCAGAAAAGCATATATCTTCCTTGCCCTTACAGTTGGAATTGTCACACCACTTATCGCTCTTTTCGCCCTTTCATCAAATATTGAGATTGAAAAACACGAGACAGATTTAATTCCAACATTTGCAGAAAAAGTAAATGGGCAAACCTTCGGTTTGATTGTGAGTATTCTCGCAAGCATAACATTGATAATGGCTGTTAATACCGCGATGGTTGCTTCATCTGAGTTGATGGAAAAGGTGTGTGAAAGATACAATTTCCCATGGCTTATAAAGTTAAATCGTCGTGGTTCACTTTATAGAATTCATATTTTTAATGCGATATTTTACTCAATTATACTTTTGATAACCAGTGGAAGTCAGGCAGTCCTTGCAGAAATGTATGCTGTTGGTCTTGTTGCAAGTTTCACAATTAACATCGGCTCGCTCATAATTTATAGATATTTGATGGGGACGAAAGAAATAACTTATCATACATCAAGAACGGGAACTTTGATTCTTTTCGTGATCACATTCAGCATATTTATTTATATTGTCTTGCATAGATTGTATGGGGCTTTGCTCTGGCTATTTATGACTTCGTTTTTCCTTATCGCTGGGTTAAAAATTTCAAGGACGAAAGCTCCAGAAATTCCTGTAAGAAGAGCAACGGACAGTCCTATGGATGTCGTCTTCGCAATTGCTGAAATTGATTCAAACGAAGTTCACATTCACTTTAAAAGACCAAAGGAAAACATAGAAAACTTTAACGATAATTCAATTTATGTAAGCTTTTATTCACCACGACTTGATAGACCCGAGAAGAAATTTCCAAGGCACTTTTGGATATCAATCCAACCGCGGATGAATTTATTTGATATGATAGTTGGGCTTTTGAATACGATAAAGTATGAACTTCCAGCGGATAAAAAAATTCACATACATTTTGGTTGGCCACTTTCGTCCTGGATTGATCGGATTTCAACTGGTATAATGGTTTATAACATCATAAGTTTGCCAAGAAAATTTCCAGAGTTTATATTTCACATTGATTACACGGGAATTGAAGAACAAAACAGGAAAGAGAAATCTTGAAGGTAACTGCGATAATCCCTGCTGGAGGATACGGTAAGAGAATGAACGTAGGTATACACAAGCAATTGATAGAGATAGAAGGTAAGCCAATTTTAATTCATACGCTTGAGAAATTTCAAAATTGTGATTGCGTTGATGCGATAATTATTGCAACTGCACCGGAGATTTTCATTGAAGTTGAAAATCTCGTCAAAAAATTCGGGATAACAAAAGTTGTTGAAGTCACTGTTGGTGGCAATGAAAGACAGGATTCCGTTTATAACGCATTGCAGATGATGGTTTATCATCACACTGAAATAGTTGTGGTTCACGATGCAGTTAGACCTTTTATAACTTGTGAAAAAATTTGTGAAGTTGTCTCTGCCTGTAAAGAGACCGGTGCAGCAATCCTTGCGGTAAGACCTAAAGAGACCGTAAAACTTGGAGCTGGGGATGGTTTTGTTGAAAAGACGCTTGACAGGAATTCGCTCTGGCTCGTTCAAACACCACAAGCGTTTTATTATACAATTTTACAACAGGCATATAAGAAGGCATATACTGATTCATTTTATGGAACAGATGATGCTTCGCTTGTTGAACGTCTTGGTGTCAGGGTGAAAATTGTTGAGGGTCTTTATGAAAACATAAAGATAACAACGCCGGAAGATATTGAATTCGCAAAGTTGCTTTTGAAAGAGAACAAATTTTGATGTAAATTT
>CAZQJI010000054.1:0-15715 GCA_964593475.1 uncultured Bacteroidota bacterium | reverse complement strand
TTTCTTCAAGTTTCGTCACCCTCTCTTCAAGTTTTATCACCCTTTCTTCAAGCTTTGCAAGCCGTTCTTCAAGCTTGAGCAATCTCTCTTCCAGCTTAGCAATTCTCTCATCTATTTTGACAACCTTTCCTTCAAGTTTAATGAGTCGTTCTTCGGTCTTTCGTTGAAACTCAACAAGTTCAGATATTTTCACCTCAGTATTTCTTTGCGCCTTAGCAAGTTCCCCTATAACAGTTTTAATATCATCCAAAACCGACAGATAATACTTGCGAACTCTCTCTTCAACAAGTTCTTCTATTACCTTTTCAAGTTCTGGTGGTATTTTGGTTTCCTTTCTAGCTGGCATTTCGGTGAAATTATTTTTTAAATTCAATCAAATTTAACAAAAAACGGAGACAAAATAAAAATCACCTCAAATTTTTATATCCTGAATTATCGTGTCCTTTAACCAGTTCTCATCATCTCTGTATGGATAGTCGGTGTTAAAATGCAATCCACGACTTTCTTTTCGCATTAAGGCGGAACGAATGATAAGAAGAGCAACCGTTGCAAGGTTTCGCAATTCAAGAATCTCAGCAGTAACTTTTGTCTTTTTATAGAACTCTTCAACTTCATTTGCGATTAACTCAATTCTTCTTTTAGCTCTCTCAAGACGAAGTGTTGACCTGACTATTCCAACATAATCCCACATCAATTGCTGAATTTCTCTTTTATCGTGTGAAATTAAAATCCATTCTTCTGTGTTGAAAATTCCCGTATCAATCCAATCCGGAATTTGCGGAAACTTAAAAAAGTTTTCCTTAACAAATCTAACCGAATCAATCGCAGCTCTTTCGGAGAAAACAAGCGCCTCAAGCAATGAATTACTTGCAAGACGATTTGCGCCATGAACTCCTGTCATTGCAACTTCACCAGCCGCATACAAACCAACTATTGAAGTTCTTCCCCAGAGATCAGTCAGAACTCCACCACAAGAATAATGTGCAGCCGGGACAACCGGGATTGGTTCTTTAGTGATGTCAATTTTGAATTCAAGACATTTCTCATAAATATGTGGAAATCTATCTTTCACCTTATCAGGGTCAAGATGGGTTAAGTCAAGATAAACATATTCATCACCGGATTTTTTGAGTTCTGTATCAATTGCTCTCGCAACTATGTCCCTTGGTGCGAGCGAACCCCGTGGGTCATATTTTTTCATAAAATCCTCTCCCTTTTTCGTCCTCAAAATTCCGCCAAATCCACGAACAGCTTCAGAGATCAAAAAAGCTGGTGAGCCGGAATTGTAAAGTGTGGTCGGGTGAAACTGAATAAATTCCATATTTGCAATTTTAGCCCCCGCTCTATAAGCCATCGCCACACCGTCCCCGGTTGCTATTGTTGGATTGGTCGTGTGAAGATAAACCTGACCAAGACCGCCTGTTGCAAGCATTGTCACCTTTGAAAGGAACTTCTTAACAACACCTGTCTTAACATCAAGCGCATAAACTCCCCAGCAATGTATGTTGTCAAGTTTTTTACCTTTATCAATCCCGACGAGATGATGTTCGGTTATCAAATCAATTGCAACATGATGCTCAAAAATTTTTACATTCGGATGGCTCAAAACTTTTTCAATCAATGCCCTTTCAATTTCACGCCCCGTCAGATCTTTGGCGTGGACAATTCTTTTCCTTGAATGCCCCCCTTCCATCCCAAGATCAAGTTTCCCATTTTGAGTCCTTGTAAATTCAACCCCGATTTGGATGAGTTCTTCAACTTTCTTCGGTCCTTCGCGAACCATAATCTCAACCGCTTCACGCTTGCAAAGCCCCGCTCCTGCATTTAGCGTGTCTTGAATGTGAAGCTCATACGAATCATCTGGAGAAAATACTGACGCAATTCCCCCTTGAGCATAATTGGTATTTGATTCTGCTCTTTCCTTTTTTGTGATTATAACAACCTGACCATAATCAGCAACTTTCAAAGCATAGAACAAACCCGCAATTCCACTTCCTATGACAAGGAAATCAGAGATAATCTCCATTGTCAATCAAATTTTTATTTCAAGCGAAATATCAAGCGCCTTTGGCGAATGAGTTAACATTCCTATTGAGATATAATCAACCCCGGTCTCTGCAACCTGTCGGACATTTTCAAGTGTGATCCCGCCAGAAGCTTCAACTTCAAATTTACCCGAAATCAAATCAACTGCTTTTTTCAACTCATCAATTCCGAAATTATCAAGCAAAATTCTATCAACACCTCCAATTTTCAAAACTTTTCTAACATCATCAAGATTTTGCGCTTCAACTTCAATTTTCACATTTACATTTTTCTCTTTGACATACTTCAAACATCGTTCAATCGCTTTCTCAATTCCACCGGCAACCGCTATATGATTATCCTTTATTAAAATCATATCATAAAGCCCGAATCTATGATTTACACCACCGCCAATTTCAACAGCAATTTTATCAATCAAACGAAGTCCCGGCGCTGTCTTTCTTGTATCCGTGATCTTTGCCTTTGTCCCTTCAACTGCTCTCACAAATTTATTTGTCAGAGTCGCAATCCCACTCATCCTTTGAAGGAAATTTAAAGCTGTTCTTTCCGCACTCAATATGCTTCTCACATCTCCGCTCACAACACCTGCGATATTTCCACTTCTAACTTCATCCCCGTCGTTAAAATAAGGAACGAAATTTAAATTTGGATCAATCGTTTTAAAAACAATCCAGACGACATCAAGCCCTGCTATTATACCATCACCTTTAATAAGAAATTCAGCACTCCCCTCAATATATTCATCACCAATTACAGAAATCGTTGTTATATCTCCATAACCTATGTCCTCAACAAGAGCTCTTTTGACTATATCAATGATTTGCTCTTCATATTTAACATTCATCTCTTTATCATTCCTCGTTTTCTTCATCAACAAGCAAAATTGGAATTCCATCTTTTATCTCATAAACTTTATCACATTTTTCGCAGACAAGCGACTCCGGCTCTTCCACATACTTTAAATCTCCCTTGCATTTCGGGCATGCGAGAATTTTCAAAAGCTCTTTATCAAACATAACTTAACATCTTTTGTTTTTACAAGATTTAAATTGTTCAATTACAAAATTCATAAAAACTTCCGGCGGTTTTACCGGTTTATATGTTTTCGCATCAAGAAAAACATGCTCGGTATATCCCTCCGCAATCAATTCATCATCAATGTCACGATAAACCTCGTATTCAAGCCGGAACTTAAGATTCGGAATTTCTTTCATATAAGTTTCAATCCTCAACAGATCATCATAATAAGCTGGCTTTTTAAATCGCGCATATGCTTCAAGAACAGGGATGAGATAACCCATTCTTTCAATTTCGCTGTATGGCAAACCATAATCTCTCAAAAGTTCAGTCCTTGCCCATTCAAAATACTCAAAAAACTTTGCGTGATAGACAAATCTCATCTGATCCGTATCAGAATACCTAACTCTGATTTTAAAAATATGCTTTATCATTCTTCCCAGAATCCCATCTTTCTATATTTTTGAATTCTCATTTCAACAAGTTTTTTCGGCTTTATCTTTGTGAGCGTGTCAAGTTCTTCAAGCAAAATTTCCTTCAAGATTCTCGCAGCTTCTTTATGATCTCGGTGCGCACCCCCCAGAGGTTCCGGGACAATTCTATCAATCACACCAAGTTTAATTAAATCCTGAGCTGTAAGTTTCAACTGCTCCGCTGCTTGCTCCTTGTAGTCCCAGCTCCTCCACAATATACTTGAACATGACTCCGGAGCAATCACAGAATACCACGCATGCTCAAGCATAAGGATACGATCCCCAACTCCAATTCCAAGAGCTCCACCGCTTGCACCTTCACCTATTATCACAACAATTATTGGAACTTCAAGCTTTGACATTTCAAAAAGATTTCGTGCAATTGCCTCAGCTTGACCTCTTTCCTCTGCACCGATGCCGGGATAAGCCCCGGGCGTGTCAATTAAAGTTATAATTGGCTTTTTAAATTTTTCCGCAAGCTTCATCAAACGCAACGCCTTCCTGTATCCCTCTGGATGTGGCATACCAAAGTTTCTGTAAAGATTTGATTTCGTATCCCGACCCTTTTGCGTTCCAATCACAACAACTGTATAATTTTCCAATTTAGCAAAACCACCGATCATTGCTTTATCATCTCCAAAATATCTATCGCCATGAAGCTCAACGAAATCACTCATCATAAGATAAATGTAATCCAGCGGATAAGGTCTATCCGGATGCCTTGCAATTTGAACTTTTTGCCACCGTGTTAAGTTTGAATAAATGCTTTTCTTTAACTCTTCAACTTTTCCCTCAAGTTTTTCTATCTCCTCGCTCAGATCAACACCGCTATTCGCAAACCTTCTCATTTCCTCAATTTTCTGTTCAAGTTCAACGATCGGCTTTTCAAAATCAAGGACAAACTTTGACATCTTTAAAATTAACCTTTATTTTTTATCAAGTTTATGAAAGTTCTAATCAAAATCTCAATGTCAAGAGCAAGCGATTGATTCCGAGCATAGAAGATATTCAACCTTTCAATTTCCTCCTCCGATAAATTCTCATAATCTGAAATTTGAACAATTCCTGTCAAACCTTTCTTTCCGAGATAATTTTTTTCATCAGGGGAATCAAGTGGACGTCCGACTAAACTTAACTCTCCGCTCAAAACCTTCGGCAAAAGTAAAATCTTCTCTCCAAAACTTCCAATTTTTCTGTGTGAAAATTTTTTTAAATATATCAAAGGATACACAAAAATCAAAAGGGGAATTGAGAAAAATATGTCAAAAACTCTCTTGGCAAATCTGTTTAAAAACTTATTCACATTGTAATCAATGTCAAGAACTGGAATATCGTCAAGCGAATCAATGCTTGCTTTGCTCAAAATCAAATCCGAACCAACCAAAGCAAGTTTGAAATTAACACTTCTATCACTCACACGACTTATCACTGAAAGTATCTGTGAATAAGGCATTTCATCACTTAAAAAAATGACATCATTTATCTTCTTCTCACGAATTATTCTGTCAATTGAACTGACACTTCCGATAATTTCAACTCCATCAATCTTCTGTCCGACTTTTCTCAAATCATAATCAACCACGCCGACAATTTTTATATTTTCACTCGTTCTATTTTTCAATTTCCTTATCAAAGAAGAAACATTTGCCCCGGTCCCAACAATTAAAACTCGCTTTGCAACGATGCTTATATTTACAAAGGGAATTTTCCCGAGGATTCTCAAAATCAATCTCCACAACGGGATTAAAATCGTGTTAAATAAAGTCATCACAAGGACGATCATTCTGCTGAAAGCGTATTCCTTCAGGAAAAATGTCAGGGAAGATAAAATCAAAGCAGAAAACCAGACACCAATTACAGCATACCCTATTGAAAATTTCCTGTTCGTGTAAATTCCAAAAGCATATAGAGAAAAAATAGTTATCAAAGGTGGAACAATTAAGACCTCCGGATAAGCATATTTCGGGAGCGCAAAAATTTGACCAAACCTTATAAATTCACCTGCAAGGAAAGAGAACAAAACGATCACAAGATCAACAAGCATATCCCAGTAATTTTTGAGGAATTTCCCAAACAAAGCAACCAGACCTCTCAAAAAAATCCCGATCCTTAAAATCACGCCAAGCAGAGCAAACTCTTTATAATGTTTTCTCACAAAAATTTTCATCGCCTCGTAAAAAACACGAATCTCGTCTATATTACTTCGCTTTGTGCTTTCACCTTTGAAATGAATTATTTGAGTGAACGGGACATAATAAATTTTCCACCCCGCCTTCTTTATCCTGTAACACCAGTCAATGTCTTCACCATACATAAAAAAGTCCTCATCAAGTCCGCCGATTTTTTCATAGACCTCTCTTCGTATCATCATAAATGAACCGCTTACAGCATCAACTTCCGCAACTTCATTCGGGTCAAGATAAGTAAGGTTATACCTTGCAAAAATTTTACTTTTCGGGAATAAACTTGACAATCCAACCATTTTTGTGAAGGCAACCCAGGGCGTTGGAAAACTCCGCCTGCAGGCAAGCTGAAGCGTCCCATCCGGATTTAAAACTTTACACCCGACCATTCCGCAATCGGGATGCGATTCAAGAAACGAAATCAAAACCTTAAATGTGTCTTCCTGAACGATTGTGTCAGGATTTATGAGAAGGATATATTTCCCTCTGGCGAGTTTCAACGCTTGATTATTTGCCTTTGCAAAACCCAAATTTTCCGTATTTGCAATTAAATGAACATCCGGAAATTTTTGTCTTACCATTTCAACGCTTCCATCTTCGCTTGCGTTATCAACGACAAATATCTCTGCATTAATCCCCTCAATCGCCTTTTTTATTGAAATCAAAGCGTTTTCAAGAAATTCCTTTACATTGTAATTTACAATGATTATTGAAAGATCAACGCCCATCCTTCTTTCTCTTGAAAAGTTTCAAAAATCTATAAACTGAAAGACGCAAAACCATAAAAGCAGCTTCAAAAACAATTTTCTTGCTCATCTTTGAGACCCCGCTTCTTCTCTCAACAAAAATTATCGGATGCTCTTTGATTTTCAATCCCTTGTAATACGCCTTAACCGTTAATTCTATCTGAAAAGCATAACCATTTGACTTTATCTTATCAAGATCAATTTTCTCAAGGACTTTCTTTGAAATACATTTAAAACCGCTTGTTAAATCCATAACTGGAACTCCCGTCATCTTTCTCGCATAAAGATTCGCAAAATAGCTCAAAAGAACTCTTCTCATCGGCCAGTTCAAAACCGAAACGCCATGCGAATACCTTGAACCGATGACGATATCATAACTGTCAAGAGCTCCATTTAAAATTTTCGGTATTTCTTTGGGATCGTGAGAAAAATCAGCATCCATTTCAAAAACATAATCATAATTATTTTCCAGAGCATATTTAAAGCCCTCAACATAAGCAGTTCCAAGCCCGAGTTTTCCGGGTCTTTCAATCAAATGAACTTTACCTTTGTAGGTCTCTTGCAATCTCTTAACAATCTGTGCTGTCCCATCTGGCGAATTATCATCAACAACAAGAACTTCAATTTCAACAGATGAACCGAGCTTTTTCTCCTGCTCAAGAACCTTGGGAATTAAACTTTTTATATTCTCTGCCTCATTATATGTCGGTATGATTACAAGGACACGCATAAATTAATCTTTGTTAATTTTGAAAAATTCTTTAACGCTTTCAATCACATAATCAATTTCTTCATCTGTCAATTCAGGAAACATCGGGAGAGAGAGAACCTCTTTTGAACATTGCTCTGCGATCGGGAAATCACCGGGTTTATAACCAAAATATGAAAATGCCTTTTGAAGGTGAAGCGGAATTGGGTAATGAACCGCAGTTTGAATTCCTTTTCCTTTTAAAAACTCCGCAAGTTCATCTCTTCGTTTCGTTCTTATCGTATATTGATGGTAAATGTGCTTGTTGTATGGTTCGCAATACGGGGTTATAACTCCATCTAAATCTTTTAATCCATCGCTGTATTTTTCCGCTATCTCTGCTCTTTTATCATTCCAGCCATCAAGATATTTCAGTTTAACAAGAAGGACGCTTGCCTGCAAAGTGTCAAGGCGACTGTTAACCCCGAGGATTTCGTGATGATATCTTATTTTTGAGCCGTGAACTCTTATCATTCTGATTTTCTCCGCAAGTTCATCATTGTTTGTGACAACCATTCCCGCATCCCCAAAAGCGCCGAGATTTTTCGTCGGGAAGAAACTTATACAGGCGATGTCTCCAAATGTGCAAACTTTTCTGTTTTTATACTCAGAACCCAACGCCTGCGCCGAATCCTCAATCACATAAAGATTATATCGCCTTGCGATATCCATAATTTTATCCATCTCTGCAGGTTGACCGTAAAGATGAACAGGGATAATTGCCTTCGTTTTTTCGGTTATCTTTTCTTCAATTAAATCCGGGTTTATGTTATAAGTTCTATCATCAATATCAACATAAACTGGTTTACCACCAAGCAAAGCAATTGTCTCAGCAGTTGCAACGAAAGTGAATGGAGTGGTTATAACTTCATCCCCGGGCTTTAGATCAATCGCCATCAAAGCAATTTGAAGGGCATCTGTTCCAGAAGCAACGCCAATTGCATACTTTACACCAAGATATTCGGCAACTTTTGATTCAAATTCTTTTACTTCATCCCCAAGTATAAAATTACCCTTATTTAAAACTTTTTGAATCGCTGAATCAATCTCATCTTTCAAATTCAGATATTGTCTCACCGGCGTGAAAATTGGAATCTGCATTATCTCCTCTGATTTTATTTTAAATTAAGTTTGACCTTTGCCGGATAAAACATGTAAAATCGTGTATGCAATTATTTTCAAATCCATACGCAAAGACATATTCTCAATGTAAAAAAGGTCATATTGAAGTTTTTTCTTCACATCCTCAATTGATTCATCGTATTTATACTTCACCTGAGCCCAACCGGTTATTCCGGGCTTAACTTTCAATCTTCTTCTATAAAGTGGGATTTCTTTTGATAATTTTTCAACGAACATAGGTCTTTCGGGTCGTGGTCCAATTAAACTCATATCACCTTTCAAAACATTAAAAAATTGCGGAACTTCATCAAGGTGAAGTTTTCTTAATATCCTGCCAACGCGAGTAACTCTCGGGTCATTTTTAGTCGCCCATGTAGGTCCTGTCATTGCCTCTGCATTTTCATACATTGAGCGAAATTTATAAAGTGTGAAAATTTTTCCATCCTTTCCAACCCTTTCCTGCTTGTAAATTACGGGCCCACGGGAATCAATTTTTATCAAAATCGTTATCAAAATCCACAACGGCAATCCAACAACGAGAACAACAAGCGAAACCAATACATCTATCAATCTCTTGGCTACTTTTTCCCACGGCTTCATTAATTCAGGCATTATCTCAATAAGTGGAAAACCATAGATCTGATTCGTTCGTGCCAGCCCGCTGATAGCATCGTAAAGATCAGGAACAATTTTAAAGTTTACCTCTTCATCACATCTTCCTATCAAGTCAAGAAGTTTATCATGCTCATTTGAATCAAGCGCAAAAATTATCTCCTTTACATCATGTTCTTTTATGATTTCGTTAATTTTGTCCACATTACCCAGAACTTTGACGCCGTTATATTCCCCACCTTTTCTTTTATCGGTTCTGATAAATCCGACAACTCTGTATCCAAGCGCTGGATATTTTTTCAGCAGATCAAAAATTTCCTTACCCTTTTCATTAAATCCAACAATCAAAGTATTCCTCGCCCCAATTCCTTTTTCAAGCAATTTTCTCTGTAAAGTTCTTATCCCGACCCTTCCAACAGATGTGAAAAATAACATCAAAAACCAGTAAATGAGAATCAACAATCTTGAATTCGCAGGTGCATTTGTTGAAATATCATCAATGAAAATAGCAAAGAAAAGAAATAAAACCCCGAATGTGACAGTTTTCAAAATTGTTATAACTTCGTCAAGTCGTGATTTAGCATACCAGGATTGATAAAGTCCGAATAACCAGAACAGAACAAGCCAGTAGGCGCTTATGACAAGCATCGGGATAAAAAACTCGGGTTTAACATAGTAAGGAAACAAACCACTCTCAACCCGAATAAAATAATAACACGCCCAGGCAATTGCGAAAGCAACAATGTCAATCACAAATGTAATTATTCTTTCAGTTAACTTTGACATTTTTAAATTTTTTGAGATTTATTTCTCAGCATATTTATTAAATAATTTTCAATTTCTTGTCCTATAATATCCAAGCTTAAAATCTTTTTAACCAAGTTCTTAACTTTATGGAGACGAACTCTTATGTCAGGGTCGTTCAAAATTTCAACAACTTGCATAGCAAACTCCATAGGTTGATCAGCTACAAAAACAAACTCTCTTAATTCAGGTGGCAAACCATTTAAAGACAAAGTAGTTGTAACCACTGGTACCCCTAAGGCAAGAGCTTCTATAATTTTATTTTGAGTTCCTGCTCCAAACCTTATTGGAGCAACGATCACAGCACTTTTAAGATATTCATATTTTACATCTTCAACAAATCCCGTTACCACTACATGCTTAGAAGCCATCATTTTCATCTTTAAAGGTGGGTTTTGACCGACAATATAAAACTTGGCGTCAGGTTTTATTTTAAGAATATAGGGTAATATCTCGCGAACAAAAAAATAAATGGCGTCTGCGTTGGGAAAGTATGAAAGATTACCTATAAAAGCAATTCGCTTTGGATCATATATAACATTATCTTTAATTTCAAAAAAGTTTTCGTTAATACCATTATAAACAACCTTGAAATTAGCATTTATGCCTTTAGATTTAAGATATTCCATGTCAAAACTTGAGCATAAAAAAGTTACATCAAATTTTTCCGATATTTTTTCGTAAGATAAAACTCGTTTAAGTTCTTTAAGTATCAAAAATCGTTTTATAGGGTTTTTTTCAATATTATAAAACCTATGTAAGTATAGTGAAATAGCATCAATCAAATCAAGCACATTGAGTACACCCTCACCAAAATTTTCATCAAAATACTGCGCTCCCCTTATTAAGTAATAAAAAACGACATCTGGTTTATTATCATTTATTAACTTCTTTACCATTATCTCCATCTTTTTAGAATAAAACCAAGAGACCTGCAAAGGTTTATAACTAAATAGCCCCAAAATAATGTTCAATAATTTCCGCCACAAAGGTAAATAGATTGGAATAACTTCAATTTTATATTTGGATAGCTCGTTAATATACTTTGATTCTTCCCTACCCCTTATCAATGAAACAATTTTAACCTGATTTCTTTGAGCTAGATATTTAGCAATGTTAAAAATCCGAAGTTTATCACCCTTGTATGGTGGGAATGGCAACCTTGTAGTTACAATTAATATCTTCATAATCTTCAAAATTAAATTTTAAATCTGATTCCGTCTATCGTTCCCTTAAACCAAAACAAAATACTTCTAAAACTCTTGCTACCCCTAAATATCTGAAAAACTCTAAACAGTGTGAACAGAGAAAAATGCAAAATCAAGTAATAGTAATAATACAATTTTGAAAAATGCTTTTTCCTAATTATTACATTGCTTTTAGCAATGTGATACATGGTGAAATAATTTGTTCTATCTTTTACTACATTAATTTCATGAAATGCGAATGCGCTAGGAACATAAGCTATTTTGAAACCCTGAGCTTTGGCTCTTAAACAGTAATCTAAATCCTCGTTATAAAGAAAAAATCTATCATCAAACAAACCAACTTTTTCAATTACTTCTTTTTTAATTAACATAACACAACCAGAAATAAAATCAACAAATTGAGGAGGATTTTTAGATAAGTTTTCCCCAGAAACAACCTTGTTCTTTAATTTTATCCTTATTCGGCTCAAAAACTTATCAAAATATCCACCTGAACCCCAAACTTTATTTGGTTCAGTGGCATAAAAAATAACAGGGGACAACAAACCAATTTCTTTTGCTTCGTTGGCAACCCTTATAAGCTCTAACAAGCAATTTTTATCAAGATAAGCATCGTTATTTAGTAAAAGAACAAAATCAAAATTATCATTAAGCGCTATATTTATACCTATATTAACTGCTTTGGCAAAACCCAAATTTTTAAGATTTTTAAGAATAAAAATCTCAGTCCTGTTCAAAAAATAATTACTTAAATAATTCAAGTAGTCCTCTGATTCACTATTATCAATTAGTAAAATTTTTAACTCGTACTGATCATTAAGATTTGATACAAACACCGACTCAATAGCCCTTATGGTTTCTATATACTTATTATAATTTACGATTATGACATAAATTCGCATTTCTTAAAATCTCATAGAATTTTTTATCCAAAATAGCCAACCAAAACCAAAGATATGGACTGTGATAAGAACCAAAAAGGTAAAATAAACTTAAAATTGAAGCAATCAACATAATTAACGAAATTGAGTAAAACTCTTTATTGTAATCTTGTACGTGCTTTAAGATTTCTTTACCCTGATAAATTCCAAAGTATAACATAGATACAAATAATATAAACCCAATTAAACCCATCTCACTATACACTCTTCCGATTAAGGTTCCAACATTCGCAAATTCTTTCCACCGAATACCAGATCTTACTATCTCATGATAGATATTTTCCGGTAAAACATCTCTAAAGTGAAAACTAACTCCGCCTATTCCATACCCAATAAGAACAAAAGATGAAAATGTCCTCAAAAAAGGTCCAAATGTGCTATAGAATCTATCGGTTATTGATATATTTGTTCTCCCAAATGCAATAAAACTTATGTGTCTAACAATTTGACTCCAAGAAAACAAATAGATTATACTAATGAAAAGGATGATCATAATAATAAAAGCTAGTAAAAAAATCTTTCGTCGTTTAGGAAAAAGTATAAAACCTAGAAATGAGGCAAAAAAAATTAGTATAAAACCAGATAGACTAAAAGTCCAGAGGAATGAAATTAAAGCAAAGGTAAGAATAAAATTGGACAAGCGTTTATTATATTTGCGCACTAAAAGTGCAAATGGAAAAACAATTAAAACAAGATATCCTGAAAATGTTGATGGTTCAAGCGAAAAACCTGAAGCTCTAAGTTTTGATATAAATCCATATGGAGCGAAAATTTTTCGTAAAAAGATAACAATTTCTCCAAAAATTGATAAATTAAATAATCCCCATAACACATTAATAAATCCCAAAATAAGCGACGGTAAAGATAAAATAGCAACAGCATAACATAAAACCTTTTCATTTGAAAACTTAATAAAATATCTAAAGCTCCAAAATATAAGTGCCCCAATTATAAATGTGATTATTTGTCTAAACCAGGATAAAAATCTTAAAGGTTCGCCATTAAAATTTAATAGTAGATCAACAATAAGTAAAATAGTGGAATGTAATAATCCAAATACAAACCATAAAAGAAACATAGAGAAAAGAGGGGTTATATAAATATAGTCGAGAGTGAAAGCAAGAAATAAGACAACAAAAATTCCGGTCAATGGTATTATTTGAGCTTTTATTGGCAGAGGAATTGTCTCAAATTGCATACTAAAAATTAACAAAATTAAAATCAACTTATAGATTGAATCGCTTGAAAAGATTCTTACCTCTGGATTCATTTATTTTATTTTGTTAAAGTTTTAATAAATTTATCAAGCATATCAACGCTCCTATCCCAAGAAAAATTTTGCTGTATAGTTTTATTTCCTTCATAAGCCAGTCTAATTCTTCTTTCTCTTTCAAGAATTATCTTTTTAATAGCGTTAGCTATTTCTTCTGGATTCGGAGGTGAAGATAAAATTTCTGCATTCTTACCATTCTGTGCATATTCTATAACTCCACCACTATTTGTTGACACTAAAGCACATCCACAAGCCATCGCTTCAGCGGGAGGCAATGAAAAACCTTCATAATAGCTAGGACTTAGAAAAATTGCATGTTCGTTGTACAGTCTTACAAGTTCATTTAATTTAGGATTTCTTACAAAATTGATCCACTTTGGTAAGCTTGCTGGACGTTTGAAAACGCTAAATAATGTAACCTTCAGATCAGGAAATTCATCCTTTAAAATTTTTAAAGCTTCTATCCCCTCCAAACTTCCCTTCCATTTAACTTTGTGGTACAACATCATAACTGTTTTATCATCCCTAAATTCCGGTTTAATAATAATCTTAAAAACATTTGTATCTATTCCATTCGGTAATAACAAAAATACTTTGGCATTTACAGATTCAAGCTTTTCTTTTAACCATTTTGATATCACAATATTATAAAATCCAAAATGATAAGATCTAATCACATAAGTTTCATCTAAATTCCAATTTTCAAAATGTTGAATAAAATACAAAACTGGCTTTGATAATTCTAATCCCTTGACCTCATAGGCAGTTTCAACAGATGTAACAAATATCAAATCATGCTTTTCAATCTTTTCCTTTTCAAGTTGATAAAGTTGAACATGTTTTATTTGCTTATTCATTTCTTCAAAATCATACCATCTCCAGTAAGAGGTAATGTGTGAAAGTAAAAATTTGACCAAAATTCTAACAAATCCCCTTTTTATATAAGCTAATTTTTCAGGGTAGTATATGGTAATTTCATATCCCAACCTTGCTAATCTCTTCGCGTATTCATACATAACTTTATACCCACCTATAGGGAAAAAAGATATTCCTGGCAAAATTATAGCTATACTCCTCATAAAATCTTGAATCCCTCTTTTTTTGCAAAGTAATACATTCCAAGGACAACAATAAGTTCAGCTAAAAAGGTAGATATGGCAACTCCAATGTATTTAAATCTCCAAATCAACAGCATTATTAAACTAATGTTAGCTACACCACTTATAATAAAAACCATAGCATATTTTCTTTTAGCTCCAAGATTAATAAGGACTTGAGTACCAAAAATATTGTTAATAAAAACAAAAAAGGGGATAAAAGATAGAATCTTTAAAACCGGGGATGAATTTATAAACTCTGTACCTAAAAAAATAATACAAATTTTTTCGGAGAAAACAAAGAGAAATAAAGAGATAGCAAAGAAAATAGGAGCAAAAATACCTATAATACTTTTTAAGAATTGAAAAGCTTCCTCTTTTGACTGCTTAAACAAACCACCAACGTAAGGAAATATAGTGTTTACAATAGGAACAACTAAATAATTAAATGCCTTTATAATTTTATCGGCACCGGCGAAATAAGCTACTGATTTATTATCGGATAATAATCCCAACAGGAAGATATTTGCTGAGTTAAATAACTGTATGCTTATCTGTGATAAAAAAACATACCATCCATCTATTAAATAAAATTTTATCTTTTTAAGTGTCGGAATATAAATCTTTATCTTAAAATTATAAATGCTAATCAGCAACGCTAAAATTCCACTACAAACTGTGCTAATACTGTTAAATAAAGGCACCAGCAAATAATCAGTTCTATCCTTCACAAAAATGAAAATTAAAACGATATAAATGAATTTAGCAAGAACAGAAAGGTAAGTTATATATTTCATCTGTTGCATGCCTTGGAAAAACCAAACTGGAAAGAATGATTGTCCTAAAACAGCAGGAAATGCAAAAAGATAAACTTCGTAATCAGCCTTGAATTTATCAAATGAAGAAATTAAAAATAACAAAATAAAAAATGTTAAGGTTACAAATGCCAATTTTATCAATACTACGGAATTAAAAATTTCACAAATTTTTTCTTTATCATCAGCATGTACGGCAATTTCTCTCACAGCTGAGAGGTTAAAACCATAGTCAGTTAAAATGTTAAAATAAACAATCAATGAATTAGCAAACATAATTAAACCAAATTTATCAGCCCCTAAAACTCTAGATAAATATGGTATAGTTACAAAAGGGAATATATAATTGGCAATTTGATAAAATGTTAAAGAAAGAAAATTTTTAAATATCCTTTTCTTAAAAACATCTTGCAATAAATGTGCAAAAGGTGAGACAAACATTAAACACCATAGAAACTTTTAATTATTCTCACAAGATTTATAAATCTATTATTTATTACAAAAGCCTCAGAAGTTTGCATTTTATATTCAACTAGGTTTAAAATAAAAGTTAAAATAACGAATAAAGCCAAAGCTGATGAAAAAACAGATAAAACGATCAAAGTTCTAAATGGTCTTGCCTTCTTCTCC
>CAZQJI010000053.1:0-16371 GCA_964593475.1 uncultured Bacteroidota bacterium | reverse complement strand
ATAGTTTTATCGGGCTTCATCCCTGCTTCGGTCAACTTTGAAGCGTCAATCATATTTTTTGACTCAACCTCTTCTTTAGTGACATCATAAAAATAAAGTCCAGAACAAAGGAAATCAAGAAATTCAGCATAACCCGTCTCGTTATAATCTTTAGTTGCCCATTCAAATTCAGGTTTATACTTTTCGCTTGCCCAGTTAACCCCGAGTTCATAATAAGTCAAATACCACGAACCTGCATAATCACCAAATAAAATATCGGGTTTTAAACTCTTGACAACTTTTCTCGCCTTTTCAAAAAACTTCTTGATCGTCAGAGCCCTCCACTTTATCCACTCCTTAAAATACTTTCCTCTGACGATGCTATCACCCTGAATCTTAAAAATATCGTCAGGAAAATTAATTTTCCTCCCGAGCCAGTTTTCAAACTTCACTCTTGAAGAATCACTGAAATCAGCATAAATCCCGTCATATCTAACTCTGTCAAGAACAATTCCATCAACATCAAACTTTTTGACAACCTCTTTAATTATCTTCAACTCGTACTCTTGAACATGTTCAAGGGACGGGTTTACCATTGCAGAATATTTCTGTTTCTGTCGGGTTATAGGAATAAAGCCATCTTTTGTATAAAGAACCGTCGCCCAGTCGGGATGTTTCCAGTAAACAACGCCTCTATCATAATAATTATGTCCCTCGCAGAAAACATTTAAAGCGAGGTGAATTTTCAAATTTCGTTTCTTTGCTTCTTTTATCATTGTATTTACATAATCAAATGTATCAGATCTTGTGAAGCCGTCCCAATCTCTCATCTTTGGTGCGATTTCGCTGTCGTATAAAACTTCACCTGAAATTGGCTTTACATCAACAATTATATCTGTAATTCCAGCATCAACACACCTGTCAAGAACTTTAACAATGCCCTCATAATTTCCAAGTCGTTTAAAATTTGCAGTCCCATCAAACCATAACATTTTCGGTTTATTGCCACTGGTTGAAAAACTGTATTCAAAAAATAAACTTATAAATATGCCGAACAAAAGAATAACCGTTTTTTTCATTTTAAACCAAGTTTTGTTGCAAGTTCAAATGCAAGTTCTCTCGCTTTTTCCTTCGTTCTTGCCTCGGAGATAATTCTCAAAATTGGTTCTGTGTTTGATTTTCTTATATGAATCCAGCCATCTTCAAGGTCAATTCGCACGCCGTCGTCTGTGTTTATATTTGCGTTTTCAAAAATTTGCTTTGCCTTTTCAAGAATTTCATCCGGATTTAAATTTGAGATTTCAAATTTTGTTTTAAAAATTTCAAACGATGGCAGAGTTTTTCTGAATTCGGAAATTTTCCCTCCGAACTCAACAAGATTTTGCAAAATTAAAGCAATCCCAACAAGTGAGTCCCTCCCGTAATGGACATCAGGAAGTATCACGCCACCACTGCCCTCACCACCAATTATCGCTTTTGTTTCTTTCATTTTTTTAACAACATTAATTTCTCCAACGGGACTTCTGAAAACTTTTGCACTATAAACTTTCGCAACTTCATCAACAGCTCTTGTGGTTGATAGATTAACAACGATGTTTTTATCATTCAATTTTTT
This sequence comes from uncultured Bacteroidota bacterium, assembly GCA_964593475.1. Lineage (GTDB taxonomy): Bacteria > Bacteroidota > Ignavibacteria > Kryptoniales > Kryptoniaceae > Kryptonium. The sequence continues at coordinate 14,777 of CAZQJI010000053.1, read as the reverse complement.
CTTTTCAAGGACAATCTTCACCGCTTGAACAATTGTATATTCTTCTCCAAACGGTTCACCATTTTCATCAACCAGGACAAGCCGATCGGTGTCAGGATCAACTGCAATTCCAAAATCAGCACCACTCTTCTTAACAAACTCGCAAAGTTGAGTAAGGTTTTCTGGAAGTGGTTCAGGTCCGTGAACGAAAATTCCGTTGCCTTCACAATTCAATTTTATAACCTCACACCCAAACTTTTCAAGAAGTTTCGGGACTGCTTCTGAGCCAGCGCCATTTATACAATCAACCACAACTTTAAATTTTCTCTCCTTTATTTTTTCAACATCAATAAAATCAATCCCCAAAATCATCTCAATATGCTTATCTATAAAACCGCTATCTTGTCTGTATTTCCCGACCGAATTCCAGCTGGCAAATTCAGGTGAATTTTCATTCACAATTTCAAGAAATTTCCTGTGCTGTTCGGGGGTTAGAAAAATCCCTTCTTCTGAGATAAATTTCAATCCGTTCCATTGCGCTGGGTTGTGGCTTGCGGTTATCATAACTCCGCCGACAGCATCAGAATGCTCAACCGCAAGTTGAAGCGTTGGGGTCGGACAAACACCAATATCAACAACATCACAGCCCATCGCAAGCAAAGTTCCTGAAGCAATTTGAGATATAAGTTCACTATGAATCCTCGTGTCCCGCCCGAGCATTATTTTCCCATACCCGCAAAATTTTGCAAATGCAGAGACAAATTTTATAATTTCAAAAGGCGTCAACCCTTCCCCGACAACCCCTCTCACACCGGATATGCTCACCATCAATCCGCTTCCGCTCATTTAATGAAATTCTTTATTTTTTCAAAAATTTACACAAAGAAAACAAAAATGACAAGCCCGGAATGACAAAAACTTGATAACTAAATGATAGTTTTGTAAATTGAAATTGAAGCACAACTTTAAGGTGAACTTACTATGAAAAATGAAAAATTAACATCATTCGGGCAATCAATTCTTGAGGCGCTAAACGATGTTGTGTTTGCAGTTGATTCAAATTATGATTTTATCTACATAACCCCATCTTGCTATCACATAACTGGCTATACCGTTGAAGAATTCCTGAACGGGCAGGTCAAAGCAAGAAATCTTGTCCATCCAACAGATTACTGGCGACTCCTCAGGGAAAATTATCAAGCATTTAAAACAGGTAAATTACCGAGAGTTTCAGAATTCAGGATAATAAGAAAAGACGGGAGCATAAAATGGGTAAGCATATACTGGACAACCGTTAAGGAAAAAGACGGAACAATTAAATACATTCAAGGGGTGATGCACGACATCACGGAAAGAAAAATTGCTGAAGAAAAACTTCAAAAAACCCTTAATGAATTTAAAATTCTTCACAGTTTAAGTTCCGAACTTTCATCAGCGATGACGATTGATGAGGTTGCAAAATCAATTTATGACCATATAATACAGATAATTCCAGTTGAAGGTTTCTTTATTGACATATACGACGAAACAACGGAACAACTTCGTGGTTTAACGCATGTTTATTCAATACATGGAAGAAAAGTGATGATATCATATCCAAATTATAGATTCCACATCAAATCGCACGCCATCTGGGAAAGTTTGATTTACGATAAAAAGACGACTTACATGAAATATTCGGGAAAAGAGATACCCCCGCCATTTAATCTATTTATTGAAGAATCAGAGGAAGAAGGTTTAATACTTAGCATCCCGATGTTATCCCGCGGGAAAATCCTCGGAATTATGACAATTCAAATAAAAGGTGACATTGAAATTGATGAATACATTCCGCTTCTTGAACATATAGCTAATCAATCAGCTGTTGCAATTGAAAGAGTAAGATACTTTACAGAACTTCAAGAATCAGAAAAACAACTTCGCCAGGCATATGAAGATTTGAAAAAAGCACAACAACATTTGATCCTGACGGAGAAATTAAGGACACTCGGTCAGCTTGCTGGTGGAATTGCCCATAATTTAAGCAACCTGTTAAGCGCAGTCCTTGGAAGAGCCCAACTTCTGAAATCAAAATTAACAGATGAAAATCTCCTCCGTGATGTTGAATTTATTGAGAAAGCAGGTCAAGATGCGGGGAAAATAATCTCACGCCTCAGGGAATTTTCAAAGCCAAGAACTCATGTCACCCTTGTACCGCTTGACATTGCAACCATAATTGAAGAAGCGCTTGAAATCACAAAATCAAAATGGAAAGATGAAGCGGAACTTAAAGGGATTAAATATGAAATCGTGAAAGATTTCCCCGAAGATAGGTTGATGGGGATAACAAACGCTTCTGAATTGAGAGAAGCGCTCGTAAATATCATCATAAACGCCATTGAAGCAATGCCAAACGGTGGAAGATTGAGCATTGGAATTTACAATATAAATAGTGAAAAAGTCGCAATTTACATCGCAGATACAGGAGTTGGAATGGATGCTGAAACGATGGCGAGAATCTTTGATCCGTTTTTCACAACAAAAGGAGAATATGGCACTGGACTTGGCTTATCAATTGCCTATGAAATTATAAAAAGCCATAATGGAGAAATTTTTGTTGAAAGTGAACTCGGCAAGGGCTCAAAATTTACAATTGTCCTCCACGCAAGCAAAGAAAAAATATCAGAGAAAATTCAAAAAAGTGGATTAAAAGAAAACTCCACAAAATTAACAGTCCTAATCGTTGATGACGATGAATCTGTCCTCTATCTATTGAAGGATGTTTTTCTAAACCTTGGCTATAAAATTTTATCAGCAGAAAATGGGAAAAAAGCACTTGAATATGTCAATACGGAAAACTTTGACCTTCTAATCACTGATCTTGCACTTCCGGATGTCAACGGCTGGGAAATATCCCGAGCAACGAAACAAAAGAACAAGAATATACCTGTTATAATCCTTACAGGTTGGGGAATTGATGTTCCAGAAGATGAAGCTAAAAAAAGAGGTGCTGATTATATAATCACCAAACCATTTGACCTTGATGAACTCCTTCTCGTCGTGAACAATGCAACTCAATCAATCAGCAAATAATGAACTGAAAGTATCCTCAAAAAAAGATAAAGTGAAAGTATCAAAGAATTAGTCAGGTTAAAGTTCATAATCGTTCTGTAATTCTGCGCTTCCTTCTGCAGGTAAAAATTTAATTTAAATCTATCTATCACAAGAAACCAGATGAGAAAGTAAAGTATCACACCTATGAGTTCGTAAAGCGTAAATTTTCCCGCAACAGCAATCGCGGCAAGCAAACCTGAAATTGGAAATATAATTTCAGTAAATCTAAACACACCCGCAGGACCGAGTTTCTCAACAAACAAATCTCCCGTCTTTTCAGAGTCCTCAGAAACCCTGTAAACAAGCGAAAGAGTATAGAATCCCGCAACGAAACCCGCAGAAGATAAAGCAGCAGAGATGTAAAACAAATCTTTAAGACCACTCAAATCAGAAGCACAAACCCATCCAGCGATAAATCCAACCAGACCATAAGAAATTGACACGATCAAAATCCCGTAAAATGGTTTGGTTTTTATGCCCGTTGATGGCAGTGCAAAAAGAAATGATAAAACGCTGAAAATTAACACAGCGTAAAAATAATTTGCACCGACCTTTAAACTTAACAAAATTCCAACTATGAGAAAAATCAATGAAACAACGAGCGTCAAAACCGACGCCGGTTTAATTCTTCTAACTCCAGAGATAATCCCTTTTCTTTGGTCAAAGTAATTATAAAGCCCATTACTTGCCGGATAAATCAGAAGATGTAAAATCAAAATCCCATACCAGAAATTTTTTGTTATGTCCGCCTCGCTCAACGCATAAGCCCAGAGAAAAATCGGAAGAAAAGCAAACGAAACATTGAAGCGAAGATGAAAAAATGTGCTTTTCAAATTGCTTATAAGAGAGTTCATTTAACTCATCTTAAACTTTGTTTTTAAATTATAACTTTACAAAAATACAAATTTTCAATCCATTTTTAAAAGAACATATTCATCTGTCGTTTTCAGAAGGACAAGGTTTGTGCTTGCAGTTTGAGCGCTGTGCAAAACGACAGCATTTACAACTTCAAGATTTTTATACCGATTGTCAATCTGAACATTTAAAAACACATCTTTTTGATTCGTTTTTATCTTTATCATTCCATTGGAAAATTCATATTCAATTTTTAAATCTTCAAACTTCATCATCTCATCATACGCTTCTTTACAGGTAATAAATCTCAAAAAAGGATAATTTTTTCTCAACTCTTGCAACCAATTTTTGAACTTAAAATAAAGACCCTCGTTATTTTTCCCACGCCACGGGAGATAAAACCAGTTTCTTACAAGTTCTGGATTTTCAACTTCATCCGGAGTATAAATTATATCATCGGGATGGACAAAATGAGTCCAGACACCAAGCATTGCAATTTCACTCAAAATTAAAGTCTTGACATAATCATCAATCAAAAATCCCGCTGAGACCCTCGGGATGCAGTAAAATTTCTCATTCCATGGTTCTCGCTGAAACTCTCTTGATTGACCGACATCAAAAAATCCTGAGTAAAGACCTGCGATAACTTTAATTGATGGGAAACCTTGTGAAAGTGCCTGAACACCGATAGAATCAATGAGATTTGTCGGCGGTATATAAGTTACAGGTAATTCTCCAAGCCCTTCTTCCGTCCATTTTCTCCGTGCATATTTTAAAGCTTCTTTCATATTTTCAATACTTTTCCATTCGTCAATCAAAAGAGAAAAATGATTGTAACCGTGAAATCCAAGTTCGTTTTTTATCTTAAATTGTCTCGCTATTGTTTTTGAAACTTCAACTTCCTTGTCAAAAACTTTCGCCTTTCCCATTCTCCATTCCGTAAGGTGAAATGGTGGCTTTATATCCGCTCCATAGTTGAAAACAAGCCCTGCTGTGTATTTCAAACCAAATTCATTTGCAAGTTTCATCATATCTGGATAGAAAACAAAGAAATGATACTCCGCCATCGTAAGCCCGAACTCATCCCAGATGATTCTTTTCTTCACATTCGGGACAGCTGTTGGGAAATCATCAATAAATATAACTGCGAAATTTGGTATTGGCTGAACAAATTTATCTGAAACGCTTGCGATTGATTGAGTTATGAAACCACGAAATAATTTATCTGAAAGAAGAGAGGTATTCCAGTAGATAACCTTGCCAAGCCCGTATTTTGAAATCCAAACAACTGGAACGGAAGAACTTGAAACCGCAATTATCTTTTTATCGCCAAAATGAACAAAATCAAACATTGAAAGATCTCGCAAGATTGAATCAGGTATGGATGTTCCCGAAAGCATAGGCACGAAATCAAAATTAAAGATAAGCCCTGAATTCCCCGACTTTAAAAATAAATTTCTATTGTCTCTTAATTTCACTCCGAAAACATCCGATAGATTTTCATTATATCCACGATATATAACCGCAAGCCCACCGCCTGATGCAACAAATTTTTTAATCCGCTCGCAATCCCCTCTTGAAAATTTTTTTATAAACTCCGTCGCAAAGACAACGACATAGTAATTCTCAAGATTTTCAATCCTGACATCGGGATAATCCACAAGATCAAATTCATCATAATTTAATTTTGCATATTTAAAAGCCCACTTCGCATTTTCAACAACTTTATCAGAATATGGGTCAGATGAATCATAAACGAAAAGAATTTTTTCGGTTTTATCAACCGAAAAAGCGAGTTTATCTTTTTTTATTTCACAGGAGGAAAAAAGAAGGAAAAGAAAAAGCAAACATATTTTAAATGGATTTTTCAGCATCTTCAACCGTGTTGTAAAACTCAAAATGTTTTTCAGTTCTTGTTATCTCAAATAATTTTTTAACTCTTGGATTTACATTTGCAAATTTTATTGAGCCACCTTTTTCCTTTACACTCCTGTATGCAACGACAATTATACCAAGTCCCGAACTATCAATAAATGTCAAATCGGAAAGATCAATGATTAAATTAACTTTGCCCTTTTCAATGAGGGTTTTTAAAACATCCCTTGCTTGAATTGAGCTTGCGACATCAAGTTCACCTTTGAATTTGACAATCGCATAATTATTTTTTTCAACGACGCTGTATTCCATTTTTTTCTCCAATTTTTTTGTTTTCATTCTTTCAATCCATTCAAGAAAGATAAAACACTCTTCACACGAATAATCACCGTGAAATCTGCACATAATTTCTGGTGATTCCCAACATCTTTTCAAATTGCTTTCATAGACAGGACATCTTGAACAAACATCTCTCGGCTCACCTTTGAACTTCCAGCATTCTTCAATCCATACATCATCTGCTTTTTCCCTTTTCTCTTTCATAACTTCAAAGAAAGCACTTACAACTTTCGGATCAAATTGAGAGCCAGTTCGTTTTTTTATCTCCGTTTCAAGCTGGGAATAAGAAAGCGCTTTGCGAAGTTTTGAATTTGAAGACATCTCAACAAAAAATTCACATAGCCCGAGAATCCTGCCAAAAAGCGGAATTTCTTCACCTTTCAGACCTTGCGGAAATCCCCAGCCATCATACCACTCCTGATGCGTTCTTATACCTTCAACTATATCATAACTTATCGGCAAAATCTCAACCATACTCGCCCCGATTATAGGATGATTGTAATCCGCCTGATAATCTTCGCTTATCTCAACAACTCCACACATTCCGACATCGTGAATTAAGCCAGCAATTCTCAACTCACGAAGTTTTTCCATCTCAAGCCCGAGTTTTTTGCCTATTTCAACAGCAAGTTGTGCAACTCTGTTTGAATGACCTGCGGTGTATTCGCTTCTCATATCATATGCTTCTGCAAGGGCTATCAATGTCTTCAAATAACGCTCCGTGAATTGAGCGAACAAATCAACATTGTGAATGACAATTTTTATCTGCTCAACGAATGTCGTCAAAATTTTTATCGTAAATTCCTCAAATTGTTTCAACTTTTTAAAATTCACAAGCGCAAAAATCCCCAGAAGTTTTCCACCTTCAACCAGCGGGACTCCGATTATTGAATTCACTTTAAATTTCAAAAGAAATTCAAAATCTCGGACAATCATTTCTTCCCCGTCTCCAATCCATTCAAAAAGTCCGGTGTCGGGAGAAAGATCAAGCGAGTTTATAAAATCATCATTTAAATTTTTGCTTGCTCTTATTTTCATTCTTTTAATTTTATCATCCCACATCGCGATAAAGCCAGCGTCGCTTCCCGTTGCAGTTATAGCAAGTTCAAGGAGAAGTTCAAGAAATTTATTGACCTCAAGCGTTGAACCGAGCATTTTTTTGCTAACCTGCGATTGCGACTCAAGAAGCCGTATCCTTGTGCGGGTTTCTTCGGCAAATTTGATTTGCCTTAAAGCGATAGCGCAGGCGTTTGAAAACTCCTTAAACCATAAAGCAAGGTTTTTCTCTATCGGTTCTGGCTCAAATGGACCGCAGAGGAAATTTCCAATATAATTTTCAGAAAGATAAAGAGGAATGTTAAGAAATTTTCCAGCCCATATGAGGACAAAACCGAAATTTTTATAATCATCACGGAAAATCATCTTTAACTCCGGCTCTCTGAGTGCTTCAACAACCTCATCATCAAGCCCGGTCATTCTATCACTTCTTAATCTCATATTTTCAAGAATCAAAGAAGCGCTATCTTGCGAAAAAGAATAGATATAATAAGCCGGTGCCTTCACAACTCTTTCAAAAACATCAAATATAAATTTGAAACTCTCTGAAGATGACTTCTCAAAAAACATAAAATTCCCAAACTCCTTCCACACATCAACAAATTTCTTCCCCTCAGATACCGGATCTTTCTCTACTACTTTGCTGAAAATTTTGCCGGGCATAAATTCACTCTTTATAAATTATTTTTTTGACAATCGCCGCTATCTCAGACGGACTGAACGGCTTGGGGACATATTCATTAGCCCCGGAATCAAACATATCTTTTATCTCTGCCTCTTCACCCTTCGCAGTTAACATAACAATGTAAGTATCCTTAAACTCCGGATCTGATCTTATCTCACGACATACCTCAATTCCGCTTTTTCCAGGCATCATAACATCAAGAAAGACAAGATCGGGTCTTTCGCTTTTTATAACCTCAATTGCCGAATCACCATCACTTGAAATCAAAACATCCACATCAAATTTCCTCAAGATAAACTCAAGCAAGCGCTGAATTGTTATGTCATCATCAACGATGAGAACTTTTTTCATCACAAGTTCAAATTTTTTTGAGAATTAGCAATGTTATATCATCTTTTTGTTCGGCATCTTTCTGGAAATTCATCACTTCCGAAACAATGGCATCACAAATCTCAGAAGCGGTTCTTTCACTATTTTGGACTATTGCTTTTTTTAACCTTTCAATCCCGAAAAACTCGCCATTTGAATTTCTTGCCTCCGTAACCCCATCCGTAAAAGCAACAAGCAAATCACCTTTTGAAAACTCAATTTTATCTATCCCGTATCTTTCATCTTCAAATAAACCAACCGGAGAACCATGAATTTCAAGTTCAGATATGCTTCCATTATCTTGCTTGAATAAAATCGGCGGAATATGTCCCGCGTTTGAATAGACAAAAAAGCCATCAGGATAATACTCGCACATAAAAACCGTTGAATACATCCCGATTTCAGATGTGTCTTTGTAAATCACTTTATTAATTGATGACAAAAGAGCGGATATATCGGGAGTGATCTCATACATTAATCGCACAACACTTCTTAAACTTGAGAGAAGAAGCGCTGCTCCAATTCCATGCCCCGAAACATCTGCAATCAAAAAGGCATTTTTCCCCTCGTTTGAGATAAAATCGTAATAATCACCCCCAACGCTTGAACTTGGCTTTATAAATGCACAAACATCAAGCCCTTCACATTCTGGAATTGTCTTTGGCAGTAAATTTTCTTGAATTCGCTTCGCTATCTCAATTTCCTGTTTAAGTGCTTCGGTCCGTTTTATCTCATCTATTAACCTATTTCTGTAAAGAATTATCCCCGCATAATTTCCAAGCGTGAGAAGAAGCTTCGCCTCTGTTGTTTCAAAATTTTTCCCTTCATCATACACGAAAATCCCACCGATTTGATTATCTCCCGAAAACATCGGCACAGCAAGCATTCCTTTGACCTGTCCTTTGTGTTCAACCGAAGAAATAACAAAATTTCTCATCTTGATTGCTCTCTCAATCAATTTTTCCGCATCTACGCTCATTTCCTCTGAAATTTCCCCACTTGTATATTTCTGATTTAATCTGCCACCTTCAAAAATTCCAACAACACATGATTTCGGCGAGATTAACGATTTGATTTTATCAATTATAATTTTTACAATTTCCGCCTCATCAAAAACCAAACTCGCCTTCGCTATAATGTCATAAACAATCCCGAGCTCCTCCTGCCTGTGGGCAAGTTCTTGAACAAGGTTCTCAATGTATCCCTCATAATTCAAAAGTTCGGTATACAAAAATTTCAAAAGTTGCATTTCCCTTTCAACATCTGGCGACTCTTTAATGTAAAGATATACCTTCCCGTAATTTGAATTCAACTCAACTTTGATGCTATTCTCAAAACCCTCATAATTTTTCGTCTTTGCAATTAACTTCCCTTTTTCATCAACAACTGCGAATTCAGTATTTGAGAACTGCGAAAACTTGTCCGTATATGTTTTGATTATCCGCTCTATCACTTCTTTAACTTCGTTAATTTATAAACCTTGACATAATCACCATCAAAATAAATTTCGGCTTTCGCAAATTTATAATTTACACAAACAGAATCAAGCATCGTTGTCAAGTTATCAATTCTCGGAATAAAAGATGGATGAATTTTTCCAACTGCATTTCTCTTCGGAACGAAAACATAAACAAGTTCATAAATTTTTTCCTCATCCTCAATAAAAATATAATTTCGCAGGAAATAATCCCAATCCATAAAGTATGCCCAGTTTTCAACCATCGCTTTCGTCCCGTAATGAGAAACTATCGCAAACGAAAACGGCAAATTCTCCTTTTGAATTTTCAAAACAACATTGACAAACTCATCTGGCTCAATCGCCTCACCACCTTTAACATCGCCATAAATAAAGACACTTAAAATCAGAAATGACACTGCAAAAATCACAAACAAGAGATGCAACTTTTCTTTGCTTCCAAAAATTTTCTTAACAATAACTGAAATCCACACGAAAAACATCAAAACCAGAATTGGGAAAAACTGCTCATAAGGAACGAAGTTCAAAACCGAAACTTCGCTTGCTATTGTAAAAATTAACAAAATAAGCGAAAAAATTCCATAGAAAACCTGTGACGAAATTCCAAAAACAATGCTTAAAAATGTTAAAAGCATAATCACTTTCAAAATTCCACCTGGATAAGCATTGATCTCCGGGCTTTGAAAAAAAGCAAACGCTTTAATCCCGAACTCTGGATTTGACCTTGAAAAAACTTCAATTCCAAACGGAAGCAAAAAAATCAAAGCAGCGAAAACAAGATAAAATCTCTTCTTACCCTTCAATCCTATCTCAAAAAATTCAGAAAGTATCAATGAAAACGCAAGAATTGAACCGATGAAAAATCCAATCAAGAAGGCGACAAAGATAGAAAGAATTTTTTGAATTAAATTTAAATCTTTCCAGAGATAAAGAACCATTAAAAGCCACCCCAAACCAAGGAGAAACGAACTACCCTCAACATGGTCTGAAACAAAATTAAATCTCAAAAAAACAAACGCAAAGAGAGAAGAAGCCAGAATCACGGAGCGAAAATCTTTTGTCATTTTATAAGTCAAAAGCGAAATCCCGATAAAGATGAACCCGTAATTTAAAGCGCCAAAAAGATGCAAAACAATATGTTGATTCACGCCAAAAATTAAACTCAAAAAAGCACAGATTGAATTTAAACCTATGTCATTTATCCCCGAACCGAAATTATTCACAAGCATTGATGTAATTCTAACAAGATGATTATGCTGTGTAATTGAGAAGAGCGAAAGAGTTTTAAGCGATGGGCTTACCCAGAAAAACAAACCGAAAAGAAAAACAATCACAAAAACGATATGCTCAAACTTAACCTTCAAATTTGAAAATTTAAAGCGAAACTTTACAACTCCATCAAGAAAATCGTAAATTTTCTGATTGAGAAATGTTTTAATAAAATTAATTCTCGTTGCGGCTCTTCTTCTTACAATTAAAAAGTCAAACCCGAGAATTAGAAGCGAAAACAAAATGACGAAAAATAAATCAAGCGTTTTCAATTTAACAGCAAGAAATAAGATTGGGAAAAGATAAAGAAGAAAATAGAAAAGCGATTTAAAAAGACAATCACCACCAGCGCACTCGTCCCAGAATCTTATCTTCAATGCAAAATATGAAATGAGCGCAAAACCAGTGTAAAGTTTGAATATGTAAATTAAACCTTCAATCATCAGAACGCAGAATAGTATTGATAATCAAGCGTGCGTATAAACTTCAACATATAGTATGTTGACAAAACCGCAAATACAAAAGAGCCGGCGAGAAATCCAAGAACTCCATATTCCCAGCTTATCAATCTGCTTGCGATGACCCCAACGACAAGATCAACAACCAAAGCAATTCTTATTGAATTCAATCCAAAATCAGGTTTCCAGAGCGTAAAGAAAAACAGATTGTTCATCAACCCAACAGCAAGCAAAAGGTAAGAGAGCGATGCAAAGTAGAAAACTTTAAAGGTGATCGGACTTGCGAAAAATTCACGAACTTCTTTTATATGCTGATAAACTTCACCGAGTCGCATCACAACGAAATATACAGCTATTATGCTTAACACTCCAAAGACAAGAAGAAATGAAAGTTTTAAAAAATAAAAATTAAGATACCAGAAGTTGTATGACTTTATCCTGTATGCGTAAAAATTTTTCTGCACAGGGATAAGAGTTTCAGAAAAATCATTCACAGCATATTCAAGCACAGCAAGTGTTATTCCAAAAGAAAGCAAAGCCCAATCCATCCCCAATTCATACGGAGTTTTGAACCAGAAAAAATAAAACTTTCCTTTTGAGTAAGCAGTCCACGAAATAATTCTATCAAGAAAAAGGATAAGGAAATAATAAAAGCCGAACTTGAAAAACGGACTGTTAACATAGGTCAAAACCGAAGGACGTTTAACTTTAAGCGAAACATAACCGAGTTTTTTCTCTTCTTTCTTCAACCTGAAAATGTATCTTGCCCAGAGATACATCAAAACATTTGACACCATCAATCCTGCGAAATGAGCGATATGAATTGAAACACCTTTAAACTTGTGAAGCCAGATGACAACAAGCGTCCCTATTGAAAGAATCACGGCAATTGCAATTTTCCTCTTTGCTGAATAAATCATTCCCGTTGAAAGCCAGAGAAATGAAAGAGGGAAATAATAGGCAAGAATTATGTAAAGGAATTTTCTCGGGAAAATCTCAAAGATGAAATTAAAAACAAAAAGAGCAAATCCGATGAGGACTGAAAAGATAAAACCATAATTGAAAAGTTTGATGGCGATTTCACGAGCCGTGAATTTATTCCCCATGCTCAAATAATATGTTACCTCTCTCCCCATAACCTGCGTAAATCCACCAGTTGCTATGAAACTCAAAATAGTTCCGAAAGCGACAACCGTTGCCTGAAACTCTGTAAATTTTATCCAAGCCCAGAGAGAATATCCAGTAAAAACAATAAACCCAATTTGAGTCGCTATCGGAAGTCCAAGCGCAATCCCGGAAAAATAATACTTTAAAAATCTCCATATTTTTTCACCAAGTGAAACGAACTTTCTTTTTACTCTCCCCTGTTTTCTCGCCTTTAGCTTGCAGATTCTGTAAACATCCTTGCTCAATTCAAATATATTTCGTTTTCCAAACTCCGTCGGACAATCAATATGTCTGTAACCCAAACTTTCAATTACTGCAGCAACCTGCAAAACGCTCACAGGATTCCCGATTTTATCAAAAACTTCATCAGCAACTTTTTCAATCTTCTTAACAAAATCAGTTCTATCAAGTTCGCTATGTTCGGATTTCACCTGCACAGGTAATTTTTCTGAATTTGTGTAAAAAGTTTCAAATTTTAAATTCAAACGACGATTTCTTTAACCGAAATATTTTTTTCATCAAATGCTTTCAGACCTTGACCTTTGATTAGCTCATTATAAACATCTCTATATTCTCCGACAGCCATTTCAACTCTATACTTGGCAAGGACTTCTTCTCTGGCTCTTCTTCCGAGAGTTTCACGAAGTTCATTATCGCTCAAAAGTTTTATTACTCCTTCCGCAAGCGCTTTTGGATCTCTTGGTTTGACGATTATACCGAATCCTTCAAGCGCTTCCCTTACTCCACCGACATCAGTTGCAACCACGGGTCTTGCGCAAGCCATTGATTCAATCACAGTATATGGAAAACCTTCAGATATGCTTGAAAGAATGGATATATCACCTTCGTTATAAATTTCACTTGGTTTCGGATGATGTCCGGCAAGGATAAATGTATCTTCAAGTTTGAGTTCTTTTATGAGAAGCTGGCATTTTTTCGTATAAAGTGGGTCTGCATCAAGAGAGCCATAAACTATGAACTTGACATTCGGGATTTGCTCACGGACTATTGCGCTTGCTTTTATCATCGTTTCAATGTCTTTTAAAGGCATAACCCTTGCTGCTGCTACAACAGTTGGAATTCCCCGGTTTTTTTCCGGCTTTGGTTTCGGTTTAAAAACCTCCGGATCAACTCCGTTATAAATCACCTTTATTTTCTCATCCTCAACCCCGAAAATTTTCTCCCAGGTCGTATTGAACCTGCACACAGGTAAAACTTTATCAGCAAGTTTATAAAGCATTTTTGAGATAAGAATTGAAAGATTTATCAAAAATTTTTTCGCAAAAAAGCTTAAACTTCTCTCGCTCCCGATCCCTATGTATCTTTCCCTTGCAAATACCCCGTGGTCAGTGACAACAAGTGGCGTCCCATCTCTCATCTTTGCGATGACGCTCGGCAGACCACAAAAACCAGCAGCTGTAGCGTGACTTAAATCAACCTGCGGAACATCAACATAAAGTGGCATAAGATAATGATAAAGCCATCTCATAGCAAGTGTTAAATCATAAACAGATGGGATTTCGTCCTCAGAAAGGAAAGGATTATCCTCAAAGTATTTTAAAATCACAAATCTTTTAAACTCCTGCCACACCGAAAAACTTCTAAATGTCTGCTTGTAATCATACTCGCTGAAGTATCTGTGCATGAGCCAGATATAACCAGCGCATTCTTCCGGGTCCGAAAATGGATTCATAAGCGAAGAAATAAATTCAAGAAAAATCGGGATAAATTTTCTTAAAACAGCCCTCTCATTAACTTTCGTCTTTCTTATATAAATGCTTGAAAATGGAATCTCAAAAAATATATCTTCAAATGGTTCTTCTGAACCCCAGAGCGGAATCTGGCGGATGAGTTTAACATTTGATGGCAATTTATACTTATACTCAACATACGGCATACCTGTAACTGCATAAATGTAAAAGTCAAACTCCTTCAAATTGTTCACAAGTATATCCGCCCATGTGCTAACTCCACCACCGACAAACGGATATGTCCCTTCCGTTTCAAATAAAATTGATTTTCTTCCCATTTTGCATTTTCAAATTGCTTTAAAGCAAATTTCAAACGCTTAAAAATTTCTCATAAATTTCACGATAACCCTTCACAAATTTTTCAAGTGTAAATCTTTTTGATTTTTCAATCCCATTTTTTGAAA
>CAZQJI010000052.1:13679-17267 GCA_964593475.1 uncultured Bacteroidota bacterium | reverse complement strand
AGCCAGTTTGAGGGGGTAAGGGTTATTGTCTGATTGCTCTGAGTTTGCATATTTTGTGATTGAGCCGAATTCATTTTCTATAAATTAATTCGTTGTTTTTTCATTTTGTTATGTTTTTGCCTTCTTTTTATTGGAAACAACGGGAAGAATCATTCTCTAAAAAAAGCACGAAGTTCATTGATGCATTGATTGCATAGAGGACCATATTCTATCCTGTCGTGAGTCATTTTTATCCAGTCATGTGGAACATCTTTCCCTTGTCGCATAACACACTTATTATTAGTACAGTGTCCTCCAAGATTTTCCTCAACATTTTCTTTTCTTTTATCTGATGGCAAACCGAACATGTGTCCCACCTCGTGCATGGCTAATGTCTTTATGCATTCATATTTTTGATTTTCTTCTAATTTGCGGAATCTGAAAACCGATATAATAGCAGTGGGATAATTGGAATAACCAATGACAAATTCTGCTCTGGGTTCATATATATCTTCTTGCAAGATGAAAACAGTGTAGCATCCTTTTTCTTTGCTCCATTTCCGGAGATGGGGTAATATACCCTCAGCGTTCAAACGAGAAGGTTTTTTGCTTGCTTTTTTGCCCTCCTCCATATACCAATCAATACTACAATATGGTTTTAATGAACCATCTGGATTTTTATAATTTCTTTCCTTCCACACAGCAAGGTCGGAAATGGTAAGGTCAACTTTTGCTATTTTGAGCAATTCCTTAATTCCATCAATTACTGCTTGTTTTTCCCGATCCAAAATACCATCTTGGTGCATAATATACACGGGTTTGATTCTTCGCTGAACATTTCTACATTCCATTGCAGTTTCTCCTATAAGTTTAAATTCCACTTTGGTACATTGCAACTAACCCCATTACATAACATCTTCAGACCTTCAATAAAATCACAGATGGATGCATAAACTTTTTAACTTTAAAAATATAAAAATTTAAACCTAAAAAGTCAATTGAAAGCCACATCGCTACACCAGAAATTACCTCAGAGCTATAAAGACCATCTAGATTAGCAGGAGTTTAATTTTATAAATGTTATAATTGTTTATTACATCAACACTTATGTTAATCCCTTTTTCACTAAGGGTAGATACTGATACCACGATTCCATTTTTATCAAATTTCTGGGAAACCACTCACTTTCCCCAGTTCAAACCTCCAGATGTGAATTTATATACGAGCACCTGAACCATTACTTCGCTCCTCTTTTATTTGTATGTTGAATCACACTTGTTGTATTTATCTTGTCTTTGAAAAATTTATTTGCTATCTTTTGATTTGAAAGCAAATAAAATGACTTGGAAAATGAGATTTATTTTAATTCTAACGATTTTTTGCTACGCTGTCTCATTTGGTGGTGGAAATTCAACTTATGAATTTTTACGACTTGACATAAGCCCACGGGCTTCATCGCTCGGTGGAAATTTTATCGCAATGATTGATGACCCAACCTTGCTTTTTTACAATCCAGCTGGACTTTCAACTTTGAAAAACAACTACGCAAGCGTCGGATTTTTTAAACATCTGCTTGACATCAACCTTGGCTACGGCGTATATACACATAAAATTGATAATTTTGCTAACGCAGGCATTGGAGTAATTTATATTAATTACGGAAATTTCAATCAGACAGATCGTTATGGAAATGAACTTGGCAATTTTTCTGCAGGTGAAATCGCAATCGTTGGTGGACTTGCGAAAGAATACGGGAATTTAAAATATGGAATTAACACAAAATTTATTTACTCATCCATTGCGGGAGCACGCTCAATCGCAATCGCTTTTGATCTTGGTGGAATGTATATTTTTCAAGAACAAAACCTCGTCCTCGCACTTGCGCTAAATAACATTGGAAAACAAATTAACAGCTATATCTCGTCCAGGGAAAATCTCCCATTTGACATCAAATTCGCGATCTCAAAAAAACTTGAACATCTTCCCCTGCGGATTAATTTCGGCTTGAACAAAATCAATGAACAGACAAATAAAATCACAGATAGAATAAAAAACTTCAACATCGGCGGGGAATTTAACATATCTGAAAATCTTGATTTTAGATTCGGATACAATCATGAAAGAAGACAGGAAATGAAGATCGCCCCAACACTTGACTTAACAGGTTTTTCATTCGGGCTTGGGTTGAAAATTAAAAATTATAGATTTGATTACTCTTTAATTTCGCTCGGTAAAATTGGCTCACTTCACCAGATAAGCATAACTGCAAAAATTTAACCTTCACAACTTTTTAACATCAATTATCCCGTCTGGAATCGTGAACAAATTTCCACCAAGATGATGAACTGTCTTTGCCTTCTCAAGATTAACCTTCAAATAATCATCAAACAAATCACTTTCAACAACAGCCCTCAAAACTCTTCCAATTATCAAATTATGATCACCTGCTGGATAAATTTTCTCAACCTTACACTCAATATTTGCGATACACTCGTCAATAAGAGGTGCGGAGATAAATTTCGCTTTGATGCGTGTTAATTTCGTTTTCTCAAACTTATCAACATCTCTCCCCGAATGCCTTCCACAATAATACAACTGCTTCAAGATCTCACGGGTTGGTAAGTTTATCCCGAATTCACCGCTTTTTTCAATTAATCCATAAATAAATCTTTCTGGTGCGATCGCGACCGCAACAAGTGGTGGTTCTTTGCTGACAGGGACATTCCACGCAACAGGAGTTATGTTATCTCTGTCTCCAAATTTTGCAGTTACAAGAACAACTCCACCAATGTTTAAAATCCGATTTGATAAATCAAGTGCTATCTCTTTTTTCATATTTCGGTTGATTTTTATTTTAAAATGTGCTGTTTATTCAATTTCTTCTGACGGTAATTTTGGTTCTACCATAATAACCTCTTCTCTTTCAACAATGACCGAACCTTCTGGCGCACCCTTTGGCTTTCTCACATATTTACGCTTTGTGACTATAACAGGGACAAGCGAGGAAGTCCTCGCCTGACTGAAATAAGCTGCGATGCTTCCCGCCTGTTCAATTGCTTTCTTGCTCGGTTGTCTTTTCCCGGATTTTAAAACGACATGCGCACCTGAAACACCACGAGCGTGAAACCAGAAGTCGTCTTTATCTGCGTATTTTAAAGTCAATAAATCATTGCTTTTTGAATCTTTACCAACCCAAACTTCAAATCCACCATCAACAATAAATCTCCTGAATTTCCCACCGATTTTTTGAGATATTTTATCTTTAATGATTCCAAAAACTTTCAACTCATCAAAATTTTCTTCTTTGAATTTTTTCAAATCATCCATCTTTTCACACATCCTGATCTTCTCAATAAGCATCTCCAATTTTTCCTTGTTAATCTTCAACCTCCCCAATCTCTCCTGTGCAATTTTAAGAGATGCTTTTGTTTTCTTTGCTTTTTCAAAGTATTTTTCAGCATTCTCAATAGGCGTAAGAGATGGGTCAAGTTTTATTCTCACTTTTTCTCCTTTTTCAGAAAATATGTTAACAAGTTCAACCTCGTTCATCCCCTTTCTCAAATAATTTAAATTCGCCATCAAAATTGAGCCATAAAGCTCGTATTGTTC
>CAZQJI010000052.1:0-13579 GCA_964593475.1 uncultured Bacteroidota bacterium | reverse complement strand
TTCTCAAATAATTTAAATTCGCCATCAAAATTGAGCCATAAAGCTCGTATTGTTCTGCTCTCTGATTTTCTGAAATTTCTTCGTTAATCTTTTCAATCGTTCGGATTGTTTTTTCATAAAGATTTTTAAGCTTGTCTTCAATCGCTCTTTTCTCATCGTAGAAACTTTTGCTTACCTTTGACTCAATCACAAACCGACGAATAGCATCGTTAATGTCATCAAACTCAACTTTTTTTAAATTATTGATATGCGTCATCTCAACTATTGAAAAATATCTCGGAAAAATTCCATCGTAATAAATTCTCGGTTTTGGATTTTTAAGTTCAAGATCCAGATTTCTCAATTCATTCCAGATCTTTTCAACACTTATCCCCCCGCTTCTATGAAGTATTTCCTTTGCAAGTAAAGCATCAACGCTATCAACAACTTTTATCAATTTTTGAACAGGATTTTGTAATTGCACACTCTCCCACGCTTTTTTAAATTCTTCAAAATTTCCCACCATTAAATCATAATTTGACTCACTTTTCTCAAACTCAAACTTTTTCCCCTCAAACTCCTTTGGACTTTTAAAGCTTGAAATTATCTCATAATCACCTGAGACAAGAAAGAAATTTACTTTGCCCGTGAAAAACTGAAAAAGTAATTTCAATCCGGACCTCATAGAAATCTCAATGACTCTATCCGCTTTGTGAATTCCAGCATCAACAATTTTATCCCCGAAAATTTCAGGGAAAATATCAACCGAATTTTTTCTTGCTCTTTCAAGTTTTGGTCGCAAAAAAATATAACCCTGCCCCGTTGCATTAAGCTCAAGCGTGAACTCATCAACCTTTTCAAGATTTATGTGTAGCGTGTCTTTTTCCTGCGTAAATGCTTCAATCACAACCGAGCCAGCAAGTTTGGGTTTTACGCTTTGAATAAGATATTTCAATGTGTGATAGTTAGTTATCATTTGGTTTCGTGTCTCAAATTTGACACTTTGTGTGCAAAATTATGACTTTTAAGACAAACACGGCTTTTAAAATTATTGAAAATTTTCAAAAAATTTAAAAAATTTTCTGGCACGATATTTGCTTAAAATTTTTAGTGAGAAGCACCTAAATGAGCACATTGACGAGGCACCTTAAAAAGTTCTTTCGTTCTTTATTAGATCTCACGCCCGCCGTAGCACCTCCGTTGGCGACCGAGTGACCCTAAATCAGGCGCTCGGTCGCTTTTTTATTTTTATTCTGACGCTCATCCCGGCGCTTGTTTTGTGGAATTTTACCTCATCAGCAATCGCTTTTATAATGAAAATCCCTCGCCCCGACTCCTTAAATAAGTTCTCCTCATCCGTAGGATTCGGAAGCAAATTTACATCAAAACCCTCACCTTCATCCCGCACTTCAACCACATAACTTCTCCTGTAAACCTCAAACTTCACTTTTACCTTTTTCCCGGGGTCAAGTTTATTTCCGTGCACAATTGCATTTATAAATGCCTCACTTGATGCAAGATAAATCCTGTAATAGTCATCATCCGAAATTTTAAATTTACTCTTCAACATCTTAAACTTGCTTTCAAAACTCTTAAAAGATGCAAATGTTGAAGGAAATTCAAACTCAAATTTTTTTATCGCCTTACTCATAAATTGAAGATTAAATTTAAATTCAAATTTGGAACATCATCTATCCTCTGACCAAACTTTAACCTTTCAATCCATCCGCTCAAATTAAATTTAAACTTTTCGTTTTCAATTTCAATCCCACAGGTTAAACCTTCCGCAGTTATTTTTGAGTCAAGGACTCTGTCAAGCCCAACGAACCTAAACCTTCTCTCATTAAACATACGATATCCAGTTGAAAATTTAACATTATCATTCATCAAATAAACGAACTTGAAATGATACTCAAAAGTCCTGATAAAAAGCGCTGGCTTTTCCTTAAACTCTTTCCACTTCAATCTACCGCTTTCGGAAAAGACCAATTGAAAATTTCCATCAAAATTCACCTTATCAAAAACTGGAAATGATAGAGAGTCATTAAAATAAAATTGCCTGAAAACATAACTCTTAACACTTGAAACCTGCGTCTCAAAATCATAAACCGTATAATTTGCAAGCACAGAAAAATTTGCATGGTTTTTTATCTTGTCCCTTTCAAACAATACAGATGGAGAAAGTTTTATTATCCTGTTCCATGCGTTGTTAACACTTCTTGTTGAAAAAATATAAACGAGATGCTGATTGTTAAGGTCAATCGGTATCAAAACGAAAATTTCATCAGATAATTTAACTCTGAGAAAAACTCTCAAAATCTGGAGCAACTCATCCCTGTCGTCATCATTTAAAATGCTCGGAGTATCATATCTGAAAAGCGAGATATAAAACATACTTCCAACCGAAAATCTTTCGGATAATGAAAGCAAAAATTCACCATTGATGCTTCGTCTCAAACTCTGATTGTTTTTCCTTTCTTCATTCTGCGTTATCCTCAAAAATGCACTTTCGGTTATGAATTGATTTCTTTTAGGCGTGTGAATTTCGTTTCTCTCATCGTAATTGAACCCAAACTTGAACTTAACTTTATCACCTTCATAAGCAAAACCTATCCCCGTGCTCAAATTAAATTCTTCTATATCTGAGTCGTAAAGCGATGAGGTTTTATAACGAATTAATTTACCTATGTCTCTTCCGTAAACAGAAAAATTTAAATCTAAAATCAAATTTTCCATCACTGGATAACCGAGAACTAAATTCCCGGAAAGCGACTTTTCATCTCTGCTCTCTATGTTGAAATTAACTCCATACATTTTTTGAAGACCTGTATCGGCATAAAAATAAAAATCGCGCTTTACTCTTTTACCAATGAAATTAATTTTGCTCTCAACCTCTGGTGCAAATCTTTTCCACAATGTTAAATTCAAAGCGGAAGAAACATTTTTCCTCGGCGTGATGAAATCCTCACCATGGTTTAAATTTGCCCTCAAGTGATAATCCGATATGTTAAGTTCTGTCGTGTCAGACGAAATCCTATAAACCCATCCTCTGTCTCTTTGCCCCATTTGATAATCAAATTTATAACCGCCGAGAAATAGAAATGCAAATTTTGAGACGGGATAAAATTTCCCGCCAAGTAAAATTTCATTTGAAGATGCTTTGCTTAAAGCACTTAATTTTTCATCAGCAAAGGATAAAGAATTGAAAAAAATAGCAGTTTTAAATTTTGGAGATAATCCCTTGTAAAACTGAAATCTGAAATTGTTGTCATCACGGATAAATTTTTTGTCCGTTTTTATCGCCATCTCGGAAAATTGCTCAAAAAGAAAGAACTCATAAGAATTTTTCAAATAACGAAATTGCAAAAATCCATTCCAGTAAAAGTTTGAAAGTTCTCTGCTCATTCTGAATTGTAATAAATTCTGCGAGAAAAGATTAAACGAGATGAGAAGACAAAACGCTATTTCAAGATAAAACTTTTTCAACTATCGTTATGTTTTTTCTCTTGGCATCAATTTTTACCTTTGCTCCAATTGGAAGCGTGATTTTGCGGGATATGTGTCCGTAACTCAAATTTGATATAACTGGAATTTTCAAATTTCCGAAGTAATCGTTAAAAATTTGCTCAAGTGTTAAACTTTTTTCAGGTTCTTTTGCAAGGCAATCGGTAAATTGACCAATTATGCAACCTTTTATCTTGCCAAGTATTCCTGAATTTTTTAACTGTGAAAGATATCTGTCAATGCGATAGGGTTCTTCACCTATATCCTCAATCACAAGAATTGAATTGCTGAAATCAGGTTGAAATTTTGTCCCGACTATTGATGCTAAAAGAGATAAATTCCCACCGAGCAAAATCCCTGTTGCAACGCCGGGTTTCATAGCAACTAAAGGAACATCATCGGGATTTTTTATCTCAATTTTTTTCAAATTGTTGGTTAAAATTTTCCAGAAAAATTCTTCAGCAAAAGTGTCAAAATCTGAATACATATCAACAGCAACCATCGGACCTGAAAAAGTTATCAATCCGGTTTTCTTAAAAATTGCAAGTTGAAGTGCTGTTATATCGCTATAACCGACGAATATCTTCGGGTTTCGTTTTATGAGATTATAATTTATTTTGTCAAGAATGCGTGGTGTTCCATATCCACCGCGAACGCAAAAAATTGCCCGAACTTGAGGGTCAGCGAACATTTCATTTAAGTCCTCGGCTCTTTCATCATCGCTTGCGGAAAGATATCCAAGTCGCTTATAAATATGCTTCCCGGGTTTAACTCTGTATCCCAAACTTTCAAGATAAAAAATGCCTTTTTCAATTCTTGAAAAATTATCAGGTGAACTTGCTGGTGAGATTATGCCGATGACATCTCCTTTTTTTAACGCAGGTGGTTTTAAACTCATTTTGTCTCCAAACTATCTTGTGGAAGTTTGATTACTTCAATCTTAACAAGCGCCGTTCCATCGTTTAAAAATCCAAGTTGTTTCGCAGCTTCGTATGAGACATCTATAATTCGGTTCTTCTTGAAAGGTCCTCTATCGTTAATTCTGACGATTACACTTTTATTGTTGGCAAGATTTGTAACCCTCACAAGTGTTCCAAGTGGAAGTGTCGGATGAGCCGCTGTTAAGTCATTCATATTGTAAATTTCACCACTTGTCGTCGGTCGCCCGTGAAATTCAGCACCATAATAAGAAGCAACGCCTATTTGAACTCTTTCAGAATTTTTGAAAGCCGTGTCTTGAGTTGAATAACGGACTGCGCTTGTGCACGAATTAAATAAAAACAAGGTGATAAGATACAAAGAACTAAAAGACCTCATAGATACTTCTCCATATTTTTTCGCTTCAAATAATTTACGACATTTCTAACATCCTGTGCCCTATCTCGCCTGCAGATTAAAATTGCATCTTCCGTGCTTACAACTATCAAATCTTCAACCCCGATCATAGCTATCAAAGTTTTATTTCCCTCAACGAAGCAATTTTTTACATCAATCAAAAGCACATTATCTGCGTTTGCGGAAATATAATTTCCATTTTCATCTTTTGGTGCAAGATTGTAAACCTCTTCCCAGCTTCCGACATCGCTCCACCCAAAATTTGCCTTGATCACATAAGCACGGTTCGTTTTCTCCATAACTCCATAATCTATTGAAATTGATTTCATCCTGCCGTATGATTGCTCAAGAACCTGCTTGAGATCATCTTTCCCGATTGATTCGTCTATCCTCATCAACTCTTCATAAATGTCTGGTAAATAAGTTTTTATCTCTTCAAGTATTACATCAGCTCTCCATATAAACATTCCGCTGTTCCAGAGGAAATCACCGCTTTCAATAAATCTCTTCGCTGTCTCAAGATTTGGCTTCTCTGCAAATGTTTTAACTTTATAAACACTTTTTGACGCAAGCTCGCTCTCATCATCAACAAATTGAATATAACCATATCCCGTTGATGGATAGGTTGGCTGAATCCCGATCGTTATCAATCCCTTTGTCTCATAAGCAACTTCAATTCCGATCTTCAAAATATCAAGGAATTTTTCTGTATCTTTGATCAAATGATCGGATGGAAGAACAACCATGACAGCATCCGGTTGATGCCTTTTGATAAACAAACTTGCAAGACCTATACATGGAGCTGTGTTTTTGGATTGTGGCTCAAGAATTATGTTTTGAATTGGAAATTTTGGCAATACCTGAACGAGTTCAGCTGTTTGATTTTTGTTTGAAACGATGAGTATATTTTCTTCAGGGATAAGAGGATTTATTCTCTCTATCGTTTGTTCAATGAGTGATTTTGGAGAAAGGATGTTAAGAAATTGTTTTGGTTTTCTGGCTCTGCTTTTTGGCCAAAACCTTGACCCCACTCCGCCCGCCATTATAACAGCGAATGTTTTAATCATAAAATTTTTCTCCGTTTTTTTGTTTTTAATCTTTTAAATAAACTCTCGGCACCCGTGAAGAAACATTACAACATACCTCATACGGTATCGTCCCGAGCCACTGTGCAACATCCCAAGCTGTCAAATTTTCACTCCCAAACAAAATTACATCATCTCCAACTTTTACATCTGTGTTCAAGCCCACATCAACCATGATTTGATCCATCGTGACAGTTCCAACAACCGGAAAAATTTTTCCATCTATCTCAACTTTTCCGAGGTTAGTAAGTTGCCTTCTGTATCCATCGGCATAGCCAATTGGGATTGTCACGATCTTTGTCTTTTCCTTTGCGATAAATCTTCGCCCATAGCTTATGCTTGTTCCGGGTTCAACTTCTTTGATAAAAGAAATTTTTGATTTCAATTTCATTACAGGCTTCAGCTCAATTTTGTTCAGAACTTCAAGCGATGGATAATAACCGTAAAGCATTATGCCGGGTCTTACCATATCAAGATATGTCTCAGGCAAGTCAAGAATTGCGCCGGAATTTGCACAGTGTTTCAATGGAATTTTAATTCCAGAGTCATCAAGCGTGCGAAGAACCGTCATAAATTTTTGGAATTGCTCCAATGCAAATGTTTTATCCCTTTCATCAGAAGTGGCAAAATGTGTGTAAACTCCCTCAATGTAAAGATTTTCAAACTCAGAATGAACCTTCTGGATAAAATTAACAGCGTCTTTGTAATTAACCCCTATTCTTCCCATACCCGTGTCAATCTTGATATGGCAGTTTATCTCACTGCCGAATTTTTCCGCAAATGAGTTAAATTTCTCCGCTGATTCAAAAGTCGCAATCGTTGGAGTTAAAGAATACTTAAAAAATAATTCAATTTGGTGTTCAAAGGGCGGGGTGAAAACAAGTATTGGTGCACTAATTCCATTTTCTCTCAACTCAACACCTTCTTCAGGTATTGCAACAGCAAGATAATCAGCACCTAAGGAAACAGCAAGTTTTGATATTTCAACTGCACCATGTCCATAAGCATTTGCTTTGACAACAGCCATGATTTTTGTCTTTTCCCCCACAAGTTTCCGAACCTGTTTAAAGTTAAATTCAAAAGCAGAGAGATTAATTTCCGCCCGAGTTGGACGCATACGCTGGTTTAAATTTTTTTAAAAGAAAATCTTTAAGCTCATCAAAATCTTTAAAGATTTCATCAGCACAGCCAATTATCCAGGATGGAATTTTTGAGAGATGAAATTTGCTGACGAGAAAAACCGGCTTGTTAAGTAATTTAGCAACTGTCACCTCACCTTGAGTCCCCGCACCTTTTTCAGCCCCCTCATCCCAGAAACAGATAACATAATCACAGGAACTAATCGCTTTTAAATCTCTTTGAACGATTTCGGAGATTATCTCTTTAAATTTTTCTGGCGATGTCTTCTTAATTTCACGAAAATCAACTTCCGGATATTTCTCACTTAAAAATTTCTCGGTTTCAACAACAGGATTAAAAACATCGTGAGACAAATTTTCATTCAACCATCTTTGCATTTCATCTCTCCATCCCTTTCCACCGTCGCTTGCGTATTCCATACCTCCGGATAGATATGCTCTCAACGCAAACTCCACTTTATTGTTTTTGCAAGATAAAATTTAGAGTTAATAATTGAAAATTTCAAATATTCCCCCGAGTGGTTTAAAAACCTGTTAAACTTAAAACAAAAAACGGGGAGCCCTGCTCCCCGCTTGATTTAAACAACCTCAACTTCTTCAATTTTCTTTGTAAAAACCGGCTTACCATGATAGTCAACATCAACGATTATAGTATCTCCGTTCATAAATTCACCCGCAAGAATTTTCTCAGCAAGTGGATCAAGAATATGTTTCTGTATGACTCTTCTCAAAGGTCTTGCTCCAAAAGTCGGGTCATAACCGATATCAGCAAGCCACACACGTGCCTTATCTGTTAACTCTATCTTCATATTGTTCTTTTCAAGTCGCTTATTGACCTGTTTAATTTGTAAATCAACAATCTTCAAGATATCGCTCTTTGTCAATGGCTTGAAGAAAATTATTTCGTCAATTCTGTTTAAAAATTCAGGTCTTATCGTCTGCCTCAAAAGTTGCATAACCTCATTGCGTATCTCTTCCATAATTTTATCACGATTCTCATCGGTCATCCTTGACATTTTCTCCTGAATTATGTGTGAACCGATGTTTGAAGTCATTATGATGATTGTATTTTTGAAGTTAACAACATGACCTTTGCTATCTGTCAATCTTCCATCTTCAAGAACCTGAAGAAGAATGTTGAAGACCTCCGGATGTGCTTTTTCAATTTCATCAAGTAAAACAACTGAATACGGTTTTCTTCTCACCGCCTCTGTCAATTGCCCACCTTCTTCATATCCAACATACCCGGGTGGAGCACCAATCAATCTTGAAACCGAGAATCTTTCCATATATTCTGACATATCAATTCTTATCATTGCATTTTCATCGTTAAAGAGAAGTTCTGCAAGCGCTTTCGCAAGTTCCGTTTTACCGACGCCTGTACTTCCAATGAAAAGAAATGAACCAATCGGTCTTCTTTCATCCTGAAGTCCGGCTCTTGCCCTGCGAATTGCATTGCTGACTGCTTTAACAGCTTCCTCTTGATCAACGATTCT
This sequence comes from uncultured Bacteroidota bacterium, assembly GCA_964593475.1. Lineage (GTDB taxonomy): Bacteria > Bacteroidota > Ignavibacteria > Kryptoniales > Kryptoniaceae > Kryptonium. The sequence goes on along the minus strand of CAZQJI010000052.1, from coordinate 5,041 downwards.
TTCGTGTAATCTCTCTTCCATATGAAGGAGTTTGGTTCTTTCACTTTCAAGCATTCTCTGCACCGGGATTCCAGTCCACTTTGAAACAATTTCCGCTATATCTTCAGCATCAACTTCCTCCTTAAGCATTCTCAAATCTTTTTGAACTTCTGCAAGTTTTTGGGTCGTCTCTTTCAATTTCATCTCAAGCGAATGAATAACCCCGTATCTTAATTCCGCAACCCTTGCATAATCTCCTTCTCTTTCAGCTTTTTCGGCCTCAATTTTTGCTTTCTCAATTTGCTCTTTCATCTCACGAATTGACTTAATAAGCTCTTTTTCTGTTTCCCAATGCACTCTCAATCTATCTCTTTCTTCACGCAATGAAGCAAGCTCTTGCTCAATTTCTTCAAGTTTCTTCTGTGTTGCCTTCTTATCAACATCGGTTGCATAATTTGATGTTAACTCACGCTTTACGGCTTCACGTTCAATTTCAAGCTGTTTGATTTTTCTTTCAAGCTCGTCAAGTTCCTCGGGCATTGAATCAATTTCAATTCTCAACTTTGAAGCTGCTTCATCAATCAAATCAATCGCTTTATCAGGAAGATATCTGTCCGTTATGTATCTATGGCTCAGCTGAGCAGCTGCAACAATTGCTGCATCCGTAATCCTAACTCCGTGATGAACTTCGTATTTTTCTTTTAATCCACGCAGGATTGAGATTGTATCCTCAACCGACGGTTCTTCAACAAGTATTGGTTGAAATCTTCTCTCAAGTGCCGGGTCTTTCTCAATGTGTTTTCTATACTCATCAATTGTGGTTGCACCGATTGCGTGTAATTCACCACGGGCAAGCGCTGGCTTTAACATATTTGCTGCATCAACCGCACCTTCAGCTGCACCTGCGCCAACTATCGTATGCAATTCATCAATAAAGAGGATTATTTCACCGTTTGACTCCTGAATTTCTCTCAAAACAGCTTTCAATCTATCTTCAAACTCACCACGATATTTCGTTCCAGCAATCAAAGCTCCAATGTCAAGGGCAAAAATTCTTTTATTCTTCAACGGCTCCGGAACATCACCCTGGACAATTCTATGCGCAATTCCTTCAACAATTGCCGTCTTACCAACACCTGGTTCACCAATTAACACAGGATTGTTTTTGGTTCTTCTGCTTAACACCTGCATGACTCTTCTTATCTCTTCGTCCCTCCCGATGACAGGATCAAGTTTCCCGAGGCGCGCAAGCTCTGTCAAGTCCCTTCCATATTTTTGAAGCGCTTGATATTTATCCTCTGGATTTTGATCCGTAACTCTTTGAGAACCACGAATCTCACGCATAACTTTTAAAATTGCGTCTTTAGTGATCCCTTGGTCGGCAAGAATTCTCCCCGCATCATTATTTCTATTTTCCGCCAGGGCAATCAAAAGATGCTCAACGCTTATATATTCATCTTTGAGTTGATTTGCTTCTTTTAGAGCATCATCAAAAATTTTCATCAAGCTCTGAGAAATATATTGATTCCCAAGCCCTGCTCCTTGAACCTGCGGAAATCTTTTTATTGACTCGTTCAATCTATTTTTAATGTATGCGACATTTCCACCGATCTTCTTTATGATTGAATTGACAAGACCGGTTTCATCATCAATCAGAGCAAGAAGAAGATGTTCGGGTTCAATAACCTGATGATTTCTTTCAGCAGCAATTTGCATTGCTTTTTGAATTGCGTCCTGGGATTTTATCGTAAATTTATTCCAGTTCATCTTTTTACCACCTCCTCAATTGTTAATTTTAAAATTCTGACAAAAAAGGCGAGGTCTAAAAACCTCGCCTTGATTTAAAAGGTGCTTTTAAGACCCGATTTCAATTCTTTTCTTTTTTATCCTTATCATCAACAATCTCATAATCGGCATCTTTCACATCCTTCTTCGTCTCTGACTCCTGTGCAGTTCCACCAGCGTAACCCGAGCTATAAGTTCCAGAGGTTGCATGTTGATAGAGATAGTTTGAAGCTTCGTTCCAGGCACGTGTTAACTCATCCATACCGGCCTTGACATCAGCTATAGGTGCGTTTGTTTTGATCAAATCTTCAAGTTTATTTGCCTTCATCTCAACCTTGCTCTTCAAATCTGATGGAAGTTTATCTCCAATTTCTCTGAGCTGTTTACGCGTTGTATAAACGAGGTTGTCCGCCTGATTCCTAAGTTCAGCTTCTTCTCGTTTTCTTCTATCTTCCTCAGCGTGTTCCTGAGCCTCACGTTTCATTCTCTCAATTTCCTCTTTGGTCAATCCACTTGAAGCTGTGATTCTTATGCTTTGCTCTCTACCTGTTGCCTTATCACGCGCCGTCACATGCAAAATTCCATTCGCATCAATATCAAATGTAACTTCTATCTGCGGAACGCCACGCGGTGCTGGCGGAATCCCATCAAGTATAAATCTTCCAAGTGATCTATTGTCCTTCGCCATCGGTCTTTCACCTTGCAAGACATGGATCTCAACGGATGTCTGATTGTCAGCAGCGGTTGTGAATATCTCGGTTTTTCTCGTCGGAATTGTCGTATTAGCCGGAATTAAAACAGTCATAACACCACCAAGTGTTTCAACTCCGAGTGAAAGCGGAGTGACATCAAGAAGTAAAATGTCCTTCTCTTCACCAGCAAGAACCGCTGCTTGAATTGCAGCACCTATGGCGACCGCTTCATCTGGATTTACGCTCTTATTCGGCTCTTTCTTGAAGAAATCACGAACGATTTGCTGAACTTTCGGAATTCTTGTTGAACCACCAACAAGAATAACCTCGTCAATATCATCAACTGTTAACTTAGCCCTCTTCAATGCTTCCTCACACGGAGGGATGAGCTTCTGGAGAAGATCATCAATCAAAGCTTCAAATTTTGCCCTCGTCAAAGTCATTTGCAAATGTTTCGGTCCAGTGTTTGTAGCAGTTATGAACGGGAGATTTATCTCCGTTTCAAGTCGGCTTGAGAGTTCAATTTTCGCTCTTTCCGCTGCTTCTTTTAACCTTTGCAACGCGATCGGGTCCTTTCGTAAATCAACACCTTCTTGCTTTAAAAACTCCTCAGCTATCCAGTCAATTATCCTCTGATCAAAATCATCACCACCGAGATGTGTATCTCCACTTGTTCCTTTAACTTCAAAAACACCTTCGCCAATCTCAAGAATTGAAATATCAAAAGTTCCACCACCAAGGTCAAAAACCGCAATCTTCATCTGTTTTCCTTTTTTATCAAGTCCAAAAGCAAGTGCAGCTGCTGTTGGCTCGTTGATTATTCTTCTGACATTCAAACCCGCAATTTCACCGGCTTCTTTCGTTGCCTGACGCTGTGCATCATTGAAATATGCTGGAACCGTAATCACCGCATCCGTTATCTTTTCACCAAGATATGCCTCAGCATCTTGTTTCAACTTCTGTAAAATCATCGCAGAAATTTCAGGCGGTGAATAAACCCTGTCTCCAATTTGAACTCTTGCTGTATTGTTCGGACCACGAACAACTTTGTATGGAACTCTTCTTGCTTCTTCAATCACTTCATCATAAAATCTTCCCATGAATCTTTTGATTGAATAAATTGTATTTTCGGGATTTGTTATCGCCTGTCGTTTTGCCGGATGTCCAACAAGTCGCTCTCCTGTCTTCGTAAAAGCAACAACAGAAGGAAGCGTCCTTGGTCCCTCGGAAGTCGGAATTACAACAACATCATTTCCCATTTTAACAGCAACAACAGAGTTTGTCGTCCCAAGGTCAATTCCAACTATTTTTCCCATAATTTTTCACCTCTCCTGTTTTGTTTTTAGTGAAATAAATTTTTTCTGTAAATTTATAATGCAAAGCATGTGCCAGAAAAAATCATTAAAAAATAATCATTTGAATTTTTGAGCCACTGAGCATTTGAAACCAAAATCTTGTTTAATTTGGCAGAGAATTGAAAAGATTTCACAAATTTAAGAAATTTTGTCCTATGCGAGTGATAGCAAATGATGAGAATATAAAACTTGCTGGTTCAATAATAAAAAAAGGTGGACTTGTCGCATTCCCAACGGAAACGGTTTACGGACTCGGAGCTGATGCGCTTAATCCATATGCAGTTGCAAAAATTTTTGAAGTAAAAAAACGCCCTAAATTTGACCCGCTTATCGTCCACATTTCAAAAATTCAATGGCTTGAAAAACTGACAAAAAAAATTGATGAGCGAGCTTTTAAACTGATAGAAAAATTTTGGCCCGGTCCTCTTACACTCGTTCTACCAAAATCTGAAATTGTTCCTGATATAGTCACGGCTGGATTGCCCAGTGTCGCCATTAGAATGCCATCTCACCCTGTTGCTCTTGCGTTGATTGAAAATGCTGAAACCCCAATTTCCGCACCAAGTGCAAATCCATTCGGATACATAAGCCCGACAACAGCTGAACATGTTGAGAAACAGCTTGGTGATAAAATTGATTTAATTCTTGACGGTGGCAAATGTCCAATCGGAGTTGAATCAACCGTTCTTTCATTACTTGAAGAACCAACCATCTTACGCCCCGGCGGACTCCCAATTGAAGAGATTGAAAAAGTTATCGGAAAAGTGAAAATTCAAACAAAAGCAGAAAAAATTCTTTCACCGGGACAACTCCAGACGCATTACTCGCCCAGAACACCTGTTAAAATTTTTTCATCAATTGACGAACTTTTCGGCAAAAATCTTGAAAATGCAGGAATTTTGCTTTTCAAAAAACACGATTTTGAAATAAAATCAAAACATGTGGAAATTTTATCTGAAAACGGGGATCTTATAGAAGCAGCAAGTAATTTGTTTTTAGCACTCCATCGCCTTGATGAAGCCGGCGTTGATGTAATTTACGCACAGGAAGTCCCTGAAGTCGGGCTTGGAATTGCAATTATGGATAGATTGAGAAAAGCAGCCGGTGTAAAAAAGTGAATGATAAAATAATTTGCATTTTTAGAGCAAGTTAATTATATTTATTTCGGTTTTGAGTGGAGCCGTGGTGCAATTGGTTAGCACGCCAGCCTGTCACGCTGGAAGTTGCGGG
>CAZQJI010000051.1:10648-17384 GCA_964593475.1 uncultured Bacteroidota bacterium | reverse complement strand
AAAGCATCACGAATCTTTTTGCTCTTTCCAACAATCTCAAAATCACCGGAATCTGCTTTTACAACTGCTTCAGAAATGTCTTCATAATTTTGAATTCTCTCAACTATTTCAGTATAACTTAAATCCTGCGGAAAAACATTTGCATACTTTTCACCCAACCTTAAAAACGGAATTTCTGCAAGTGTAATCTCAACTTTATCTGTACTTATCTTCCCTTTGCCAGTTTCTATGAAAGCTGGCTTTGATGGCTTGTAAAAGAATCCCGGATTGCTTTCAACTTCCTGAGGTGAAACAAGAACATGATAGAGATGATCTTGCCCCCTTCCAACAAGTGTCATCGCAAGCCCGGCAAATACAGACATCGTCTTCCTTCCGCCTGCAACCGAACAATGAATCACAACATCATCCTTTTTTGCAAATTCCCTTATAACATTAATTATGAAATCCGCTGCACACTCGTTATCAACATCGTTGCGAATATCTTCAAGCTCATTACCCTCTCTGTCTTTTATCACCAGTATATTTAGCTCATTAAATTTTGGATTTGTCTTAAATTCTTCACAAAATTTTTCAAAAACTCCACCTTTACCGAGCAACGGTGGTAAATCTTTTGTTCCTTCAACGATCAATCTCTTTCCAAACGATGTGGTTATCACAATAACCTCATCAATATCTATGCCTCTTTGAACTTTCAAACACCAGAGCGTCTCAGTTAAAATTTGTGGTGTTGAACCGAGAACCGAAATTAAAACATGCCTCATCTGACTTAAATCCTCTTTGTTAAGTTCAGGAAAAAGTTTCCTCTGTTTGTTATCCTTATCCTGAACTCTTTACCTTGCTCATCTTTCTCAACCTCAACAAGTCCGTAGATTTTCAACCTTTCAATTTCGTCACTGTAATTTTGTTTAAGTTTTTCATAATCGTATCCACTTCTCGGTGCTTTGTCTGAGAGAAATCCCAGAAGTTCAACTTCTTTTCCCCTGGGCAGATAAAAAAGTTCGGGCAAAAACACAACCTCTTTAAATTCTTCATTCATATAATAAACCTTGCATCCGGTAAGAAAGCCAGCAAGCGCACAGGCAATCACATGTGCCTTAAGCCCGCCGGTTGGATTGATGTAAACATCATAACCTTCTTCTTTTTTTCTCAACACAAGATAAATGAATCTATCAAGCATCTCCGCAACTCCTTTGACAAACTCATCCCTCGCATATTGTTCATCATATTTCGCTTCACGGAAATAAGCAGGAAAAATCGGGTTGTCATAAATCTTAAAACCACGATCTTTTAGATACCTTGCTATTGTGCGAAGACATATCTCGTTTGAATAAGTATTTGTCCCCGAAAGATAGACCTCAACCTCAGAAGATTCCTTACCTTTTGCGACTCTCAAAAATGTGTTTAACTCAGCACTGTTTCTTTCGGGATCTGAAGCAAGAAAATCATAAATTTCATTCATAAAATTGACATCGTCAATTCTATCTTTCCAGTATTCATTGTCCGCCTGCGAGACCTGATTTCCTGTCTTCTTTTGGAAGTTTGTCAAAAGTGAATTACCGACATTAATTATGTGAAATTCTTTTCCCATTTTTTCAACCAAAATTTATTTTTAACTTAAAAACTTAACTTTTACCCAGCCCATCGGATATTTTCCGTCAAAGAGATTTTTCGTCTTCGGGTTTTTAGGTTGCCTGATTTCGTTGAGAGTCATAGCAGTAAAACCGCTAAATCTTCCAACTCTGATCACAAATTCATTATCCGATGGCTTCAATGCTTTTTCAATCCTATCAAGTATATCATGCATATCAACAGCAAATTCAAAAAACTCTCGCTCACGTCTGAATTCACCGAGATAGAAATCATTACAAGATTTGATTATAAATTCTTTTGACAAAGCCCGACGAATCCAATTTTCAAGTTTATCATCCGTTTCCACACCTTTATATTTAATTGCGTTTAAAATCTCATCAATCCTTATCTCACCCTCAAATTCAACCCGTGTATTCAAGTTAACCTCACCGAGCAAAACTTCCTTAAACATCTGAATCCCAACGGTTTTAACTCCTCCTCTCTCCTCATCCACCCTTGCATTTAAAACCTCACCAACCGAAAAATATTCATCTGACACTTCAACATCTGAAACCTTCAAAACTCTAAAAGGATCGCGCCTTGCATCAGTTCGTTCCCCTTGCCTTGTTTTAACCAAAGCATCTAACAATTCAAGTTCCCAATCTCTTTTCTGTGTTATTTTTCGTAATTCATTGCTTGAAATTCTTTCTCGCTTAATTTTATCTTTCACAATACTATCAATTACCGCAGTTCTTATCGCACCTTTGATTGAACTTCCGGGAATATATGGTTTAAAATCAGGTTTGCTCCTTGTAAAGGGTGAGATTAAAAGTTGATTTTTTATATCCTTGATGTTTCTGTTATATTTCTCCTCAATTGATGAAGTGACTCTGACTTTGTATTTTGCGTGCGTTTTTTCATCAAAATTTTCAATGACGACATTTCGCAATCCAACGAGATTGTTGCTTTCAATATAGGCATAAAATCTTTTAAGCTGTTCCTCGCTCAAACCGGAAATTAACTCCTCAGATTCAATTCGGTAAAAAATACCATCTTTGATCACATACTCAAACGGACTTATATCTTCGCCTGTGCCTATATGAATTGGGGTTATTATCCGGTAAGAAACTTTATAAACCTGTTTGTATTCATCCGCCATTTTTTAACCCTCCAGCTTAACTTTTAATGGGAACGCATAGGCATATTGAACTATGTCCGAATCCGAATGGACATTTTCAACGAGACATCCGTAATAATTTTTCAACTGTTTAACTTTGAACACAGAACCTGCCTCAATGAAAAGAAGTGGTTTCTTAAATGGATTTATCAAAGCATAATGTCCGCCAGCTTTTGGAAACTTTATAAATGTTTTATACCATGCGTCCTCAAACTGAGCAAATTCACTATCGGCGGGAATAAAATTTGAAAGTGAAATGAAGGCGTTTCCATCTTTTGCTTCCGGAAGTTCATATTCAGAAATTTCAACAAATTTTATTCTTCCCCTCCCAACGCTTGCATCAGCTCCAAAGCCATTCAACTCAATAGATTTAAATATCATTTCAAGTTCATCTTTGCTGAAAAACTCCGTTTTCACAGCAAACCACATTTCATAATCAACCGGATAAAACACCTCATCCGTTGCGAATAATTTTCCGAGTCCAGAAGTCGTAAAAGTTAAACGGTCTATCCTGTTGCGTAAAATACTAACTTCCGCAATTTTCAACTCTCTCTTCACATCTTTTTTCTTCTCTTCTTCAACTTCTTTTTTCAGGATTTCAAACAATTTCCCCGGACTCAAACTATCCTTAACTTTTTCAAAATTTTCAATTCGCATCAAATTTTTCTTTTTGACCTTCTTAAAAAGTTCTCTTTCAATGTAGTCCCCGGCGAACAAAGAAATATACGGAACTGGGAGGAATCCTTCTGGGTAAGCGTTTGATACAAGCGTTGGATTTCCATTTTTGTGTGACTTGATAAATTCCTTACACCTTTCCTCACCCCATATATAATAACAAGCCCACGCAATATGACCCCATATCGTGTCTGATTGAAATGGAGTTATAACTGAACTTAACACTTTAAATTTTACCTTTAAAGTCCGCATACCTCAAACCTCAACTTCAAGTTTTAATTCCTCCGGTTGATATTCCTCTTCTCTGACATCAATAAACTTTATCTTCCCACTTCCTCTGCTTCCATATCCACCCAAACAATCAAGTTCAAGAAGTCGCATTCCTCTTTTGACTATGTCAAACAATTCCTCGTCCTTTTTACCCCCATCGCCGGTGTCAAATACTCTATAAACGATTTCAAAAGCGAACTTAACACCCGGGACAACCCTTTCAAGTTTACGTGGATTTGCCTTTGCAGTTATCCTGTTCAAAGCATTCTCCGTCTTTTCCTCAACTATATCATAAACCGTGAGACCTTTATCTTTCATCTCTTTCCTGTATTCATCATCAATGAAAGCGTCTCTAAAAATAACCCTTGTTGGTCCTCTCCCTTTGGCGATTTCTTCATATTCTTTATCTGGTGAGGTCCCAAAAACTCTACAAATTTCGCAATCAAGTTTTTTACACTTATGGATTTCACCGTTATCATTAACTTTTCCGAGCGCAAGTTCAAGCAAACTTCTTATTTTGCCCTTCAAAGACGAGCCTGGAATATATGGTTCACCCGTGAGCGGATGCTTTAAAACTGGATTATCCATTCCACCAATCTCAATTATATCACTGCTACCGCCGATATGAAGACCTGTTAAAAGTTCAATTTTTCCGGTGATGACCTTATACTTGAGAAGTTTCATCATGGTTTTTTGCCCCCAGTTTTTATTTTTTAATCAAACCTTTGTGCTTTACCGTAGTAGAAGCCAATTACTGCTTCAAAATGTTTAACAAAGGCATCAAAATCGCTTTTATCTTCAATATTGTCAACACAATCAGATATAAATCTAACAAAAACTTCTGGAACAAAACCTCTCCCTTTTTGATAATTCACTTTGACTTTCAACATTTTGACAAGCGGTTTTATCTTCTCAAATTTCTCCTCCTCAGCTCTTTTCGCAAGTGCTTTAACCTCATTGTAGAACTTCCGCAACTGAGAACTTTTAACATTTGGTCTTCTGACATCGCCAATAAAATCATCAGCAATTTTTTCTGCTCTTGTTGTTAATAACTCCTCCTTAATTATGAGCTCTCCATCTTTAGTTTCTCTCAAAAAATACCTTTCCGCCATTTTTTATTCCTCCTTTTTTATTTTTTGTTTGCCCCTGTATTTGTAAAGAACATATGAAATCGGAATTGACAAACCAAGCCACAACTTTTTATATTCATCTTTCAAATTGTTTTCAACAAGCTCAAATAGCTTCTCACGCTCCTCTCTACCTTTGACAATTTTACCATCCTTTATCTCAACAATGTTTCTTGAGACATCATACTTCAAAAGATATGTAAACCTCAGCCCTTCCGGGTCGCCCTCTTCATAATATCTTCTCGCCATACGCTGATAATTCAACAACCTGTGCAAAAATGTTGTTTTAACTTTTGAATCTTTTGAAGTTAACCATTTTTCAAATAAGTTTTTCCACTCAATAAGTTTATCAATAAAATCCCACTTCACAGTTGTGTTAAAAACCGTCAAACTATTCTTGCCCTCTGCCCCCTTTGAACGCTCAAGAAATTCATCTGCCATCAAAGCGCCTCTGTTAATTGGATACTTTGGACCTATAAGCGCAATCCCGGCGCTTAATGTTATATTTTCATTTTGCGTCGTATATCTTCTGAAGCACTTATACATTTCAACTGCGAAATCAAACACCTCTTTCCATTCACCGACAAAAAGCAAATCATCACCCCCAGAATAAACGACATAAACATTTTTATATTTTTTCCTCACAAGTTCATCAAGAAAAGCGCTGAAATAGAAATCAAAACTTCTGCTTAATGTGACATACTTTGATATGCTCATATTTTGTGCAAATTCAATTGAAAAAATCTTCCCAAGGTTATCAACATCAGCTTTTAAAACGCCAAGCATGGGTTTCCCCTCACTATTGCCCTCATCATCTGATACAATTCCAATCTCTGCAATTTCTCCAAATGTTTTAGGTCTGCCTCTGGCATTATCCCAATCTTCTTTGATTTCTCTGACTTTCTCATAAAATTTTTCATCTTCATCCCCCCATCGTGGCACATAATTTGCAAGAAATTTAACAGGATACCCAAATTCAGGATGATACTTGAACATATGAATTTGATAAATTCTATCCGCATCTCTTTGAATGTTTATCTCATTTAACTGATGAAAATTTAAATAAACCTTGCCCCCGAGGATTTCAACTCCATGCTTTGCCTTAAACTTCGCATAAGAAATCGCCTCAACCTCTGTCAATTCCCGGCCGATATTTACGAAATCATCACATATGCTACAAACCTTTATCTCTTCACCTTCTTCATCTTTGAAATGTTTCTCAACAGGATAAACACCGCAATAATCACAATGTCCATCTTTTTTCAAATTTTCAAACATAGAATCAAACACAAATCCTCTTTTCCCATCTTTAAATATCTCAAAGAATTTCCTCCGCTTTTTCGCCTCAACCGACTTCTGAACAGTTGCGAGGACATTGACAAAATTTTCACGCATCAAATCATCACCCGAAATTTCAACATCGTATGTCATGTTAAGCGTTAAAACAGCGCTGAATTTATCATAGAACCACAATGAAATTTCTTTATCAATTTCTTCAATTCTATTTTTAACCGAATTAACATTTGGAGCAAGAATTATAAACCTTCCGCCTGCGTTCATTATACAAGAAGTTGGCAAAAGTTTAAGCTCATCCAAAATATAATTTATTATCGCCTCCGTGATTGCCTGAATGTAAAACGACCTTGCCCTCAAAATTTTGCTTGCCCCTTTGACATTTGTCAACGAAAGCATGTAAATAAAATCCTGTATCCCGCTGACATCACCATTTATGAAAATGAATTTCTTCCTGCTTCTGTCTTTTATATCCTCTTTATTCATTGTCCCGGTTTCATAATGATACCTCAAAAGCGCAACAGCAATAGCAGATGTCGTCTTCAAATGATCGTAAAGCGAGACATCCGGAACATCTTTTGTTGAACTTGGGATACACCATGTATATTTCTCAAGCAAAGAAAGA
>CAZQJI010000051.1:9288-10548 GCA_964593475.1 uncultured Bacteroidota bacterium | reverse complement strand
GTTTCTTCATCCTTGATATCTTCCGGCTTTGTTCTATCCATACCACTGCTTAACCAGTCGGCTTGTTGAACGATGACTTGAAGTGGTGTTCTTGGGACATGATGTCTTGAAGCAAGGTTTTTCACATTATCAATTGCTTCTCCCGTTAAACTTTCGGAAACACTTATCGGGAAAACATCTTCAAACATCTCAAAAAATTCACCTGTCCACAAAACATGTCTATATTTACCCGCTTCCGGACATAAATCGCTCTCAAGTTTTTTCGTTTCTGACGAAAGCCCCTCATCTCCTTTTACAGCTCTTTGCCAGAATTTTCCGATGTCATGAAATAGAGCTGAAATCCCAATTGCCTTTGTTAATTTTTCAACTTCCATAACGAATTCCATTTGTTTTAAATTTTCTATGCTCTAAAAATTTTCATGTTTCCCCGTCGCATTATTTTTATCTCTTTTGATATCCCACATACCGAACCCCATTGAATTTTTCTCGCCCAGACCAACTTCCCATGCAAATTTTAACAAACGACGCGTTCCCTTTATCACAAAAGGAGCAAGCATCCCCTTGACTTTCGTCTCTTCAGGTGTTCCCTCCTTTATAGTTATCAATTTACGCCAATCGTGACTGGCTACATAGTCCATCAAAAAAGCAAACTCAAAATGATCTTCTGGAATGTATTTGTAAAATGCGAGAAATTTTTTTAACAGGTTCGCCTTTATAAGTTCTGGAACATCAACATCAACACAACCAAGATAAATTTTCTTTCCAAGCGAATCAACTTTGGAAACAACAAGCGGTGAAATAAATACCCCTTTGACTTCAATTTCTTCCATAAGATTACCATTAAAAATATCTGGCTCAAATACAATTTCAACTGACTTCAATTCAAAAATATTGCTTTTCTCCCCAAGCCAAATTTTATTTACCTTTGTTAAACCCAGAGCAAAACTTTTAACAAACTCTTCATAAGGTGATGAGACAAGAAATGAAACCTTGCCATTTTCAGGGATGAAAATTTTTCCATCTTCAACATGTGAACCGCCAAAATAGAAAATTTTTGAAAATGTAAATGCTTTAAAAACCTTTCCATCAAGATTGAAACCCTTTGAATGAATTTTTCTTGCAAACTTTTTTGAATAAGCCCCCACTATTTTGTATATCAAACTTGAAAGATGGTAATTGTAATTCAAACTAATTCGGTTATCCCGCAAAGACAAAAGGTTAACTTCTATCCGCATAAATTTTCACCGAGTTTTATTTTCC
>CAZQJI010000051.1:0-9188 GCA_964593475.1 uncultured Bacteroidota bacterium | reverse complement strand
GGGAAATTTTGGTGAGGGGGACAACCCCCACCGAAGGAAAAGTTTTAATCTTTTGACTCAGATTTTGATGTTTCTGATTTTGTTTCAGATTTTGAGCCATTCTTAGAATTTCCACGCTTGTAATCGGTTATATAAAATCCAGAACCCTTGAAAATCAAACCAATCCCGGCGCTGATCTTTCTGCTCACATTACCACCGCATTTGGGACAAATTTTTATCGGTTCATCGCTTATCTTTTGAAATTCCTCAAATATATAACCGCAGTTGTTGCAAACATATTCGTAAGTTGGCATTCGCTCCACCTCCTTTTTGTTTTTCTTTTCACTATTTATTAAACCACACAAACAAATAAATAAGTTTCAATCGCTTAACTTTTCAATCGCCCGTTTAAATCTCTCAACTCCTTTCATCAAATCTTCCATTGAAGCTGCGTATGAAATCCTGACACATTCATCCATACCGAAGGCATCGCCCGGGATAATCGCAAGTTTTTCTTCTCTTAAAAGAAACTCGCAAAAGTCATTTGAATTCTTTATCTCAAAACCGTTGTATCTTCGCCCATAATATGCGGAAACCTTCGGGAAAACATAAAATGCGCCCGAGGGAATAAAAACTTCAATATCGGGGATTTGCTTTAATTCAGAACACAGGAAATCACGCCTTATTTTAAACTCATTAACCATTTTTCTCACCGGCTCCTGCGTCCCTGCTAAAGCCGCAACCGCTGCTTTCTGAGAAATTGAACTCGCATTTGATGTCATCTGACCTTGAACTTTGTTCGCAAGCTTGACTATTTCTTCACTTGCGCCCATATAGCCAATTCTCCATCCTGTCATAGCGTATGCTTTTGAAACACCATTAACAGTTACAACGAGGTCTCTTAACTCTTTTATTGAAGCCATGCTGAAATGTTTTTCATCATAAATTATCTTCTCATAAATTTCGTCTGAGATCACAAATATATTTTTCTCATAGACAACTTCTGCAATTTCCCTGATTTCTTCCTCCGTATAAACAGTTCCGGTTGGATTTGAAGGCGAGTTAAAAATTAACGCTTTAGTTCTCGGGGTTATCGCACTGCGAAGTTGTTCAGGTGTAATTTTGAAGTTGTTTTTTATATCAGTTTTTAAAATGACCGGTTTTGCATCAACAAGAGCAACCATCGCCGGATAACTGACCCAGTATGGCGCAGGGATTATAACTTCATCACCAGGATTACAAATTGCCTGCAAAGCGTTGAAAATTGAATGCTTTGCCCCGCTTGAAACAAGAATTTCACTCGGCTTATACTCAATGTTGTTATCACGGCGAAACTTCTCAATTATTGCATTGATAAGTTCTGGAATTCCCTGATTTTGCGTGTATTTTGTGAAGTTTTCTTTTATCGCTTGAATTGCTGCTTCTTTTATGTGCTCCGGGGTCGGGAAATCGGGTTCGCCAGCGCTTAAAGATACAACATCTATGCCCTGTGCTTTCATATTTTTTGCTATCGCAGAGATGCGAAGCGTTTCGGATTCAGGTAAGTTGAGTATTTTTTCTGAAAGTTTTGGTATCATAATTTCTTATTTCTATTTTGCTTTTGTCTTCGTGTTTGCAAACTCTGGGTTTTGAATTTTTCTTTTAACATTTTGTCAACTATTTCCGGAACGAAGCTGCTCACATCTCCACCAAATGAAGCTATCTCACGAACAATTGTTGAATTAAGATATGTATATTTCTCGTGAGGGACGAGAAAAACAGTCGTTATATTGCATATTTTTCTGTTCATCAAAGCCATTTGAAACTCATACTCAAAATCTGAGACCGCTCTCAACCCGCGAATTATTGCAACAGCGTTTTTCATCCTCGCATAATCAACGAGAAGACCTTCAAAACTATCAACCTCAACATTGTCAAAATTTTTAACTGCTTCTTTGATCATCTTTATTCTCTCTTCAACTGTAAAAAGAGGGGTCTTTGCGACATTTTTTGCAACCGTGACGATAACTTTATCAAATAACTTTGAAGCACGCTCTATCACATCAATATGACCATTCGTTATCGGATCAAATGTCCCGGGATAAATTGCAATTCTTTTCATAACTTTTCACCTTCCCTGTATTTAAAAATTGTGATTGCTGTTTTCCCGAACTCTCTTCTTGTGACGATTTCAAACTCTGTTGTCTCAGGTGTAAAAACAATTCTGGCATCATGCTCAAGAGAGAAAAAACCGATTTCAGTTAACAATTTTCTCTCCCAGATTTTATGGACAAGTTCATCAATTCGCGGATACATATAAGGTGGGTCTGCAAAGATAAGGTCAAATTTTTCATCAACATAATCAATAAAACTTAAAGCGTCATCATTAACGGTGACAATTTTATCAGAGCAACCAAGAATTTGCGCATTATCTTTTATCATCTTCAATGCTCGTGGATAATTATCAACGAAAAAAACCTTCTCCGCACCTCTGCTCAATGCCTCAAATCCCAAAGCTCCTGTCCCGGCGAACAGATCAAGAACTAAAAGGTTTTCAAAATTAATCCTGCTTGAAAGTATGTTAAAAAGTGTTTCTTTAACCCTGTCAGATGTGGGTCTTATATCTTCACCTTTTGGAATTTTCAACGAGCGTCCCTTGTATTTGCCTGTAATTATCCTGACCATAACATCCTCAAAGCAAGTCCTATATTAGGAGCATAAATATGTGCTGTCTCAGGACTGACTTTAACATCAAGAAACAATCTTGAATCAAACGGATTTAACAGAGAAAATTTATTCCCGAGCATATCACTTATCAGATCAACAATTGATGAATCAAGCATATCCCCGTAAAAAACAAATTTATCAAACCCGGAAGAAACATTATCATTGATCAACTTGATGACAAAATAACGGATATCGGAATCATCGTGAGGAACATAATAAAAATATCTCTGGAACTCATAATTTCTGAATATGCTCACATCAATTCTACCTCGCTTTACACCAGCAAGAAGAAAATCTTTGTAGAAATATCTTGATCTTATCGGTGTGATCCTCTCACGCAAGCAATTTTCAACAGCGAAATGATCAATGTCAATTATTTGAGGTCTCAAATTTAGTTTATCCGCTATAGCTCTTAAAAAAGAGATAAGCTCCTTTTTAACCGCCACCATAAGCGTTCTCTGAACATTACCAGCACCGAACCTGTAACCTCTAACTACCAATCCATGCGCTGATTCGCCCGGGAAATACTGCGAAACTTCCCAGAGCAAATGCTCATTCAAATCTTGTTCAGATAAATTTGCATCAATGGGTATGACATTTAAAAAAGCGAATTTGGTATCAATGCACAAAGCAAGTTTTGTGAATTTCGCCTTTATATCCACCAGAGATAAAATAATTGAAGCTATCTCTTCAACTTTTTCATTATCCCGGGTCTCAATGCTAACTTCACTACTTACGGTTTTTTTTAAAACCAGCTTTCTGGAAAGTTCTTCTGCCTCTACTATATCAAGATGATTTTTATTTAATCTGACGGTTATAAAAATCATTTACTCCCAAGAAACTTTATTCACATCCTCTGGCTTTTCTTTTGAACCTATCGTTCCATGACCATACGGGCATTCAACCCAGTAAAATTTTCCAAGCGAATCAGCACCCATAATATAGGGCTCGTTTAATTTCGGACAACGACGGAGTGAATCTGGATTGAATTTTTCTGCAGCTGTTGAGAAGAAAAGCGAATCAGGAAGATTTGCTCTCTTTATGAAGGCGATCAGTGAGTCAATGTTCCCGGTGTATTTCCCGTATTCATCAAAATATCTTAACTCCGCCTGTCTTATGTTTTTCATTCTGAACCTGCATATCTTCTTAAGTTCTTCTTCCGCACGAATTTTCATTGCCGGGTCGTAAATTGTGTAAACGAGAACAGCTGTTAAAATTACAATTAAAATTTCAAGAATGATTGAGCCCTTTGCTTTTACTTGTGCCATTTATCTCTCCTTTATTTTAGTTTGTTGTTAAATAGTTTTTTATCTTTTCAAACTTTTTCTGACCGATTCCTTTGACATTCATTATATCTTCAATCCTTTTGAATTCGCCGTAAATTTTCCTGTGCTGAATTATCCTCTCCGCCGTCTGCTCGCCAATTCCGGGAAGTTTCATAAGTTCTTCCTTTGTTGCCGTGTTTATGTTGACTTTAAAACTAACCTGTTCAGATTTTTCAGCAAGGTTTGATTTTTCAATCTCCGTTTTTGAATCACTGATATACTTTTCAATTTCGGAAGACCTACGCTCAAATTCTGCATCATAAACAGAATAATCAAAATTTGAGATTCTTTGTTGTTGAATCACATCGCCACGAACGAGTTTTATAATCAATCCAGAAACAAAAGCAAGAATCAAAAACCAGAAAACAACACTTTCAGATTTCGTCAAGCCAAGAAAATCGTTTATTTTCTTGAAAAAGCTTCGCATTCAAACTTTTTACAAGTTTTGACTTTTCAAATCTACAAAATTAAGCCAATTTTATCAAGTGGCTCTTTTCGTGGTTTCAGATGGCTTTATATTTTTCCCTTCCTTCAAAAGTTTCTGTAATAACTCTTTTTCAACGCTTGTGACTTTATCCGGAACCCAGATTTCAACTCTCACGACAAAGTCACCTCTTGAATTTTTTTCAACCGATGGCAAACCCTTTCCTTTAAATCTGATTTCTTTACCAGATGGTGTCCCGGGTTCAATTTTAACTTTTATATTGCCATAAAGTGATGGAACTTCAACTTCAGAGCCAAGAACAGCTTCAGGGTAACTTATCAAAAGCGTATAATAAATATCGTTTCCTTTTCTCGTGAAAAATGGATGTGGTTCTTCTTCAATTACAACGATCAAATCACCCGGTGCACCGCCTCTTATTCCAGCGTCACCATAACCACGAACGGTGAGATAATTTCCTTCCCTTACCCCAGCTGGAATTTCAACATCAACGACGCTTTCACCGTAAACTCTGCCTTCGCCACCGCAAACATTGCACGGCTCTTTTATGACTTTCCCTTCACCATTGCAATTTGGACAGGTTGTGATTGTAACCATTTGTCCGAAGAAAGATTTTCTCACCTGCCTTACTTCGCCAGTGCCGTTGCAAACTGAACAAGTTGCATACCCACTCCTGGATTTTGCGCCAGTTCCCCCACAAGCGTCACAAACTTTAAAGTGTTTGATTTTAAGTTTCTTTTTAACTCCGGTTGCAATTTCTTCAAGCGTTAATTTCAAACGCAATTTTCTGTCCGAACCGGGAACTCCTCTTTGAACTCTTCGTGTCTGCGTTCTTGTCCCGAAAAAATCATCAAAAAACCCGCCACCAAAAGAATCAAATATATCCCTGAAAACATCAAATATATCGTGGACATCAGTGAAATGGATATAATCGCTCTCGCTTATCCCCGAATGACCATACATATCATATCTTTTGCGCTTTTCGGGATCGCTTAAAATTTGATACGCCTCGGTTATCTCCTTGAATTTCTCCTCTGCTTCTTTATTTCCAGGATTTCTGTCAGGATGATATTCCATTGCAAGTTTTCTATATGCCTTCTTTATCTCCTCAAGCGTTGCATTCCTCGGGACACCAAGTATTTCGTAATAATCTTTCTTCGCCATAGATTTTAATCATTTGAACCTTTGAACTTTTGAGCTCTTGAACAAAAAAATCTCAACTAACTTCCTCTGTGATCGTCGCTGAAATCTGATTCTGGCAAATCTTTTTTCTCCTCTGTTGTTTGCTTCTCAACTGGGCTGGAAACTATAACTTTGGCGTGTCGCAAAACTTTATCATAATACATATATCCACGCTCAACTTCATCTATCACTGTATCTGGCGGAACATCATCACGTGGAATCCTTAACAACGCCTCATGATAATAGACATCAAATTTCTTCCCGACCGACTCAAATGGTTTAACACCATGTGCTTCAAGAACCTTCATCAATTTTGAATAAATCATCTTAACGCCCTGATAAAAAGAGTCAAAGTCGGGTTTCTCTTTCCCGCTCGCGAGAGAACGCTCAAGATCATCAACGACAGGCAAAATTTCAAGAAGAAGTTTTTCATTGGCATATTTAACTGCGTTTGAAAAATCAGCTTCAAGTCGCTTTTTATAATTCTCAAATTCAGCAACACGCCTCAACAATCTGTCTTTATATTCCTCAAGCTCTTTCTTCAAATTCTCATTTTCAGCTTTAAGCGCCTCTATTTCATTCACCGTCTGTTCCTGCAAATTTTCAACCGCTGTATCCTCGCTTTCAGCGACATTTTTCTTTTCAAGTTCTTCCTGATTTTCATTTATGGGCTTTAAATTTTCCTTTTCGCTCTTAATCATTTTCATTCGTCAGAAATTTGTTTTTAAAAACTTCAATGCAAAACCTCGGATAAAACATTGCAAGTAAAATTAACAAGTGAAATCATCCGGCTGTAATTCATTCGCTTTGGTCCAAGCAATCCGATAACTCCAGAAACTCCACCGATTTTGTATTCAGACGCAACCAAACTGTAATTTTTCAACCTATCTTCCGGATTCTCTTCACCAATTGAAACTATTACCTTACCTGTCTCCGCCCGTTGACTTGAATGAGTTCTTAATGTCTGAAAAACTTGAATTATAACATCTTCATCCTCAACGAGCTCCATTATATCACGGACTCTATCCGGATTGTTGAACTCAGGATGCTCAAGCACATCTGGAACCCCACCTATATGAACTTTATCAACATCATAAAAATCATAAAACAATTTCCCTGCCGATCGCAGAAAAATTTTTATTATCTCCCCATAATCATGCTCAATATCCCGGACTCTATCAGCAAATGTCTCCCTTATCTGTCTCAAAGTTAAGCCGGAAAGACGCTCATTTAAAATGGTCTTTACAAAATCAAGTCTATCCCTTGAAATTTCGCTTGAAACCTCAAGAATTATCGTCCTGACAAGCCCCGATTGTATGTTTATAACTACAAGGAGCTTTGTCTCTGACAAACTTATTATATCAAGTTGCGTTAGAATTGCATCGTTAATCTGCGGTGTTGATGCGATGCTTAATTGTTTTGATATCCTTCCGATAAGTTTTGAAATATCTTTCAAAATAGATTCAAGTTCGGTTTTGTCCTGAATGATGTTTTTTATTGCTTCTTTCTCTTCAAGTGTAAGGTCTTTTATTTCAAGAAGATTGTCAACATAAAATCTGTATCCTTTGTCAGTTGGAACTCTTCCAGCAGATGTATGCGGGTGCGTAAGATAACCAAGATCTTCAAGATCTGCCATTATATTTCTGACAGTTGCAGGGCTTAAACCAAGGTTATATCTTTTGACAAGATACCTTGAACCAACAGGATTTGCGGTCATTATAAATTCCTGCACAATATATCTTAAAATCATCTTTTCACGCGGTGTCAGCTCTCTTTCCATCATAATTTCTCACCTCCAGGAGCTTGGTTAAAGCCAAATTCAGTATTACAAAATTACAAAAAATTAAACAGTTTTTCAAGTTCCCCCATTTTACGAATTAAAATTTTTTCAGAAACAATTTTCCCGGAAGCTGACGAACAAGGTCCTTAAATTCAAGCGACAAAAGATGAACAAGCGTATCAGTTACGGACAAACCAGCGCTTTCAGCAATTTTATCCACATGCATTGGTTCGGTTGAAGATAAAACATCAAGTATTTTTGACTCAAAAACATTAAGCTCAACTTTCGGTTTAGGTGGCTCTGTCTTTAAAACCGGTTGAATTATCGTTCGTATTTCCTCAATTATATCCTCAACTGAATCAACAAGCTTTGCTCTGTTTTGTTTGATCAAAAGATTTGTCCCCTGACTTTTTACGCTGTCAACATTTCCGGGGATTGCAAAGACATCACGACCTTGATCATTTGCAAATTCAGCGGTTATCATAGCACCTCCGGTTCTACTTGTCTCAACGATTAAAACCGCAACAGACATCCCGCTTATGATCCTGTTCCGCCTTGGGAAATTCATAGCATCTGGCTTTGTTCCCATCGGAAATTCAGAAATAATCGCACCATTTGAAATTACACTATCAACAAGTTTTCTATTTTCCGGTGGGTAAATATAATCCACGCCGGAACCAAGAACAGCGATCGTCCTTCCACCAGCTTTAATTGCACTGATATGTGCAATTGTATCTATACCCCGGGCAAATCCGCTGACAATTGTCAAATTCATCTTTGCAAGTTCCTGTGCAAATTTTTCACAGATCATTTTTCCGTAATTCGTCGGCGTCCTTGTCCCAACGATCGCGATTGAATATCTGTCTCTTTCAATTATATCACCCCGAACAAACAGCACAAGTGGCGGATCATAAATTTTTCTCAAAAGCTCGGGATACTCCGAATCCCACAGAGTTATCACCTTCGCACCAAGTTTTTTAACCTTCGCAAGTTGTTCATCCACGAAATCTGAATTTTTATCCTTATATTCAAAAATTCTTTTCGCAAGCCCTTTATCTATCCCTTCAACATTCATAAGCTCGTATGGTGATGCTTTGAATATAAGCTCTGTATCTTTGAAATAATTCACAAGATTTTTTATTCTCAAAGGACCAACCCCCGGAATTGCCATCAATTGAAGAATGTGTCTTATGTTAATTTCCATCTCCATCTTCTTTTATTTCAATTCCATCAACAACAGCGACAACAAGTGTATGGACCGGGACATCATCCCTGCCCAGAATTTGCCTTGCCGAAGTCCCTTCTTGAAGTGCAAGCACTGTATCCCCGATTCCAGCATCAACCATATCAAGAGCGAGCATATCTCTTCCGATGAAATTTCCTCTCAAGTCAATTGGTTGAATTATCAAAATTTTATACTGTTTCAGATTTTCGTTTTTCTGCGTTGCGACGATCGTTCCCGTAACTTTTGCAAGTATCAACTTACAACTCCGTTAATTTTTTAAAACTTCTTTCAGCTCATCCCATAAATCATAATTTTCAATATGAACAAGGTCAAATATCATAACTCCATCGGTTTTGTCAAGAGCCATTTCAACCGCTTTCTTGAATCTCTCTGGCTCACCTTTATATTGCTCAACATACAAACTCCCGTAAACTGGAATAACTCCCATGGTTACCTTCTTCACAAGTTCCGCTGAACCTTCAACCGAATACCAGATAGTTTTATCGGGCTTCATCCCTGCTTCGGTCAACTTTGAAGCGTCAATCATAT
>CAZQJI010000050.1:0-18289 GCA_964593475.1 uncultured Bacteroidota bacterium | reverse complement strand
AGCTCGTCGGGCTCATAACCCGAAGGTCGCGGGTTCAAATCCCGCCCCCGCAACTAAAATTTAACTGAATATCAAACAAAAATAAATTCGCAAATGCCGAATCTTAAATCAGCCGAAAGGAGATTGCGTAA
Source organism: uncultured Bacteroidota bacterium (assembly GCA_964593475.1). Classification (GTDB taxonomy): domain Bacteria; phylum Bacteroidota; class Ignavibacteria; order Kryptoniales; family Kryptoniaceae; genus Kryptonium. Next base: position 18,158 of record CAZQJI010000050.1, on the reverse strand, counting down.
GTCCGAAAAAAGGCGCAAACGCAACAGGCATTACAAATCAATGATGAAAACTTTCATCAAAAAAGTTAAAAACGCAACAACAAAAGAAGAAGCAGAAGCAGCTCTCAAAAAAGTTTACTCAATTCTTGATAAACTCGTCGTCAAGGGAATAATACACAAAAACAGAGCTTCAAGTTATAAATCAAAACTTGCACAATTCGTAAACAATTTCCCAACCACACAGCAAGCCCAAGCGTAAAAAGTTTTCAAACCAGATTCCCCGGGACAGGCAAATGCCTGTCCTTTTTTGTTTTTATCAGCCCACCATAAATTTCAAATCTTAATTCAATTTTGCTTATATTCATCCAACTACTTAAATTTTACCAAAAAATTAATCTCGCCGTTGAAAATGAAAATCGCTTATTTTGATGCTTTCTCAGGGATAAGTGGAGACATGACAATTGGTGCTTTTATTGATGCTGGACTTGACTTTGAGGATTTTAAAAACGAGATAAAAAAATTAAACTTAACAAATTACGAAATTCAAACACGAAAGATAACAAGAAGCGGGATAACCGCAACGAAATTTGATGTCATAATAAAAAGCAAAGAAAATAAACACAGACACCTTTCCGAAATTTTTGAAATAATTGAGGATAGCGAATTATCAGAATTCGTCAAGGAGACATCAAAGAAAATCTTCACAAAATTAGCTCAAGCGGAAGCAAAAATACACAATACGACATTGGAGGAAGTTCACTTCCACGAGGTTGGGGCAATTGACTCAATTATTGATATAGTTGGTTGTGCAATTTGCATTGAAAAATTTGGAATTGAAAAAATTTATGCATCAAAAATTCCGCTTGGCTCCGGGACATTTACACAGACACAACACGGTAAAATGCCTGTCCCATCTCCAGCAACAGTTGAGCTGTTAAGAAATTTCCCAACAACTTTGACCGATATACCATTTGAGCTCACAACTCCAACAGGCGGAGCAATCATAGCAACGCTTGCAGAATACGGACTTGAAAAAGAAACAATTAAAGTTCAATCTATCGGCTATGGCGCCGGGGACCTTGAAATTCCACAACAACCGAATCTTTTAAGAATCATAATCGGAGAATTACCTGAAAAATACGATGAAGATAAACTTCTTTTAGTTGAGACAAACATTGACGATATGAACCCCGAAATTTATCCTTATGTCATTGAAAAACTTCTTTACTTAGGGGCCAATGATGCTTACCTTGTCCCGATAATTATGAAGAAAGGTCGCCCCGGGATTATCCTATCAACGCTTGTTTCAGAGTCAAAACTTGATGAAATTTTAAATATAATTTTCTCTCAAACGACAACGCTTGGTGTAAAAATTTTTGAGGTCAGAAGAAAAAAATTAAAAAGAGAACAGAAAGAAATTGACACTCCATTTGGAAAAGTCAAATTTAAACTCGTTCAATTAAACAACACTCAGCGACTTGTTCCTGAGTTTGAAGAATGCAAACGGATCGCAGAGGAAAAAAATTTGCCCCTTATACAGGTTTATAAAATTCTTGAGTCGCTCGTAAATCAGTAAAATAAAAAATTTTGAAAAAGGGTTTATGAAAAACCTTTATGTTAATGTCGCACTCCCTGTGCCGGTAAATAAACTTTTCACCTACATTGTCCCTGATGAATTGAAAGAAGATATACAGGTTGGGAAAAGAGTCATAGTTCCATTCGGAAAGCAAGAGTTGACAGGTATAATTGTTGATGTGACAAACCAAAGCGGATGGCATAATTTAAAAGAGATCAAGGACGTCCTTGACCCGAAGCCGGTCATATCAGATGAAATGTTAAAATTAACAAAATGGATCGCTGATTATTATTTTGCAAGTTGGGGGGAAGTTTTAAAAACTGCTTTACCTGTGGGAACTGTTGTTGAGAGTAAAAGAATTGTCAGACTAATTCGCAAACCAGATGTGGAAACATTATCACGAATTGAAAACTCATCTCCTAAAAGAGCTCAGATTTTGAAATTTCTATTAACTGAAAACCGCGATGTCTCAATAAAAACGCTTAAAAACAAATTCAAATTTAAAAACATCTACTCAATTCTTAACTCACTTGAATCACTTGGATTTATTGAAATAGAAAAACATCTGCCCGAGCAAAAGGCGAAGGTAAAATTTGAAAAATATATCAGAATTTCAAAATCACACACCGAAAGCTTAAAAAAATTAACATCTGAAATCGCCCAGATTGAGAAATCGGCACCGAAACAAGCTGAAGTTCTCGTTTATTTGCTCAACCAGTTTAAAAAAGGTGAAATTGAAGTTCCATTATCCGAAGTTCTTAAAGCAACTGAAACCGGCGCACAGACAATAAAAAAACTTCTGGAAAAAGGTCTCGTTGAAATTTTACAAAAAGAAGTGGTTAGAAAATTTGAATACGAATTTGACGAGCCGGATAAAAAAATTGAGCTAAACGAACATCAAAAAAAAGCACTTGCAGAGATAAAAAAGTCAATAGAAGCCGGGACATTTAAAACTTTCCTTCTCTATGGCGTAACTGGAAGTGGAAAAACGCAGGTTTACATTGAAGCTATAAAAGAAGTTCTCAATCTCGGAAAAAGCGCAATTGTCCTCGTCCCGGAAATTTCTCTAACGCCTCAAATAGTTAATCGCTTTAAAAAGAACTTCGGCGATATCGTCGGGGTGCTACACAGCAAGATGTCAATCGGTGAAAGATATGACTCGTGGAGGATGATAAAAGAAGGAATTTACAGGATTGTTATAGGTCCCAGATCGGCAATTTTTGCCCCACTGGAAAAAATTGGGTTAATAGTTGTTGATGAAGAACAGGAAAACTCTTACAAGCAGTTTGACAATCCACCAAGATATAATGCTCGTGATGTTGCAATAATGAGAGCGAATTTAAATAATGCTGTGGTTATCCTCGGCTCCGCAACGCCATCCCTTGAATCGTATTACAACGCAAAAACCGGTAAATACCATTTCCTCATTTTGCCCGAAAGAGTTGATAAGGCAAAAATGCCCAAGATCGAGATAGTTGACATGATCAAGGAAAGAAAAGAGAACAACAAAACATCAATTTCAAAACTTTTGAATCAAAAAATCAGAGAGCGAATTGATAAAAAAGAAGGCATAATAATTTTCCAAAACAGGCGTGGATATTCAACTTATATTGAGTGTCAGGATTGTGGCTATGTTGAAATGTGTGATAATTGCAGTGTGACTTTGATTTATCATATTGCACAAAACCATTTGAGGTGTCATTACTGTGGATCTGTCAAAGATGTTCCGGATTCATGCAGAAGATGTGGTGGAATAAAACTTAAATTAAAAGGAGTTGGCACACAAAAAGTTGAAGATGAATTAACGCACATATTCCCGGATGCAAAAGTTCTGAGAATGGACCTTGATACAACCGCAGGGAAAAAATCATATGACAGGATTATGCAGAAATTTGCAAATGGTGAAGCCGATATCTTGCTCGGGACTCAGATGGTTGCAAAAGGACTTGACTTTTCAAGGGTGACGCTTGTCGGTGTAATTTCAGCCGACATCCCGATGTTAATTCCAGATTTCAGATCAAGCGAGAGGACATTTCAACTTCTCACACAAGTTGCGGGTCGTTCAGGAAGAAGCGAAAAAGAGGGTGAAGTTATAATTCAAACATTTCAACCCGACCATTATATCTTTGATTATGTTGTGAATCATAAAACGCTTGAATTTTACGAAAGAGAATTAAAGATAAGGCAAGTTCTTAATTATCCGCCATTTTCACGACTTATTTTAATTGAGTTCAAAGGAGAAAAAGAAAAAGATGTTGACTCTGCTTCAGAGGAATTCGCAAAAGAATTGAAATCAAAGATTCACAACCCAATTCAAATTTTAGGTCCAGCCCCAGCAGCTATTCCAAAGATCAAGCGAAATTACAGATATCACATAATAATGAAAATTCCAAAACAATTTGACAAAAGCGGTAAACAGGTGGCACAGGTGATATGGCAATTGAAAGAGAAATTTGAGACAAAATTAAATTCAAAAGGTATCAAATTGATAATTGATGTTGACCCGCAAAACACAATTTAAAATTTTCGTTTCACTTTATCTTCTGCTTTCACTTCAAATTTTTGCCCAAACAATTTTCAATAAAATTGAAATTTACGGCAACAAAAACATATCTACTTCGGGGATTTTATCTGCAATTTATTCAAGTCATGATGAACAAGTTGAAAAAATAAAAGAACGAATCTTGAATCTTTACATTGAGAATGGATTTTATTTTGCAAGGATTGAATCAAGCAGAATTGATGGCAAGATTCTGAAAATTTTCATCACGGAAGGGAAAAGAGCGAAAGTCAGCTCAATTGAAGTTCACGGGAATAGAATTTTATCAGAAGATGAGATAAAATCAGTCATCCTTTCAAATAATGACGAATTTTTCTCTCCAAAAATTTTAAACCAAAGGATAAACAAATTGCTTGAAAAATACGCAAACATCGGATATCCGCTCGCACAGGTTGAAATTGAAAATTTAAACTTTACAAATGATGAATTTGCAAACTTTACACTTAACATAAACGAGGGAAAGCTCATAAAAATTGACAGAATTGAGATACAGGGCAACAACACAACGAAAGAAAATTTAATTTTGCGTGAGATTAAAATAAAGCCAGGGGAAATTTACAGAGATGATAAATTCAAGCAAATACGGAAAAGATTAACAAAAATGGGGCTGTTTGATTTCGTTGACGAACCACAGATTTTTTTCAACGACACTATAAGTGGAATCTTGATAAAGGTAAAAGAAGGAAGGGTTAATTCCTTTGACGGAATAATTGGCTATGTCCCCAAGGTCGGCTCTTCAAGCGGATACTTGACCGGATATATCAACATTGCCTTGAAAAATCTTTTCGGAACCGGGCGTAGGTTTGAAGTCAGATGGAACTCCGAAACAAAAGAAACACAGGAGTTTGAACTACACTATTTTGAACCTTACATATTCAATCTTCCCGCTGGCGTTGAGCTCTCGTTTTATCAAAGAAAGCAGGATTCAATTTATGTGTTAAGAAGACCTAAAATTAATCTGGAGATAGAATTAACAAGTTCAGAAAAACTCTCTGAAATTTTTAAAACCTCACTTTATTTATCCCAGACCTCAATCATCCCAACCGCAACTGAAGAAATTAATTATCAAATTTTTGAAAGCAGGACATTAAACGCTGGCATCGGGATTTTATATGATTCAAGAGATCAGGTTATCTTCCCGAGTTCCGGTGTCTATTTTTCAAGTTCGTATGAAATTGGAAACAAAAAAATAATTGGTCCAGCCAAATTGATAACAGAACAGGTTAAAACAAATACAAAAGTGTCAAGATTTCAATTCAAACTTGATTTTTATCATCATTTTAAGAAAATTTTAAACAGCGTATTTGTCTCAAGATTTAACGCCATAATTGTTTCAGGAGATGGAATTGACGAAAGCGATGCATTTAGATTTGGCGGGACGAGAACATTGCGTGGTTATAGGGAGAAAGAGTTTATAGCAACACGTGCGATATGGGCTAATTTTGAAAACAAATTCAAGTTGAGCGATGATCTTGTAATTTTTGGATTCGCTGATATTGGCTATATTTATCATCCGGTTATATTGCCGAGAATTGTTAATTCTTTTTCAGCAGTAAGAGCAGGTTATGGCTTCGGATTTTTGATACTCACACGAATAGGAAGGTTAAGCTTGACATACGCTCTTGGAAAAGGAGATAGTTTCAAAACAGGTAAAATACATATCGGGCTTGAAAGTGAGTTTTAAGAAGCTGTTTGCAATTTTAAAAATTATGCGCCCGTCAAATGTTTTTATCACTGGATTGACTATTTTTGTAAGTGTTTTAATTTTCGGACGAAATGATCCGAACATTTTAAAACTTGCGTTTATTGCAGGTATCGTCGGGTCTTTGATTGATGCGGGCGGGAACATAATCAACGATTTTTTTGATGTTGAAATTGATAAAATAAACAAACCAAATCGCCCAATTCCATCTGGATTGATAAAGCGAGAAACTGCGCTTTCGCTTTATTTTTTAACAACCATTTCAGGGCTTGGACTTGGTTTATTGTTGAATAAACTTTCTCTCTCCATCGCCCTGCTCTCTGCTGTGATAATTTTTCTTTATAGTTTTAAACTCAAACGAATTCCTCTCTTTGGAAACTTTACCGTCGCACTTATGACAGGATTTGCCTTTATTTTCGCTGGAAGCGTCGTGGATAACTTTAAGGATGTAATTTTTCCATTTTTGTTTGCACTTTTGATAAATTTCTCCCGAGAAATTGTTAAAGACATAGAAGATATTGAAGGGGACTTAAAAGCAGGGATAAAGACATTTCCGATACTTGCAGGAGTTGGAGCATCTGTAAAAGTGTCTATTGCTGTTCTTGTCATTTTAATCTTTTTAACACTTATTCCCTACTTTGTCGGAATTTACAATCAAATTTTCTTGCTTCTAATTTCTGTTGTTGACATTGGCTTGATTTATGTTATAATCTCACTTTTGAAAGACACAAGAAAATCAAACTTGAACAAATTAAGCAATCTGCTTAAATTTGAGATGTTGATTGGTCTTTTTGCAATTTACTTTGGCAGTTTAAAATGATACGAACGAGTGAAGAAGAGATGAAAAAAATAGAAAATGAATTTTACTCGCAGGGTTATTCGTTGATTGCGGGGGTTGATGAAGCGGGTTGTGGACCCATAGCAGGTCCTGTCGTTGCATGTGCGGTCATACTTCCGAAAGATTATTTCAACCCGTTGATTTATGATTCAAAGAAATTAACACCTAAATTAAGGAAAGAGCTTTGTGAGGTAATTTTGAAAGAAGCGATAGATGTCGGGATCGGTCAAGCATCAAATGAAGAAATAGACAGATACAACATTAGAAATGCGACAAAACTTGCAATGATACGGGCTCTACAAAATCTTGAAACAATTCCGGATGTGGTTCTGATTGACGGGAATATATTTGATGTTAATTTTAAGGGTTTAAATCTGAATGAGAAAAAGGTTTTATACAAAAACATAATCAAAGGCGATAGAAAGTCAATATCAATCGCATCTGCTTCCATCATTGCGAAAGTCAAAAGAGATGAAATAATGGAACAATATGCAATAGAATTTCCGCAATACAATTTTTCAAAGCATAAAGGTTATCCCACCAAAGAGCACATTCAAGCCATCGCAAAATTTGGGATTACCAGAATACATCGTAAATCATACCGACCTGTTCAAATGGTTTTAAATCCCGTAATTCAGGAAAAACTTTTTGAAGATGAAGAATAAAGGTAAAATAGGCGAGGCAATCGCTGTTAAGTTTTTGTCTGATAAAGGTTATAAAATTTTGAGGAGAAACTACAGATATGGTCATGGCGAGATTGATATAATCGCAATGGACGGTGATATACTTGTATTTGTTGAAGTTAAAACGAGAGCTTCGGATAAGTTTGGTCTGCCAGAAGATTCCGTCACGGTCAAAAAGCGAGAACAACTCAAAAAAATAGCAAGCGCTTTTTTACAGCTTAACGAAATTAAATTTTCAGAATGCAGATTTGATGTTGTCTCAATTATGTTAAAGGGCAAAAACACGCAGATAAATCATATTGAGAATGCTTTTCAGTAAAACAAAATTCAGGGAGGAAATATGAACATAGCGATCGCAATGTTAATTTCCATAGCGGGATTATTAACTGGATTTTTCACCTGGGGAAGATATGTTGCAAAGAAAGCAGGTGTTAACCCTGAAATTCCAACCCCGGCTGTAAGAATAAATGATGGAGTTGATTATGTCCCGACCAAACCGATAGTTTTACTTGGTCATCATTATGCGTCAATTGCTGCAGCAGGTCCGATAGTTGGACCAACGCTTGCTTTAATTTATGGTTTTGTTCCTGTCTGGATGTGGCTTTTGCTTGGTGTGATTTTCATCGGTGCGGTGCATGATTTTTCGGCTCTTTTTGTGAGTGTAAGGGAAAATGGTCGCTCAATTGCTCATATAGCCCGGAAAACACTTGGGAATACAGGTTTTGCTTTCTTTTTATCCTTTGCAATTCTTCTGATAATGCTTGTAAACGCTGCTTTTCTTCAACTTACGGCAATAGCTTTGACTTCATATTACCCGATTTCAAAACTTGGTCTTCCACCAGAGCAAACTCTTTTAAAAACAGCGGTGATAAATGGAGAAATTCAGGGAAAAATTGGTGGAATTGCGTCCACTTCGGTTATAATTATAACAGTATTTGCTCCTGTCGTTGGTTATTTGCTTTATAAAAGACATATAAAAACCTTTATCGCAAGTGTTTTAGCTCTTTCAATTTCATTTGTTTCTGTGATAATTGGATTTGAATTTCCTGTTACGCTTGACCCGAAACTCTGGATGGTTATAATTCTGATCTATTCTTTCATTGCATCTTGGATCCCTGTATGGATAATCCTTCAGCCCAGGGATTTCACAAATGTTCATCTTTTATATCTTGGTCTTGCAGGGATGTTTCTCGGGGTCATCGGAAGTGGTTTTAACGGAATAAAAATTCAAGCGCCGTTATTTAACATAAACTCAGAGTCAATGGAAGCACTTGGTTTAGTATGGCCATTTTTATTTGTGACTATTGCCTGTGGCGCTGTTTCAGGGGCTCATTCTTTGATTGCAACAGGAACAACATCAAAGCAACTTTCAAATGAAAAATACGCACAATTGATCGGCTATGGGGCGATGCTTCTTGAATCATTTTTGGGTCTTTGTGTTGTATTTGTGATTCTGGGTGCGCTTGATTTTAAGCACTATAAAGATCTTGTCTGGCCAATGCAAAATGGACATCTAAAACAAGGAAATGCACCTCTTGCTTTTGCGGTAAGCGTTGGCAAAACACTTAACAACGGACTCGGCATCCCGATCTCATATGGAACTATATTCGGAATCCTTATGCTTGAAGGTTTTCTTATAACAACAATTGATACACTTTTCAGATTGATGAGATACTTTTTTGAGGAGCTCTGGAATGTTTTATTCTCGGTGAAACCAAAATTTCTTGAATCAAGAGTTTTCAATTCTATTATAGGGATATTGCTTACAGCTTTACTTGCCTTCACAAATGGGTATCAAAAAATTTGGCCTATATTTGGCTCTGCAAATCAACTTTTAGCTGCCCTCACGCTTGTTGCCGTTACCGCCTGGTTTGCTCAAAAATCAATAAAAGCATATTTCGCAGCTATCCCGGCTGGATTTATGATCCTGACAACGGTTACATCTCTCTCAATTTTGCTTAAAAGTTATGTTGAATCAAGAAACTTAACACTTACAATAACTGATTTACTGCTTCTTCTTCTTACCTTTGGAGTTATAGTGCTGACATTCAGATATTTCTTCAGATTAAGGGCTGAACTTTCAAAAGAAAAAATCCCCGAAGTTGTGAAGTAAATTCAAACAGGCAAATTCGGTATGTAAATTATAAATTCGCTACCTTTGCCAAGCTGGCTTTTTACTTCAATTTTGCCAGAAATTATTTCAATCATTGATTTTGCGAGAGCAAGCCCGAGCCCTGTCCCGGATGGATTTATCTCAAATGCATTTTTGCCACGATAAAATCTATCAAAGATATGTTGTAATTCATCTTCGCTTATCCCGATTCCGGTATCGGAGACGGAAATTTTAGCCAAGTTATTTTGTCTCTCGCATGTTATCATAACTTTACCGCCAGCGTTTGTATATTCAATAGCATTGTCAATTATATTTTTCAACGCCTCAAAAAGAATTTTTTCATCCGTGTTTATAATCAAGTCGTTATCACAATAGAAATTTATCTTCACACCTTTTTGCTTTGCTTTGAAATTAAAGGTCAAAACCAACTCATGAATTAACTCTGAAACATTAACTTTTTCAACATTTGCCCTCACAATCCCGGCGTCTGCCTTCGCAAGGTAAAGCATTGATTTTATTATCGCAATTGATCTATCCGTTTGCTTCTGGAGTAAATTTAAAGTTTGAATATACTCTTTCGTCTGCCTCTTCTTCATCAAAGTTATCTCAATTTCATCCTTTATTATGGTAAGTGGTGTCAAAAGTTCATGTGCGACATCGGAAGTGAATTGAGAAATTTGTTTAAAAGATCTTTCCAATCTGTCAAGCAAACGGTTAAGGGTTGAGACGAGCTTTACGATTTCCTCAGGTGGATTCTTCTGTGCTATTTCAATTCTTTCGGTCAAATTTTCAGCTGTTATTTTATCCGCCTTTGAAATTATTTGTTCAAGCGGAGTTATCAATTTTGAAATTATTAAATTCCCGCCGTATGATGCTATCAAAAATGCAAGCAAAATAGCAAAAACAAGCGATGTCCTTAAAAGCCCCATCGCTATTTGAACCGTCCCCTCAAATTTTGATGTCTCAATCAATCCAGCAAATTTACCATCAAAATAAATCGGTTGATAAAAAATTCTAAGCCGTTTCCCGTCAATTTCCACTTCATTTGCGTTACCAAATTTAGTCCTATCCGGTTCCGGAATTAACACACCGGACTTTTTAAGATTGAATGATGTTTCAACAAGCATTAATTTATCGTCAAAGACCCTGAAAAACACTGAAGCTTCATTAAAATAAAAATGTTCCGCCTCATAAAACTCTGTTGAATCAACAAATGAAATTTTATCTCCGATAAATTTAATTTTCCCCGCAAGTTCTTCAGCTTCTTTTCTCAAAATTATGTCAAGTTCTTTATGAAGCGATTGATCAAGATAAATGTAAATTCCAAATTCTGCAATTATAAAAGCAATAATAAAGACAAGCGAATACCAGAAGATAAGCTGAAATTTTAAAGATTTTGTCTTCATAATTGGCTCATATTTTTTCACTCAACTTTTAAAACATATCCAACGCCACGAACCGTGTGTATTAATTTTTTGCTGAAGTCCTTATCTATCTTTCGTCTCAAATAATTGATATAAACATCAATATAGTTTGTTCCTGTGTCAAAATTAATCCCCCAGACATTTTCCCCTATCTCCGTCCTCGTCAGCACCTTTCCTTGATTTGAAGCAAGATAATAAAGCAGATCAAATTCTTTTGGTGAGAGATAAATTTTTCTACCACCTCTTATAACGGTTCTACTCAATGGGTTGATGACAAGGTCTTCAATTTGAATTTGAGTTTGCATGCCTTTGTTTCTGCGTACAAGAGCACGGATTCGGGCGAGCAATTCAGAAAAAGAAAATGGCTTCGTAAGATAATCATCAGCTCCAGCATCAAGGCATTTAACTTTTATATCCACTGAATCAACAACTGTAAGCATTAATATCGGCGTGGTTATTTTATTTCTTCTTATCTCTCTGCATACCTCAAGTCCATTCAACTTCGGTAGTTTGAAATCAAGAATTATGCAATCATAGTTTTCTGATGTCGCAAGTGAAACCCCTGATTCACCGTCATAAGCGATGTCAACATTAAAACCTGCTTCTTTTAACCCTTTTTTCAAAGTTCTTGTCAAATCTTTTTCATCTTCAACCAAAAGTATTTTCACAACACTTCAAAAACTTTGTTTTCACTGATACAAAATTAAATCTGTGAAAATTCATAATCAAGTTTCATCAATTTGAATTAACAAACTCTAATCAAATTTTAATTGCCTGTGATTATCATCCTGCCTTAAATTTAAAATAAAAAGTAAGCGCTATGCCCATTCATCCAGTCCTTGTCCATTTCCCGATAGCTTTGTTCACCACTTTTATTTTATTTGAAATACTCTGGATGTTGCTCAAAAAAGAATGGATTAAAAATTCTTCACTTCTAACGCTTGTTTTGGGATTAGTATTTGTTGTCCCAACGATTATATCCGGTGAATCAGCAGCTGAAAATTTTGAAAAGGTATCACATCTTGAAGAATTGATAGAGTCGCATGAAACATTTGCAAAATTAACAGGCATAACTTTTTTAATCGTTTTAATTGTCAAGGTCGTTTTAATGAGGACAGGGAAATTTAACATTAAGACAAATTTAATTGCGTTTTTAATTTCACTAATTGGCTTGTTCTTTTTAATCCAAACTGGCTTAAAAGGTGGAGAGCTTGTCTACAAACATGGGGTTGGGATACTTTATTAAAAAATAAAATTGAGCGAAAAATGAGAAAAAAACTTCTTTGGCTGATTTTCTTAAATATTGGTTTCATCTTTGCTCAGCAAGACACAGTTGAACAAGTTCTTGACCTTGAAGCTATAAAAACTATGAATGGGAAACAGATTTATGAGATATTTTGTGCAAAATGCCACGGGATTGATGGAACTGGAAACATACCAGAGGAGATAAAACAAAACTGGGATGTTCCACCGCCGGATTTCACAGACCCTTATTTCAACACAAGAGAAGCAAGAAAGGATTGGTATGCGGTGATAAAATACGGAGGACCGATAAAGGGTCTTTCGCAGACGATGCCGGCATTTGGTAATGTCTTCAGCGATGAACAAATTTATGATGTGATTGAACATATAAAATCCTTCGTTAACCAAAAGAAATATCCGCAGGGTGAAGTAAATTTCATACGTGCTCATTATGTGACGAAAGCATATGTTGAGCAGGAATTTCTTTTAATTCCAACTTACACATACAAATTTGAAAATGGTCATAATGTAAGCGATACGAAAGTCGTTTTATACTACGCAAACAGATTTTCAAACCGATTTCAATATGAAGTAAAATTGCCGGTTCAAAATTTCAAATCGTGCGTTCAAAATACAACTGGCATAGGCGACCTTGAACTCGGCTTGAAATATGCGTTTTATGACAATTACAAAAACCTGTCAATTTTAACCGCTGGATTTGAATTTTCACTTCCGACTGGAAGCGAGGCGAAAGGTTTTGGTAAAGGAACTGTTGTTCTGGTTCCATATCTTGCGGGTGCAAAAGGTCTGGGCGAAAAAATTGAACTTCAAGGAAGTGTTAAGATTGAAGCACCTGTAAATAGAAGCAAAGGAAATCCAGAGTTAATTTACGCCCTTTCAACCACATTTGTCCTGCCAGAAGGAAGGCGTGGTATATTCCCCGGTATTGAACTCGTCGGAACTAAAACACTCGGAGCACAAGAGCACACAATTTCAATTGTTCCAAAAATTTACATTGGTTTGACAAGGCGGGGTCATCTTGCAATTTCTATCGGGAGAGAATTCCCAATTTATGGTGATTCACCGTTTAAGTATCGTTATGTTGGTTTTGTTTTATGGGATTATGTTGATGGTGGAATTTTCAGCGGATGGTAAAGTTTAGCCCCCAGACCTCTGGTTTGGGGGTTCTCCCCATTAATTCAGAAGTTGCCTGCATCGGATTCTTACCGTTAAAAAGAACATCATAAACCGCATTCGTAATCGGCATCTCAACACCAAATTTCTTCGCAAGCTCAACCGCAGATATAGTCGTCCACACACCTTCGGCAACCATAACCATATTTTCTAAAATTTCTTCAAGTTTCTTGCCCTTTCCAATCTGTTCACCAACAAACCTATTCCGACTGTATTTACTTGTGCAAGTCACAATCAAATCACCTATGCCCGACAAACCGGCAAAAGTTTCAATCCTTGCCCCCATCGCAACTCCCAATCTTACAATTTCAGCAATACCACGTGTCATAATAGCTGCTCTTGTGTTGTCACCAAATCCAATCCCATCTGCAATTCCCGTAGCAATTGCAATTATATTCTTCAATGCTCCACCAAGTTCCACACCGACGACATCATCACTTGTGTAAACACGGAAATAACCATTCATAAAAATGCTCTGAACAAGACCAGCGACATCTTTATTTGATGAGGCAACCACAACAGCAGTCGGTATCTTTCTGCTTACTTCTTCAGCGTGGCTTGGTCCAGAGAGAACACAATAATTCTCATACACGCCGAGTAAATCTTTAAGAATTTCGGAAACTCTCATCAATGTTTTATTTTCAATACCCTTTGCCACATTGACAAAAATTTTATCCTTAACGCTTTTAAATTCATCTCTTGAAATTACAGACCTCAAATGCTGTGTCGGGACGGCAAGAACAATAACTTCTGCATCACCAAGCGCTTCCTCTAAATCAGATGTTAAAAAAATTTCATCTGGAATTTTAACATCAGGAAGATAGATATGATTTTCACCAATTGCTTTAACTTCATCAAGATGTTCTTTTCTTCTAAACCATAGCTTAACACTATGCCCGTTGTCATAAAGTAAGATTGCAAGCGTTGTCCCCCAGCTACCTGAGCCAATCACACTTACTTTCATTTTTTCCCAAAACTTAACTTATTTTCATTTCCAGCGATCAAGCGTTTGATATTGCTTCTGTGCCGATAAACTATCAGAAGTGCGATTATACTTCCGAAAATTAAAAGAGTTTTCAAATCACGGTGATGAATTTTCAAAATGTTTTCGCTGAAAACAATAATAAACGGGAATAAAATTGCAGAGACAATTGAGCCAAGTGAGACATATCTTGTAAGTGCGACAATCAGAGCAAAGATTAAAAATGCAATTAACAAATCAACAGGTGCGATGCCAAGAAGCATTCCTGCAGAAGTGCTAACTCCTTTGCCACCCCTGAAACCAGCAAAAACAGTCCACATATGCCCGATAACAGCAAAACATCCAGCGATGATTTGAACCGTTGTCAAATTTAAAAAAGTTTCAGTATAAAGCCACTTTGCAATAAATGCGGTTGCGAAAAAACCTTTAAATGCATCAAACAGGATAACAAAAATTCCCCAGCCAAGCCCGACAACACGAATCACATTCGTCCCGCCCGGATTTCCACTCCCGTAATTTCTTATGTCAATCCCCTTAACTAATTTTCCAACTATGATGCTTGTCGGAATTGAACCAGCAAGATAACTTAACAAAACGATTAAAACAAAATTCAGCATCCCGAAATTTAATTAAATTTTTATAAATCCATCTTCAAAAATTTTAACCCAGTCCTGAACTATTCTTTCCGCCTCAGCCCAGTTTTCAAGTTCCTGACTCCCTATTCCACCTTTTCTCTCCCAGATAAAATACGCAACTTTTGCAATTGTTTCTCTACGCATCTCGTTGTTTGGGCGACCGAAGACCTTTACAACATATTTCACCCCGTCAGATTTAATCGCCACCTGTTCAATTTCCGCATCTTTCAAATAAGAGACATCTTTAATGTCACCCAATTCAAAAACAATTTCACCAATGAATTGATAATTCTTCGTGGCTTTGAAAAGAAAAATTTTATCCCCTCCTCCGATTTCGGTTTTGCAATGAAAACCAAGAAAATAAATATCCTCAGCAATTCTTTCCTTTTTTCGTCCGATTACTTTTTCAACAACCATAGGTCTGAACTGATTATGCCTTGAAAAGTTAATTAAAAAGTTAACGACCTCATCTTTTTTTATTTTCTTTTCCATCTTTAAAGATCAAAATTCTGTTATTAATTCCCGTTTAAATCTGCGAGCAGATATTGAGAACTTGTAAATCGCAAAGTTTGGTGAATCAACAATGAGTTTTAAAATATGCTCACCGAAATCAGGATTCTGAACAACATTATAAAATCTCGGTTTGCTGACATCAATAAAACTTTTCCCTCTCTCAAATCTAACATCTTCACCACAATTATACTCATCTAAAAATTCATCATCTTGAAGAACAACAACTTTTAAATTTTCTTCGTTCAATGACTCCATAACAACGCCGACATTTGTCCCGGCATAGGGCAGGATCACAGTTCCAGACGATTGTGAGATCGGATTATGCTTGAAATAATACTTTCCGTTATACCACTCTCCATCAAGATAAAACTTGCCGTTAACATAAATTTTGGGATCTTCATACTTAACGACTGACTCCGGTGCAAATCCCTCCGCATTCCCGAGAGCGCCACCCGAATAACATGTCAAAATTTCCGGCGTAACTTTGTAAAAAGCGGACTCATCAACATCATATCTTGAACCGACCGGAAGCGGAAAATCCCCGTAATAACCTGCCTTAATTAAGAGCGATTGAATGTAAAATTCAATTTCCCATAATTTCCCAACCCCAAAGGAAGAATAAGAGATCAAACCGTCGCGATTCACAAGAAAAATATATGGAACATCAAATAAAAAGTTTTTTGAAACCAACAAAGCATATCTTCTTAAATTTCTCCAGTCGTTGTCAATTGCGATCGGAAAACTTATCTTGAGACGCTTAATTTCGTTATCAACATTTTCAATTTTCATCTCAAACGGGAACTTCGGGACATGGACACCGAGAATGAACAAACCTTTATCTTTATATCTTTTCTCCCACTCACCGACATATCTGTAAAGTTCTAACCATTCACCACTTGCGTAGTTGAAAAACAGAAGAAGGACAACATTCCCACGAAGATTTTCAAAAAATACCGGCTCAGAGTTTAACCAGTAATCGGCTACTATATCTATTGCTCTGTTATTTTCTTCAATTATTTGCTTTTTATATTCCTGCATTCCACAAAGCAATTTTTTGTTTCAAAGTCAATCTAATGAACTAATTTTTAACTTGCAAATTTTCAAATCGTAAGTTCCAGCGATTTTTGTTTTAAACCGATTTCCTGTTTAATTTATATAAAAAATAAAAATCAAATTCCAATGAAACCAGATTTAAAAGCCCTGTTCAAACAACTTGAAAAAGTCCAGGAAGAAATTGAGAAAATCCAGGCAGAACTTGAGAACAAAACAGTGACTGAAGAAGCAGGCGGTGGAATGGTAAAAGTTACAATAAACGGGAAGAAAGAAATTGTCAAAATTGAAATTGATAGAGAAGTCGTAAATCCTGATGATATAGAGATGCTTGAGGACTTGCTCGTCGCTGCTGTAAATAAAGCACTTCAAAGCGCTGACAAGATGATAAGCGAAGAAATCGCAAAAGCAACATCTGGATTGATAACTGGAATCCCCGGTTTCCCGTTTAACTTCCCTGGATTTAAAGCGTGAAATAAATTTCCTGTAAGAAATATGCTTTACACATCTGAAAGTTTGGAAACTTTAATTGAAGAGTTGACAAAGTTTCCCGGAATCGGAAGAAAAACCGCACAACGCCTTGCGCTATATATTTTGAAACAGCCGAAAGAAGAAATTGAAAAACTTGTCAAAGCGATAATTGATGTAAAAGAAAAAATAAGATATTGTTCAATTTGTTTTAACATAACCGAGTCAGACCCCTGTCCGATCTGCTCAAGCCCAAAAAGAGATAAAGGGACAATTTGCGTTGTTGAAGAGCCGATGGATGTTTTAGCAATTGAAAAGACAAATGAATATAACGGTGTCTATCATGTCCTCGGTGGAGTGATGAATCCACTTGAAGGAATTGGACCTGATGATTTGAAAATAAAAGAACTTGTGCAACGAATCTCGTCAGGCAGTGTTAATGAAGTTATAATCGCTCTTAATCCAAGTGTTGAAGGTGAGACGACTTCAATTTACATTGCAAACTTGATAAAACCATTCGGCGTTAAAGTCACACGCATCGCAAGAGGACTTCCAATCGGGACGGCACTTGAATATGCGGACACCGCAACTATTGTAAGGGCAATTGAAAATAGAACAGCAATGTAAGTGAGAAAAAATTTTCTCATCACATCACCTCCCGGGACGGGGAAAACAACAGCAATTAAAAAGTTTCTGGAACTTGTAAAGGATAAATTTAAAGTTTCTGGATTTATAACCGAGGAAATAAGAAATGAATCTGGAAAAAGAACGGGCTTTAAGATTGTAACTCTTGACGGGAAAACAGGAATACTTGCTGATGTTAATTTGAAAACAAATGTAAAAGTCGGGAAATACTATGTGAATTTGAAAGACATTGAAGAGGTCGCAATTCCCTCAATAGATTTAAGTTCCGATATAATCATCATAGATGAAATAGGGAAAATGGAATGTCTCTCAAAAAATTTTGTAAATAAAGTTTTAAATGTGCTTGACTCCGATAAAATTTTAGTTGGCACAATAAAAGAAAAAGGCGATGAAATTATAAACCGGATCAAATCAAGAAACGATGTCAAAATCATCAAATTAACGATTGAAAATAGAGACGAAATCCCGGAATTAATCTACAATGAAATCGTAAAACAATTCAAAAGTTGATAAAGGCATTTTTGAATTTTTCTTCCCACCACATTCACTCACTT